>CALBSZ010000086.1 GCA_937967665.1 uncultured Planctomycetaceae bacterium
TTTCACCTGCAGTCGTCAGGCCATCGCCGCGCAGCAATGGCGGGACGGGAGCCTGGACATCGACGGCGTGTGCGGTCAGGCATCGTCCAAACGTCCGCCAGCCGGGCGCGACGGTTGAGCATGTCTCCGTGATTTCAGGATCAACGGCGCCGTGATCGACGCAAAGGAATCGTTCAGCCGTGGCGCCGGCACCGGGGCCGACGGGTATCCGTGGTCCCGATGACATCGCCAGCGCAGGCACTGCGAGGATGCAGATGAGTACTACCCATCTCCACCCAGGCAACGGATCAACCTGCAGCTTGGTTTTCATGGTGAGGGTGAATGGCCGGTCGGTCATCCTGAAAAGATCGCCTCATTATAGCCAGGGCGCGGTCACAGCGGCGGCGGGTTTTCGGGGTCGATCACGGGCTCGGCGTGCGCTTCGCCCAAGTGGCTTCGCAACATCACCGCCAGCCGCTTGCCGACTTCCTTTTCCTCATCGACCACGGCGTGTGCCCCGGCTGACTCGCATGTCGTACCATACATGTGGTAGCGGGCACGGACGATGATGGGTTCCCCCGGCGCCAGGTGGCGCACCGTGCGCGGCGCCTCGCGCGTGATCTCCGGCGTCGGCAACGTGATGACCACAACCCTTGCCTGCGACACATGTGCGTGCTCGAGCACTTCCTCCTTCGTCGCGTCGCCGGGCATGAAGTGCAGGCCGAGCGGGCGGGTGTGACGTTCAGCATCGCGGTTCTGATCGATGACCAGCACCTCGCGACCGCTGTTGGCCAGCGATTGTCCGACGCGCTGGCCGGCGGGGCCGAAGCCGATAATGATGACTTCCGGTTCGTGCTCGCCGGGGCCGTGGCCGGCGGCGGCGGCGCGGGCGCCTTCGCCGCGCGCAAGTTTGCGGTCGAGCCACATGCCGATCGTCGGCGCGGCTGCGATGAGGTAGGGCGTCAGGAACAGCGTGACGATCGCGGTGGACGCCATCGCCATGAAGACCGGGCTGCCCTGCTTGTTGCCGGCCTCATCAACAAGCTGCGGCAGCACACCGACATTCACCGCCAGCAGGCCCAGCACGAAGGCGAACTCGCTCATCTGCGCGAGGCTGATGCCGGCGCCGGCGGCGACGGCGTGCGGCACACCCATCTTCCGCAGCACCAGCCAGCCGACCACCGCGTTGATAAGGATCACAGCCGCGGTCAGCGCGATGAGCAGCGGCAGGTTGCGGATCATCCAGCCGGGGTCGCCGAGCATCCCGGCCGCGCTGAAGAACAATGTCAGCAGCACGATGCGCAGACTCGAGACATCCGCGCGCACCTGCGCGGCGAAGGGTGAGGAGCCCAGGAACATGCCCGCGACGAACGCGCCCAGCGCGGGTGAGAGCTCGGCCTTGTAGGCCGCGAAGGCCGCGCCCAACCCGACAACGACTGCCAGCAGGATCGTCAGCTCGCGGTTGCGCGCCATGGTGAGCGTGCCCAGGCCCCAGACGGCAACCTTATTGAGGAGCAGCCAGAGCGCGGCGATCAGGCCGGCGGCGTAGAGCAGAATCTGTCCGATGTAGAGCGCGACTTCGCCAGGCGTGCCGCCTTTCCCCAGCACATTCACCGTCAGCGCCAGCGGCACGACCGCGATGTCCTGCACGAGCAGGATGCCGACGGCGGCGCGGCCGTGGTTGCTCTCGATCGCCGCGCGATCCATCAGCACGCGCAGCACGCAGGCGGTGCTTGAAAGCGCGACCATGGCGCCGACGACGAACGCTTCCGGCGCGGAAAGGCCGAACATGATGCCCGCACCCATGCACAGGCTGATCGTGATGCCGATCTGCACGAACCCGCCGACGAGAATCGGCTTGCCGAGCGAGCGCAGGCGGTTCCAACTGAACTCGAGTCCGAGGCTGAACAGCAGCAGGGCGACGCCGAGTTCGGCGATGGCTTCGACGGTTTTCTCGTCCTTGATGACGTGCAGGCCGTTGGGCCCCAGCAGCGTGCCGGCCAGCAGATAGCCAAGGATTGCGCTCTGCTTGAGGCGCGCCATCAGCGCGCCCAGGAGCAGCGCGCCGGCCAGGAGCACGACGATGTCAAGGAGCGGGCGCAGCCGCGCCTCCACGCGACACTGGGATCCGACGCGGACAACCCGGGCCTCGATCCCGTCCACCTCGAGTCGCTACTCGTGCACGCTGATGTGGCGTCCGTAGACCTCCCGCGAATCGCGGCCTCGCTGATCGAGAACGGGATCGAAATTCGGGGCGACCAGCCGACCTGCGAACTCGTCCCGCAGGCGACCGCCGCGACTGACGAGGATTACGACACTGAGTACCTGGGGCCGGTAATTTCCGCGAAAGTGGTCGGCTCGATCCACGAAGCGATCAAACACATCAATGCCCACGGTTCGCACCACACCGATGCGATTCTCACCCGCGATCTTGCCGCGGCTCGGATGTTTGCCGCCGCCGTGGATAGCGCGGCCGTGATGGTCAACGCCAGTACCCGTTTCAACGACGGCGGCGAGTTCGGGTTGGGAGCGGAGATCGGCATCAGTACCGACAAGTTTCACGCTCGCGGGCCCTGCGGTTTGAAGGAATTGACAAGCTACAAGTACGTGGTCTATGGCGAAGGCCAGATTCGCCAATAAGTGCGACGCCCCGCGTTGGTCAAAGGAGTGACCGTGCCAGACAAGAATGTGCTCAGCCAAACGGAAGTCGAAAGCCTGCTGCAGGCCATGGACAAGGAAGGGGACGGAGCTCGCCAGCAGCCCGCGACTCCGGTCAAGCCGAGTTCCTCGCGGCCGAAGTTTCGGGACAAGGTAACTCCCTACGACTTCAAGCGGCCCGAGCGCGTCGGCAAAGAGCAGATGCGCGCGTTGCAGTCGTTGCATGAAGGTTTCGGCAGGAATTATGGAGCTGCGCTGTCGGCGCTGCTGCGTTGCATCGTCGAAGTGAAGCTGACGAGCGTCGATCAGCTGACCTACAGCGAATTTGTATTCAGCCTGGAGAATCCCACCTGCCTGAATATCCTCCGCGCGGAACCGCTCGATGGCGACTTGATCCTGGACGTCAGCCCTGCGATCCTCTACCCGATCATCGATCGTCTGTTAGGCGGCGGCAAGGAAGGGGGCGTTCCATCGCGACGACCCCTGACGGAGATCGAAAAGCGCCTGGTCTCGCGCATCACGGGCTTGTTCTTGCAGGAGCTTAAGAACGCCTGGGAAAACGTTTTGGCCCTGACGCTTAGCGTGCAGCGGGTCGAAAGCAATCCGCAGCTGGTTCAAATCGTGCCGCCCAATGAAGTCGTGATCGTGGTGAGCTTCGAACTCACCATCAGCGAAACGCGCGGTATGATCAATCTGTGCATTCCGTTTACCTCGATCGAGCGCATTGGACATAAGCTGGTGTCCAACACGTGGGCGGGATATAACCGTGGGGGAGCGGACGACCGCTCCAAGACATTGATCGCGCAGAGCCTGGAAGAAACGCTGTTGGAACTCGTGGTCACGCTGGCGGAATCCAGCATCACCACGTCGGACTTGCTCGGCTTGCGGGTCGGGGATATCGTCACGACGGACCACGATATCCACAAGCCGTTGGACGTATCGATCGAAGGCATCACCAAGTTTTTTGCCTCGCCCGGCGCTGTCAAAGGTCATAAAGCGATTCAAATCGCCGACCCCGTCACCCCGAAACGCGTCCCCGCCGAGTAACGCAGTCGAGCGATTCGCTACGTTCATCATCCACTACAGACGTTCGAAGATCGTCGCGATTCCCTGGCCGGCGCCGATGCACATGGTGGCCAGGCCAAATGTGGCGTCGCGGGCCGTCATGGCATGCAGCAGTGTCGTGGCAATCCGCGCGCCGCTGGCGCCGAGGGGATGGCCGATGGCGATGGCGCCGCCGCGGACGTTTACTCTGTCGGCGTCGACTTGCAGCGCTCGCAGGCAGGCGATCGATTGGGCGGCGAAGGCTTCGTTGAGTTCGATCACGTCGATATCGGACAACTGCAAGCCGGCTCGCTTTAACGCCTTCTGCGTGGCCGGCACCGGTCCCGTACCCATCACGCACGGTTCGACCCCGGCGACCGCGGTGGCGACGACTTTGGCGATCGGTTTCAAGCCCAGCGCGTCCGCCTTTTCAGACGACATGACCAGCATGGCCGCGGCACCGTCGTTCAGCGGCGAACTGTTGCCGGCGGTGACGGTGCCGAGTTTCGGCATGAAGGCGGGATTCAATTCACCGAGCGCTGCCATGGAAGTGTCACTGCGGACGCACTGGTCGTGATCCACCAGCAGGCGGCGGCCGTCCTCACCGCGCCCGTAGACGGGGATCAATTCGCTTTGAAATTCGCCAGCCGCTTGCGCCGCGGCGGCCCGCTGATGACTTCGCAAGGCGAACTGATCCTGCTCCTCGCGCGAGATGTCCTGTGTCTGGGCCAGGAATTCGGCGGTCACACCCATCAGCAGCGCGCCTTTGGAGGTGCGGTGAAACAACTTGGGGTTCAAATCCACGCCATGGTCCATCGGCAGATGGTGCATGTGTTCGAAACCGCCGATTACCTGCACGTCCTCGAAACCCGCCATGATGGAATGAGACGCCTGATTGAGTGCCTGCAAGCTACTGCCACACAGTCGGTTGACCGTCGCGCCGCCGCTTTCCACGGGCAGGCGTGACATGAGTCCAATCATGCGCCCGGCGTTCAGGCCCTGCTCCAGCGTCTGGTTGGTGTTGCCCATGACAACGTCTTCCACATGGGCCGGGTCGATGCCGGTTCGTTCCAGCAATGCATTGACGCAGGCAACGGCCAGGTCATCGCTGCGAACGTCGCGGAAGTAACCCTTGTCGGGATGCGCCCGGCCAATGGGCGTGCGCACGCAATCGATGACAACCGCTGTCTTCATGTTCTCGTCCTTTTGATCGTATTTGGAGGACGGCAGGGCGTCCTCGCGGTTTCCCGTTTCACTAGGGAGTCGTTTCAGCTATGGATAAAACTTGCGATTTTCTTTCGCCATCTCTTCCAGCAAGGCCGTCGGCTTCGTGCGGGCTCCGTATTCGGCGAGCGGCTTGAGTAATTCGAGGATCTGTGCGGCTCCGAGCGTGTCGGCCCAGAACAGGAGACCGCCTTTGAACGGCGGAAAGCCCAGTCCGTAAATCATCCCGAAGTCCACGTCTTGCACGTTGCGGACGATGTTGGCTTCCAACGCTCGTGTCGCTTCCAGCAGCATCGGCAGGAACAATCGCATCGTGACCTGTTCTTGGGATAAGGATTTTTCTTCGCGCACGTACTGGCGAATGAAGTTGTCGGTTCGGCGCGTTGCTTGCGATTTTCGTACGAGAAGAATCCCTTGCCTGACTTTTTCCCCAGACGTCCATTCTTCAGCAGTGCGGGCAGGATGGGGGACAGGATCGTGCGATCAGGAAACGCTTCGCGAATCACCTTGCCGGCGTAGACGGCCGTATCCAGCCCGACCATGTCGTACAGTTCCAGGGGGCCCATCGGCATGCCAAAGGCTTTCGCCGCCCGTTCGATCGTTTTGACGGGAATGCCTTCCATGAGCAATTCCAGGGATTCGTTCAGGAAGGGAAAAAGCAGACGGTTTACCAGGAAGCCCGGACCGTCGTTGACCACGATCGGCAGCTTGCCAATCCGTTTTGCATGGGCCACGGCGGTAGCCACCGTTTCGTCGCTGGTCTGCTCGCCGCGGATCACCTCCACCAGTTTCATCCGCCGGACGGGATTGAAGAAATGGAACCCGCAAAACTGGGCGGGGCGTTGCAGGCCGTTGGCCAGCTTGGTAATCGGAATCGTCGACGTGTTCGACGTCAAGATGGCCGTCTCCGCCAGACGCGGTTCGAGGTCCGCAAAGACCTGCTTCTTGACGGCTTCGTTCTCGACGATCGCTTCAATCACGAAGTCGCAACCGGCCAATTCTTCGTGCCCCAGGCCCATGTTTAAGAGGGGGCTGAGTTCGATCAGTTTTTGCGGGTCGGCCGACTTGGTAGCGCGATTGTACGACGCTTCTTCCATGACGTTGCGCACGCCCGCTTCCAGCGATTCACGCACGGTGTCACTGAGTACCACAGGGACGCCCCGTTTGATGTTGGCCGCGGCGATACCGGCGCCCATGATGCCGGCCCCGATAACGGCGACCGATTGGACGTCGGCCGGCCGGACGTCCGCGCTGTCGACTCCCGTATCCTTCTTGACTCGGTCCGTGAGGAAAAAGACGTTGATCAGAGCGGCATTGATCGAAGTGCCGAACAGGTCGGCCATGCCGGCGGCTTCCAATTGGCAGGCTTCGTCAATGTCGACCGCGGCGGCTTCGAGCATCGTGTTCAACGCCGCTTCCGGGGCGGGATACTGCCCTTTCGTCTGCTGCCTGATGACCGCCGACGCGGTGACTCCCAAGAAGCCGAGTTCCGTTTCGTTGATCTCTACGGGCCGCGACCAGGTCTGGCGATCCTGGACGTACTGTTTTGTTTGCGCTTCTTCGCGGACCATCGCCAGAGCGGCGTCCAGCAATTGTTCGGCCGCCACGACATCCGAGGCAAGGCCCATCGCAAGAGCGCTCCGCGCATCGATCGACTCGCCCCCCGTGATCATTTCGACCGCGTTTGCCAGCCCGACCATCCGCGGCATCCGGGCCGTTCCGCCCCAACCCGGGAAGATGCCGATCTTCACTTCGGGAAAGCCGATCTCTGTTTTCTCGCCGCTGGTCATGATGCGACGGTCGCACCAGACCGCCAGTTCCGCGCCGCCGCCAACGCAGATGCCGTCGATCGCCGCAATCGTGACAAATGGCGTCTTGGACAAGCGGCCGAACAGCGTTTGTCCGCGCCGGCACATCTCGATCGTCGTTTGCTTCTCGATGTCCATGGCCGCGGCAAACTCGCGCAAGTCCGCGCCGGCGATGAATGTCGCGGGCTTGCCGGAAATGATTACCAGGCCCGCCAGGTCCGTGCGCGATTCCAATTCGTCCAATTGAGCGGACAGTTCATCGAGGACGGAAGTCGAGAGGATGTTGGCCCCTTTGTCCGGCATGTCGAGCGTCAGCAGGGCGATGTCCGATTCTGGAAACGACAAGGAAAACGTGTGGGACATGAGTTCGGTTACCTGAATGCTGCGAGGTTCAAAGGACGCTCGAAACCGTGACGAGTCCTGTTACTGGGAATGCTATCGAGTGCGCGCACGAGAGCAAGTGCCGCTCGTCTTTTTGATCGGCAGGCCAGCTGGAGAGGTTGCTACAATTAGAAAATAAGAAGATTAGGTAGTATGTAGCGATTGTGCCGGCATGCTTTTCGCTGAGATGATCAGGGCAGGCCGTTGACCGGCGGCAGGGCGTCGAGGTCGGGAACGCCAGGTTCGCCCGCTCCTGGAACCGGGGGCAAGCCGTCCGGACTTGGGGGAGTCGCGGGGATTTCCGCTGGCAGTTCGGGATCCGGGTTCCCGGCGGGAGCGTTGTTTCCGGCCAGTTTTCCCAACGCCGTCTGGACGGACTGGGTGACCTCTTCGAAGGTCTGATCGGTCTTGTCGGTTGCCGCGATCAACGTTTTCACGGTTTGCTCCAGTTCGGCGACTTGCTTGGCGGCTGGATCGTTGGGCTTGACCTGGCTCTTGATGCCGGAAGCGGAACCGACCCCGTTCAAGGCCGAGTTGATACAGACCAGGACCGACTTGACACGGCGACGCGTGCGCAAGGTCTGGCGTTTTTTGAGGGCGTCTTGAATTCCCGTGTTGGTCACCAGGTTTTGAGTTCCCTGGGCTCGCGGGTCCTGCTGCGATTGAAATTCCTTCTGAAGTTCCGCGATCGCCGCCAATTCACTTTGACAAACCGACATGGCCAAGTCGTTCAGGCCCTTGGTAGCCGCGGGAACGTTCAACCGGCTGTTGGCGTTCAGTTTCAATCGTCCCAACGCCGTGGCTGCGGCGCAGCGTAGTCCGAGGTCGTTGTCGATCTGGTTCAGGGCACCGACGATCGCGGTCACGACGCGACCGTCCTGGTCGTCTGTGCCCAGTGCCCCCAAGACATCAAACGCGCGGCGTTGAAACCAGGCGTGACCTTCCTGTGACCTGCCGGCGGGGGGCTGCTTTTCCGCAATCACATCCAGCATGTCGGCGATGATCATATCCCGCGCCGCCGGAGGCATGGCGGTGCCCCTTATTTCACAATGCCGCAGGATTCCCAGCAGCGCGGCGAGGCGAACCGAGTCGATTTGGTCGGGATTTTTGAACTCGGTTACCAGAACTCCCAACGCCTTCATCAACGGTTCCGGCTTCTCCTTCGTCAAGCGGTTCAATTCCGTTGTATTCAATTCGCCCAACAAGAGCATCGCATTGTAGCGCGCCACCGGGTGATAGTCGCCGGTGGCGATCTCTTTGGTCATTTCAAAAGCGATTTCCAGCAGCGCCGGCTTCAACTCCGGGTTCTTCTTCAGACCGGGCTTCAGGAAGTTTTTCAGGAACTCTTCCCGCATCGACGGCAGCGAATCGAGTCTGTCGATGTGCGTCATCTGGGGGAAGTAATACAACTTGAACCAGCCGTCGAACAACTGCTTGTTGCGACCCTCGTAAGGGTTTGTGCCCAGAAACACGTACTTCTGATTGTTGTCCGCCTCTTTGAACTTATCCGGATCCTTGAAATAGTCATTCACCGGCATTTCGACGTACGCTTCCTGGGCGACAAGGTGACCCGTCCAAGTCAGCAGGCAGAGCAGGATTATTGGCAAGACGTTGGGTGACATTCGCATCATGAAAATACTGTAAGGTTTTGCGCCTGGATGGTTTCTCATCGACGTATCTCCCGCCGGCCGTGCCCTGTGGGTTCGATCGCGTGGGCTTGCCTGACGCTAGGGACGTCCTGAAGACGTCTGCTGGCCAGAGCTTCAGGTGGTTGAATTATATCCAACAAATGCCGATCGGGCTGGTGTTCGTCGACTGGATGTGCGAAAACGATTGTTCCTCTTCCAGCCTAGTCGCTGGACTGTCGGATTGTCAACTTAAGTCCTTGCCAGTGCAAGGGTTTTCGCTGTATTGTCGGGAACTTGCAACGATTGACGGAATTGCTTTCTACAATTGCACTATCCGCTTTTCTGAGGAGCCGCCGCGATCGGTGCACCCGGTGGACAAGCGAGTCAACACACAATTGCCGGGTTTAAGGGATTGCTATGACACTGCTTTACCAGGACGCGTTCTTCGCGGCCCATGAAACAGGATCGCATCCTGAACGGCCTTTGCGAGTGACTCGAGTGGCCGAACATTTGGAACAGACGGGTTATGTCGACAAGTGCAACTGTCCCGCATGGCAACCGGCGACGGAAGCGGAACTCCAGCTGGTGCACAATCCCGAATACGTCTTGTCCGTTCGCCAGTATGCCGACGACGGAGGCGGGCGGATCGAAACCGATACGGTCGTTTCGGACAAATCGTATGCGGTGGCGTTGCGCGCTGCGGGCGCCGTGTGCGATGCCGTGAAACAGGTGGTGGGCGGCGAGGCCCAGAACGCACTCTGCCTTGTGCGGCCGCCCGGCCATCACGCGCTGCCGAAAGCGGCCATGGGCTTCTGCCTGTTCAACAACATTGCTGTGGCCGCTCGCCTGGCCACGCAGCAGCTGGATCTGGACCGCGTGCTGATCGTCGATTGGGATGTCCATCACGGCAACGGTACGCAAGATGCCTTTTGGGCCGACGAGCAGGTAGGATTTTTTTCGATTCACCGGCATCCCTTTTACCCCGGAACCGGGATGGCGGATGAAACGGGTACCGGCGCGGCACTCGGCACAACCCGTAACGTACCAGTGCGGTTTGGGACAGACCGCAGCGAGTACTTCGAGCGGTTTGCCAGCGAGCTGGAATCGTTCGCGGCGAAAATCCGCCCACAGCTGGTCTTGATCAGCGCCGGTTTCGACAGCCACCGTTTGGATCCCATCGGGTCGCTGGGCCTGGAGCAGGAAGACTTCGGCCAGCTGACGCGACACGTGCTGAAGATCGCCGACGAATACGCCGATGGGAAAACGGTCAGCGTGCTGGAAGGCGGCTACAACGTCGATGTGCTGCCCGCCTGTATCGAGCAGCACCTGCAAGTCTTGCTCGGCTAATACCTCATCGCCGGTTTGGCGATAGCGAAACGGTGACTGGCTCCTTCCCCTTTTTTGGTTCGCCCCGGAAAACCGAACGCAACGATGGAGCCAGTCCCCTGGCCCCGTGCTGTAACGCTGCTAACTGGCTGCTGCTTCGTTTTTGGTCACGTATTCCTGCTTGTGGCCATGAGCTGGTATGTGGACTGAATACTTTTTGCCGTTGGGCGTCACGGACAGCTGGATAAAGTTTCCCCGGCACGATTTCGAATCGCCGCGATTGGCAATGAAGTCCTCGGGTGCGTTATTGACCGCGCCGTCGGGGCGAAGGTTTTTGTGAACCTGATAGATCGCTTCAATGGATTTTGTTGCCGTCAAGGTTTCGAAGACGGCGGGCGCGCAGCCCTTACGGGTACCGTTATTCATGATCGCGACGCGCGGTTGCAGGCTGCGTACGATAACAGGGTTGTTGCTGCTGTCCAGGCCATGATGCGTAACCTGATAGACATCGACTTCCCCGATCGGATTGTTGGGACAAACCAGATTCATTTCCTGGTTCCAGGTCAGGTCGCCGCCGTCAAAGAAACGAAAGGGACCGAATTCCAGCAGCATCACCACGCTATTGGCATTGTCCGACCCGTCGCGTTCTTTCGGTCGATGCGCGGCACAGTTTGTCTCGTTCGCGACCGAGGAATCGACGAAGGATTGCCGTGTTCCCAGGCATTGGAACTTGACCGCCGCAGCGCCCTCGGCTTGCTTGAGCGTCAAGGTATCGCCCGGCTGAATGACCTTGCGAGTTTCGCACGCGAATTCAAAATAGGCCTTGCCCGGGTTATCGGGCATCTGGTCGAACATGCCGTTGTCATATACGGTTCCGATGGGCAACATGGTTGCCAGTGTCTCGGCGCCCCCGTAGTGATCGCGATGGTAGTGGGTAATGATGAGGTGGTCGATCCTGCGGATTTTGGCGACCGCGGTGGCCACCTTCACGATGCGCCCGGGATCGCGGAGGCCTGGATTGCCTGTATCGATCAGGATCGATTCGCCGGCCGGCGTGACAATCAGTGTGGCCGCGCCTCCTTCCACGTCGACCCAGTAGATATCCAGCCGCTTATCGGCTTCGCCGGCAAACAAGGTTGTTGTGTACAAAGCCCAAAGGAGAACAAAGGGAAGGCAGCGCGGGTTCATGAGGTTGCTCGCTAACGGTGTTTGTGGGAGGAGCGATAAAGCGGCGGGAACGTCGGTATCGCGGTTTCTTCGTCCATGGGGTTGTTGCTGCTGACGGCGCTCGAGTGGTGCCGCGAAAGAGGAACAGGCACCATCGCTCCAACGGGTTTTCCGGGACGAACCGAACACGACGATGGAGCCAGTCCCCGTTTCGCTCCCGTCAACTGTGCGCTGAAGTACCAGGCACCGTCTTAGCATAGCCAGAAAGAGGAACAGGCACCATCGCTCCAACGGGTTTTCCGGGACGAACCGAACACGACGATGGAGCCAGTCCCCGTTTCGCTCCCGTCAGTTCTGCGTTGTGGTACGAAGCACTGCACTAGCATACCCGGGGCATGGGGGGGAATCCAGTATCGCAACGTTCCCGCAGCGCTCCTCCGAATTTGGTTGCATCGATTCGCGCGGCCGAAAGGAAATGTCCGTCGCAAGCGGAGTCCGCCCGGACCGTCATGATCGGGCGTCGAGCGGCAGCGTGATGAGTACTATTGTGCCTTTTCCCGGCTGCGATTCGATCCCAACGGACCCGCCCAGCAACTGAATGTTGGAACAGACAACGTCCATGCCCACTCCGCGACCACTCACTTCGGTCACCTTGTTTGCCGTGGAAAAGCCGGGCCAGAAAATCAGCTGAATGGCTTCTTCACGCGAGAGTTGGCCTGCCTTTTCGCTCGTGATGAACTGCCGGTGGATGGCCGTCTGCAGGACTTGCGCGGGGTCAATCCCCTTGCCGTCATCCGAGACGCGAATCTGGAGTTCGTTCTGGCGGATCTCCGCGGCAACGATGACGGACCCTTCCATATTCTTGTCTTGTCGGACGCGGTCGACGGGCGATTCGATGCCGTGGTCCAACGCGTTACGCAGGAGGTGCACTAACGGGTCGGACAGTGCCTCGATGATGGTCTTGTCGACTTCGAGCGATTCTCCGCTGAACGTGACCCGGCACTTCTTGCCAAACCGGCGACACAGGTCGTCCACCACGCGAGGAAGTGCCTGGAATGCGCGCTGCAACGGAACAAGCCGCATCTGCTCGACGGCGTGCTGCAGGTCGCCCACCAGCAGGTTGATCCGCGCCGCCGCTGCGATCGACTTGGCGGGAGCGACCGCGCGCAGTTCCGTCAGCAGTTCGTCACGCGCCTGGGGCAGGTCGCGAATAACGGAACTCAACCAGTCCAGGTCGGCCACGGAAATCCGCGTGCTGCGCTCGCCCATAATCGCCGCGGCAGCGGCAGCATGGCTGTCGCGCGGGTTCGGATGGTGCGGGGCATCCACTTCCTCGACCGTCGCGCAGATGGCGTCCAACTGTTGCAGCAGGCCATGCAGCGAGCTCGATTCTGTCTTGACAACGTTTCCAATAATGCGATGCAGCTCTTCAATGGCCCGCCAGACAAGGACCATCACGTCCGGAGCGCTTTCGGGATCTTGATGGCGGATCTGATCGAGCACGTTTTCGATGCGGTGGGCCAGGTCCGTGACCGTGGAGAGGCCCAGGATACCCGCAACGCCCTTGATGGAGTGGATCCCGCGAAAAATCTCGTTGACCGTTTCCGGCGTGATGCTGGACGAGCCGGAGAGCGCGTCCGCGATCAGATGTTCGATGGCGCAGAGCCGATCGCTCGATTCCGTGACGAAGTCGCGCAGCAACTCCGGATCGGAGGGGATGTTCGGCGAACCAAGGTCGGTTGGTAGGGGCATCGTTCGTTTTCTAAGGGCGGGCATCCGATCGTTCGACATCAATTGTACGTCGCTGACATCGTCGCGGCGCCGCGCGTGCGGGCCTCGCCAAGGCCCTATTGCCTTACAGGCGTTGCGACAAGCCGAATCGTTAAAACCAGAGCGTTAAATCTTTCCAAATGCGGTCGGGGTTTCGCCAGGTTCTTGAGTCGCCTGGCGGAACGCATATACAGGCGTGTGAGAGAACTTCGTGTGCGTTTTGAGAGAAAGTAGTCCCATGCCCGAATCCTCCAATCAAACTCAAGCGTCCGCCGCGCGCCCCGTCGTTCATGTCGCACCCTCCACGCGTCCTGTTTCGACTCAGGATAATGGACCCTGGGAGAATCTGAATGCGTCGACCGATCAGGTTGCCGTGTTGAACCAGGAGGGCACCGTTGTGTTCGTCAACGATGCCTGGCGGCGATTTGCCAAGATGGCAACGGGTAAGGATGGGGCGAACGGCTTGGGCAGCAACTACCTGCTGGTCTGCGACAAGTCTCGCGGGGACGGCGCGGACGACGCACGGCTGGTTGCCGCCGCCATTCGGGATATCATCTACGGTCGCCGGCAGTCATTCCGCCTGGACTATCCCTGCCGCTCGGCAACGACCGAGGACTGGTACAGCGTCAACGTCAATCGATCGTGGGACTACGAACAGACGTACGTGGTTGTGTCCCACCGCAAAAAGCTGACCTGAGCCGGAGTTGCCGTATTGTGTTTAACCCACAGCCGCAGGCGCCGGGGCGGTTCATGTCAAGCCACCCGCGGTTGGGCGCAAGGGTGCCTGGAGTTGAGCGCAGCGAACCGCCAGTCTTTCCAGTGTTTGTTTAGGAACTAACCACGGGTATCGATGAGCGTCTGAAACCTTCCGGCGATTTCGAAGTAGGGACCGATCGGCCGGCAGCGAGTGATCTTTAAGCAGGGATTCATTTCCCCGCCCGCGGGCAGGCGGATTCTTAACTGCACGTGCGCGGCACGAAACCGCGTCGGCGAGATCAAGCAGAGTCCGCCGGCGGAGACGTCCATCGCCACGGCCCAGAACGGATCGCCCTCCGCACGCAGGTCGTCGCAAAGTGGTTGGGTCAACACGCTCACCACGAACGGCTCGCGAGGCGACCGCCGTACTTGCCGTCCCTCAAACGCTTGCCTCTGGCGTGCCAGCGATCTGGCGAAATCGAGCAATTCCGGAGACGGCGACGAGTCCGTATTGTTGAATTGGAAGATCGGGACCATCGTTCCGCCGTTCGTGTCGTGATTCGCGCCCGGGCGCGGGGCCAGATTAACGGGATCATGGGGCGTCGCCGTGGCAGTTCACCGCGTGCGGGACGCCGCCCCGCCCCCTGCAACGATGGCATGCTGCCGAGTCGATGTCCAATACGCCGCGCCTTGTGACGATTTTCCAGATTTTTCGGGCTTGCCCGCAAATTGCTGGGATTCTCGGAAATCGTAGTATAATAAGTGTTTGCCTTCTGTCCCTTGTCTCCAATCTGGCAGCGATCGAACCGATGAGTAACCCAGCCGACCTGTTTCAAACTGCAATCAATCACCACCGTTTCGGGAAGCTGCGCGAGGCGGAGCGGATGTATCGTCAGATTGTTGACGAAGACCCGCAAAATGCCGAAGCCTGGCATTTGATCGGGACGATCGCGCAGCATTTCGGCCGCAGCAACAAGGCCATTGATTGTTACAACAAGGCCATTGCCATCGACAACGGGCAATTCCGCTATCACGCCAACCTGGCGGTCGCTCAGTTCACCGGCGGGCTGACCGACGAAGCCAAGGCCAGCATCCAGCAGGCCAAGCAGTCGGGGCTGTCGGATCCTGATTTGCTCAATTCACAAGGGATCCGGTACATGAACGAAGACCAGGTCAAGGCGGCGATCGCCTGCTTCATCCTGGCCACGGAAATCAAGCCTACCTACGCGGACGGCTACTACAACCTGGGTATCGCCTATACGGCGCAGCAACAGGTGGACGAAGCCATTAGCGCGTACCAGCAGGCCATCCAATTCAAACCGGACTACGCGGAAGCCCACAATAACCTGGGCGATCTGTTGATGAAGCAAGGGCGCCATGGAGAAGCAATCGCCTCGTTTCAAGCGGCCGTGCAGCACAAGCCGGATCATGCCAAAGCGTACTACAACATGGGGCGTTCGTTCCGGCAGGTCAAGAACGCCGCGGCAGCGGCCGAGGCGTTTCAGCGAGCGCTCAGCGTTCAGCCGGATTTCCCGCGCGCGCAAACGGACCTGGCCAGCGTGCTCAGCGAATTGGGAAGGGACGAAGAAGCACGCCTCAGCTACGCGCGGCTGAATGCGTCGACAAAGAACGCGCAGAACAATCTGGTCGAAGCGACGAACGCGATGATGCGCGGTCAGTTCGACGAAGCCGAACGGCGTTTTCAGCTGGTCCTGCAGAACAACGCCAACAACGCCGGCGTGACTTTTGGCCTGGCCGAAGCGCTGCGCTATCAGGGCAAATTCGGGGAAGCCGAAAGTCATTATCGGACCACCCTGCGGCTGGACCCGAACTACGCCGAGGCCTACGTGGGACTCGGTGCCACGCTGACCCAGCAGTATGCCTTTGAGGACGCGCGGATGAGCATTGAACTGGGCATGAAGAATAAGCCCGACTTTGCCGACGCCTATTTGCACTTGGGCGACCTGCAGCGCGAGCAGGGCCAGGTCGCCGAAGCGGTAGCCAGCTACGAAAAGGCTGCTCAACTGAACCCGCAAGTGTCGGCAGCCCTCACGCAGTGCGGCGTGGCACAGCAGGAGAACGGCAACGTTGCGTCCGCTGTCGAAAACTACCAGCAGGCCTTATTGGTGAATCCGAACGACGCCACGGCCTACTACCGGCTCAGCGAACTGGCGCGGCACGGACATTATCAGTTCACGCCCCAGCAGGGAGAACGGATTCAGTCACTGCTGGGCCATCCGGCGTTGCCGCTGCTGGAAAAGTACATGCTGCATTTCGCGGTGGCCAACATGCTGGACATGCAGGGCCGCTACGATGACGCGTTTGTGCATCTGCAGCAGGCCAACGAGGCCCGTCGTATGGAACTGCATCGCGCCGGCGTGATCTACGATATCGAACGTCAAACCCGGCACGTGGACGAGATGATTGCGACCGCGACCCCCGACTTCTTCCGCCAGGTCGCTTCGTACGGGTCCGATTCCGATCGGCCGGTATTTGTTGTCGGCGCGCCGCGCAGCGGCACCACGCTTGTTGAACAGATCCTGGCCTCGCATCCGCAGGTCCGTGGCGCCGGGGAACTGCAGGAAATCAATCTCTATTCGCTAGTCCTGCCGCGGCAGATGGAAACGGAACGGACCTATCCCAGCTGCCTGGCTCAACTCGATCGCGAAACCGTCCAGCGACTTGCCAAACGCTATCTGGATCGATCGTCGGCGCCCGGCGACTCCGCCTCACGTGTGGTCGACCGTTTGCCGGCCAATTATCTTCACTTGGGCTTGATCTACGCCATGTTCCCGCAGGCTCGGGTGATCTATTGCCGCCGCGATCCGCGGGATCTTGGTCTCTCCTGTTACTTCCAGAATTTCAGTCGGCGCCCGGCGGCCAGCATGTCGACCAACCTGACAGATATCGGCAAATACCTGCGGCAAAACGAACGACTGATGGCTCATTGGAAGTCGTGCCTGCCCATTTCGATTCACGAAGTGGTTTATGAGGATCTGGTCAGCCAGCCACTCCAGGCCGCGCAGCGCCTGGTGCAGTACTGCGGCCTGGCCTGGGACGATCGCTGCGGCCGCCCGCACGAAACAGCGCGGCTGGTGCAGTCGGACAGCAGCCTGCAGGTACGCCAGCCCATTTTCGCGTCGTCTGTCGGCCGCTGGCAGAAGTACGCCAGCCACCTCCAGCCGCTGTTGAAAGCCCTCAACGGCGAAGCGTAACGTGTTCTTCTAGTTCGTGAACAAGCGGGGTCTGTGACTTTTGGAATCGATCTGTGACTTTTGGAATCGAAATGCGAAGCACGAATATCGAATCCCGCAAAAAATCAATTGTCACAATACCCGAATCCGAAAGCCCACCGGCGGCTGCATTTCGCATTTCCATTGAATTCACGTGAGGTGGTTTTGAATTCCTGATTTTGAATTTGTTTCGTATTTCGTGCTTCGTATTTCGCGTTTTTTTTCGAACCGTTTCTCCGCGACGATCAACCGGTCCGCAATCTTGTCTCGACCTGGCGAATCGCCTCTTCAATCCGGCAGGGGCCGTGCGAGACTTCAATTTCCTGTTGACTGGCCAGCCAGTGATCCACCTTGTGTTGAGCGGCGATCACCGTACTGTGGCTGCGCTGGCCGAAGTAGCTGCCGATTTCAGCATAGGCGGCGCGAGTGTATTTTCGCGCCAGCCACATGGCCAGCATCCGCGGCTGGCTGACCGATTTGGATTTGCGTTTCGACTGCAACGACTTGCCGTCCAGCCCGAAGATGTCGCAGACCGCGTTTTCAATGTCGGGAATGCGCACCGTGGGTTGTACCGACTGGATCAGGTCGCGGAGTGCGTCGGCTGCCATGTCGCGGGTGATTTCTTTCTGATAGGCCGCCGCCGTGGCTTCCAAGCGATGCAGCGCGCCGCGCAGCAGGCGAGCGTCGCCGGTAAAGCGGGCGCTGATAAACTCAAGGACGTCGGGCGGGATGCGCAGCGACATCTGGGCCGCGAACTGTTCCAGGATGCCGCGCCGCGTTTCCTGATCGGCCGCTTCGACACCGCAAACCAAACCGCCGGTCAGCCGCGCGATGATCTCCGAGCAGAAGCCCTTCAATTGCACGGGGGGACGATCGGCGGCAAAGACCATTTGACGGCCTTCGTTCAGCAAGGTGTCGATCGTGTGCTGCAGTTCGACGACCGTGGCCTGCTTGCCGGCAAAGAACTGAATGTCGTCGATGATCAGCAACTGCACGCCCCGATACTTGCGTCGAAAACTGGGCAGCCCCGTTCCTCGCAAGGCGGCCAGGAAATAGGTCGTGAACTGCTCGGCCGAGAGCATGACTTTGTGACGCGCGTCGACGGACGTCCAGATTCCTTCCAGTAAATGCGTCTTACCCGACCCAGTGGGGCCGTGAAGGAACAGCGGAGAAACCCGGCCTGGTCTTTCGCTGATCGACTGCGCTGCCGCGACAGCCAGGCGATTACACGGCCCGACTACCAGGTCCTCCAGCGAACGGTACTTGCGACGCGTGCTGGCGGGTGTGAACGGGGTAATCGTCGCAGGCCCGGTCGCGGTGGGGACTTGCTGGTCCGCGGTCGCCGGCCGCAGTTTCGCTTCGACCTCGAAGACCAGCTGGACCGCGATCCCACAAAGGTCGCGCGCGACTTGTTTTAGATCGGCGGCAAAACCATGGCGAATGCGATCCAGATGGAATTGGTCCGGCGCGGCGATGGCAAGCGTCTGGTCGCGCAAAGTGAGTCGGACTCCGGTTCCAAACCAAAGTTCATAGCGGTCAATCCCGATCCTTTCGGCAAGGGATGTGCGTAATTTCGCATGGATGTCCGTATCGCCGCTTGCCACGTCCTGTCGCTTCCTGTGCGCGTACCGCGAGCGCCTGAATCCTACTTACCGAAAACGAACCCGCAGGTCCTGTTTGCCGCGGCGCTGGCAGCACTAACAAGGTTGAAAGGCTGGCGAACGCGGAGTCGCGAGCCGTCAGCCTGAGTCATCTAAACTTTGGAAGAGCGATTGTACGCCTGCTAGCACCCATGTCAAACCATCCTCGCGCAGGAAGGCCAGAATTTCTTGGAAGTCGTTTTTTTGCTGGCGTTTTATCGGAAAATCTGGCCGTTTCGCCGCCGGTTCTGGCAAGTCGGGATGGTGGAAAAGTTGTCACGGTCGACATGCTTTCTCGCTACATCTTTCTCAGAAATACGTCTCGCCGATCCCACGACAAAAAACCCGCCTCTTCGTAAACCTTGATGGCCGGGTGGTTTCCAGCGTCCACGGCAAGAATCAGGCGTTTCCGTCCTGCCTGCTGCGAAACCTGGGCTGCGAATTCCGTCAGCAGGCTTCCGTATCCGCGGCCGCGAAAGGACGGTGCGACACCGACGTAAATCAGTTCGGCCTGCTCGCTTTCCGGATGGTCGGCCAGCAGCAGGCAGCCGATATCGATTTCGCCGCGGCGAGCGATCCACCACCAATCGCTGCGATAAGTGCCTGTGCCTTTGTAGCCCTGCAGCGTGTCGCCGATTTTGCGGCAGCCGTCCAACTCCGGCAGGTCGAGCGTCTCGATGTAGGTCGCCTCGATGACCGCGCCGAGCCGCTCGAACTGATCGCCAACGAGCTCTAGAGTAAAGTGCGGTGCGAAAGCGTTGGGGGCGGTCGCGTGACGCGGGCGGCGGAGCGGCAGGGCCATGTAAATCAGTTCCGACACGGACCGGAATCCGGCCGCTTCGAGACGCTGCCGGGCTTGTCCCCGGTCCCGCGGGAGGACGGCTTGTGCCAAATCGATGTCGCGCTGGTTGAGTGAGTCCAGCAAATGGTCGAGCAATACCTGGGCAGTATCGTCCGCCTCGCCCGCATCCAATTGGGGTGGCCAGACCACCGCGATGCGTCCGGGCATCACGTGTCCCAGGACGACGCCCACGGTCTTTCTTTGCCGGGTCGCCCGTAGCAGCAGTTCCAGCGACACCTTTCCCGCTTGCACACTGGCCAGCATGTTTTCAACTTGCGGCAAACGCTGCCCGATTGGCAGGTGTTGATAGACTTGCAGCAGGGCCGGCGTCCAATCCGACTCAGGCACCGCTTCGACCACCGTAGGCGCTGACGTCATCCATCTTTCCTGATTGCGACGAGATTATGGCCAGCAGCGAGTTGGACAGCACCCAGTTTGCGGCAATCCGCCAAAACAGAAGCACGCGGCGCGAGCAAGGGTTTCCGGCCGCAGGTTGCCCACTCGCTTGCGGTTCGACCTTGTAGGAAACGTGCCGTTCGACCTTGTAGGAAAACGGAACCAGGCGCTCTCGCACTCGTCTGGCGTCGGTCTGTCCCGCGACGGGCTGCAGCAATAACGGGCAAGAACCGCGTTTCAATTAGTCCTCGGTTGCCGGTTCCTGTCGCCGGAATACAGCAACAACGTCCTCGACCGGCACCACGAACAATTGATTGTCCGGCTCGAAGTCCACGGGAATGGCGTTCTTGGGGTGGAACAAGATCTTGTCGTACTGGCGCAACGGAACGTCTTCATCGTGCTCCACCTGCGCGGAAATGGTCACGATTCGCCCCGTTATTGTCGGGATTTCCGCCTGATCGGGCAGGGCGATGCCTCCTTTGGTCTCTCGCTTCGGTTCGTCTTTGCGGACCAGGACACGAGCTGCGATGGGTTCAACATACTCAAAGGTCTTGGAACGCGTTGCTTTTGCCATGGATTCCTCGGTGTTTCGATCTGCCAGAACTCCTCTCAAAGGTACTCGGAAGGGTCCCCGTGGGCAAGTCGAACGGTTTCGCGTCGTCCCGCTGGTTCGAGCTACGGGAAAAGTGGAATCTGGCCTTGTACGCACAGGATTTTCTGGCAAAATGTGGGGTTTCCCTAAGAAGATAATCCGCCAGTAGCTGATCTTGGCGGGTCGGTGCGTTTGCCGGCTCGCGGTGAGCAGCCGCATTTTCAAATAAACCGATAGACGATCACGAAAGGCCGTCTCATGTCCGATTCATTGACTGTGGAGATCCGCGAGGATTTTGGAACGACCGCGTCACGACGCCTGCGCAAGAGCGGCAAGATTCCTGCGATTCTGTATGGTCACGGCGAGGAAAACGTTGGCTTGACCGTGTCGGCCGAAGAAGTGGCTGCCGCCATTCGCCATGGCAGTCGCCTGGTCGATTTAACGGGCGCGGTGA
Organism: uncultured Planctomycetaceae bacterium; assembly: GCA_937967665.1. Classification (GTDB taxonomy): domain Bacteria; phylum Planctomycetota; class Planctomycetia; order Pirellulales; family Pirellulaceae; genus CALBSZ01. The sequence goes on from CALBSZ010000086.1 coordinate 20,838, forward strand.
CGGAAAGCGCGTTGATCAAGGAAGTGCACTGGGATGCGTTTGGCATAGAAGTGCTGCACCTGGACTTCACGCGGACGTCGAAGACGGAATCGGTCGAAATCACGGTGCTTGTTGAGCTTCGCGGGGTCGCTCCGGGAACGAAGCTGGGCGGCGTGGTTCAGCACCAGCAGCATGAACTCGAAATTGTCTGCCCGGCGGGATCCATTCCAGAAAAGGTGGAAGCCAACATCAACTCACTGGAAATCGGCGATGTAATCACGGCGGGTGAACTGGAATTGCCGGTAGGCGCGTCGTTGCTGACGGATCCGGCTGAGATCATCGTCCAGTGCGTCGAGGCCGAAGAAGAACGGGAAGAAGAGTTGGAGGAAGCGGCGCCTGGCGAACCCGAAGTGATCGGTCGCCAAGAAGAAGACGAAGAAGGAGAGGATTAAGTTCTTCGCCAACTACTTGCCTGGTTTGGGTTCGTTTCGGACGTGTTCCCGGAAGCAGGCCAGCGAGATGCCGTCATGAAGCTGGTAGTGGGTTTGGGAAACCCCGGAAGAAAGTACGAAGGGACTCGGCACAATATTGGTTTTGAAGTCGTTCGCGAACTTACCCGGCGCCATGGCACGGGAACGCCGCGAGCCAGATTTAACGGAGAGACGGTCGAAGCGGAGGTGGCGGGCCAGAAGGTTTTGATTCTGTGCCCGTTGACGTACATGAACAACAGCGGTCAGAGCGTCGTGCAGGCGCGCGACTTTTACAAGCTGGCCAACGCAGAGATGGAGGTACTTTGTGACGACTTCAACTTGGTG
>CALBSZ010000087.1 GCA_937967665.1 uncultured Planctomycetaceae bacterium
GTCTGTCATATCACTCCGTTCGACCCCTTGCTTGTAATTAACTACCTTAACGCAGCGGTCGGCAGCGTTGCCGGAGGGGAAGCCGTGGACCTGGTCCTCTTCGATGAATACCCCCCGCCACCCGTCGAAACACTGCAACGCGACTCGTCCGCCGCCACACGGCCTGCCGACCCGGCACCGGTTCCCGATTTCATCCTCCGCGCTCCGACGCCATTGACCGCACAGCGACGAGGCGGCGCAACCGACGAGGCACCACCACTAGCGGCCGCGTTGGAGATTGCGATCGAATCGATCGCCGCCGACATAGCGCGGGATGACTTCGCCCCAAGCGCCTCGCCATCGCGTTAACGCCACGCACGTCCACCGCGCACGCGCCACGTATGGTATCCTGCGGACAACAAATCCCGTTACCCTTTGCCGTGAAAACCATGCGATACCTCTTTGCTTCCGCGCTGCTCTTCCTCGTTGCCCGTCCGCCCGTCCTTGCGGAAATGAAGACCTGGGACGGCCGGCACGATACCGGCCGCATCGAAGTCACGTTCGTCTACTTCGTGCCGTCGGATCGCACGCCGCTGCCCGACTGGCGCGAGCGTGTCGACTACTATCGTCGGCGGATCGAGTTGTTTCACGAGCGCGAATTCCAGGGTCAGTCCCAGCTCACCACCATCGTTCATCTGGAACCCTTGATTTCCGCAAGCAGCACGGCCGCACTGCGACGCGGCGATGCGGACGCCATCTTCTTTCGTACGTTGGGCGAAACCGACCGGCAACTCGGTTTCGGCCGGGCGGAACGAACGGCCTTCCCGATTCTACTGGTACTGAGCGACATCAACTGGCGCCCGCTGGACGATTTCTATCGCCTGCATCCACAGGACGGCGTGCTGGTGTTCGAAGGGAATCGCAATCGGCGCGGCGAACATTTCCCGGGCGCGGCCTCGGGTGGCGCACGCGCCACGTACCTGGCCGAACGCGGCGTCGGCTGGGGACTAGTCAGCGCGGATGGTTGGCGCGTTCCTTACCGAGGTTCGGACTGCGTGGTCTATCACGAAGGTTGCGGCCACACGGTGGGCCTGCCCCATCCCATGCCGGGCAACGGCTCCGTAATGAGCAGAGCCCAGTACCTCGGCTGGATTTCCGAATCGTGGTTGGACAAAGACCAGAAGATGCGACTCGGCTGGACGCCTCAAGAGCCCGCGCCGAATCAAGAGATGGAATTGTTTACCCACTTCCGCGCGATACCCGAACCGGCCGTTCCGAAACCCGGCCAACCGGTCCGCCTGGTACTCGACTGGCCTCAGAATGTTCAAGTCCAGTCGCTGCGAGTCCGTTTGCAGACGTCGCTGCAGGACGCCTGGATCGAAATTCCACAGCATTGGGAAGGCGCCGCGCCCGCGTTCGCGCCGCTCGGCTCGTTCGACCGCGCGACACCGATCAGCTACCGTATCGATGTCTCACTTGAAAACGGCGCGACGACGGAACTGTGGGGCTATTTTCAAGTGCGCGTGGACCCGCGCGTCAATCCGCAACCGCTGGCGCTGTCGGCGGATTTGATGCCGTGCGGGTCGGCAGATAGCCAGGCAGACGTGATCGCTCAGCTACCGTCTAACGAACTCGACCTGCTATCGCTCGCCGATACGGAAACGTGCTGGCAGGTGGGCGAGTGGAGTCGTGAAGCGGGCAAGTTGGAAAGTCCCAGGCAATTCGGGGCACGCATCGAACTGCCCTACTCGCCTCCCGAAGAATACCGCCTGACCGCGATCGTCGAACCTTTGGACAAACCCAACGGACTGCTGTTCGGCCAGAGGTCCGGAAGTCAGCGGTTCGTCGCGTTGCTGAACTTCGGGCGGGACGAGCGTGGAGAATCCGCGCTCGAGCACATCGACGGGCGCAATGTGGGCAATGATTCGACCTTTTCGGGAAACGTATTCCAGCAGTCTCGACTTTCGCAAGTCATCATGACCGTGAGGAAGGATCGCGTGGTTGTTTCGGTCGATGGCAACGTGATCGTCAACTGGACCGGCGATCGAACACGCCTGTCGCTTTCCGGCTATTGGAAGACACCGAACGACAAGGCACTGTTCTTGGGCGCCTACGATTGCCGCTACCGCTTCCACCGCCTCACCCTGGCACCGATCACCGGCGAGGGAAAGTTGATCGAATGAGCTTCGGCAGCGTCGACACGACGCGTTCTCATACTGACGAGCGTCCGTGAAGGCGAAACAGCCGTCGGTACCGTGTCGGCACCCGCGAAAGCCGTGTCTCAGCGGCGATTCAACAACCTCGATTTCTGGCTTGTCTTGTCATTCTCGATCGACAGATTACCGAGCGGTCTATCTCATTTCGGATTCATACTCGTCCAACAAGTCCAATGTGGCCGGATGATGGTTCGCCCTCAGCCATGATTCGTACGAGATGATTCGCTTCGCTCCCGGGAGTCCTTTGTTCCAGAGTAAGCCGTCCCCCTGGATATTGACAATGGACTTGCCGTCGGAAATGCGGGCGCGCAACTGGATCTCGACATCGTCTTTGACGAAAGTAAGAAAGACGTAGTCGTCGGACCGGATGCCCGATCCCTCGGGCTTCCACTTCAACGACTGCAGCCGCTGTGTATAGAGTTCACCAACCTTTTGTAGTGGCATGGAGTCCATCGAAAATTCAAGGCTCTTGCCAATTGCGTCGTATTGGGCAGCTTTCGACTCGTTCAATACGGGAAAGTCGGCCGCCTCGATTCCCGCCGCGTTCGTCTCCTCGGAAGCAAGCGGGGATGCTTTCGCTAATTGCCACGAGGAACGTTCGACTTCCTCACCAACGGTAACGAGGGTTCGGCCCGTCGGCAGACTCGTCAATCCAACCGTCACGTCTTGTTGGCCGCGAATGTACGACAGCCAGCTGCGGTACTCGTCCTTGACATGGCGACCGAAATCGCGAGCCAGCCAACCCTGGTTCGCCATTTCTCGATCGTAGAACTCGCGCGCTTTGGTCAAATCCATCGCGGTCGTCGCGACCAAATACGGCTGCGTTGTGCCATCAAATTCGACATAGCTCGAATCCGGCGGAACCGGGATCGATTTCGTCGTCAGGATGCGACCGTACTGAACATGGAAACTCGCTGGATCCGTCGGATCGCGACCAACGGAAACTGTCAATATCATGCCTCCGCGGAGAAACGTCAGATTGCGGACGTCTTCCACCTCGCGATGCGAAGAGTGCAGCGGCGAGTAGGGGATCCAACCCGCCTCGAACAGTTTGCGAAGCAGTGTCGTTTCAATCGCAACCACGTCGGCTTTCGCGCGATACATCACCGTGTCTTCATTCTCGAACACCACCGTGATCGGCGCGGAATCCAGCTTTGGAATCCAACGCATGTCGTAGTCGCCGGCAAAGCTGATGCTGATGGCGGTTTTCGAATCGGCTGCTTCGTAAAACGATGCGTTGAGCATGAAACCGTCTTTTTGGAATTGGATTGAATCGGGTGTGGGCACCGTTGGCTGAACTTCGCTCCAGCCGGCGCTACCCAGGTGGTAGCGGTAGAACAGCTGAGCCTCGTCAATACTGACGGCCGACTCGCAAAGCAAGTTGAACTCGTCGCTTGTAGAGACAACAGCATCCGGAAGTCTTGGAAAGATTCTGAGATCCATGACCTGCAACAACTGCCGTGGCGTCGCGGGCTCGCGATCCTCCGGGTCTGCACGCGATGCTGCAACGTGCAGCGGTTGCCATCCGAACGCTTGCCCATCTTGTTCGGTCCCCCAGATGCGCATACGGGAATTCAGCGAAGTGACGACGATCAGATTGGTTTCCGGCAACCAATTCAAACCGGTGATGGGAGAGCCAAACGCATCCGTGATCTGCAGAAGTTGCCCACTCACCGCATCCCACCACCGCATAGTGGACCCGTTCGCCGTCACCAGCAGTTTCCCGTTCCCCGAAAATGCCACGAGTTCGTTTGGGGCAAATCTGCCGTTCAAGAGAGAAGTGTTTTCCGGATCCGATGTGTCGCACAGTTGCAGTGTTTCCTGTTTGCCGTACAGGAACCGCGTTCCATCCGGCGAACGTGCCAGCGTGAAGTTATAGCGGCCGGGCGACAGCGTCCTGTCAAGCGCGGCCGTGCCAACGTTCCAAAGTGTTGTCGTTTCTCCCGCCGCCGCCAGCAACTCGGCAGACATGTACTCGATTCGTTCCAGGTTGTTCGTCTCGGCCTTGAAACGACTTTTTTGCTGAAGATCTTTTGCGGTCCACACGGTGATTTCATCGCTATAAGTAACGGTCGCGATATCCTGGCCGTCGGGTGAAATGGCAATCTGGGCTATGCCAGTCGGGTACAATTGTTTTTCGTGCACTTCCCGGTGATCGGAGATGCTCCACATACGCAGCGTCCCTTCGCTGTCACCAGCGACAAACCATTTTCCATTGGGCGACACGGCCAGCGATTTGATGGCGTGACCGTCACTCAGTTCCAGAAACACATGCTCCGGCGCAGCAGACTCGATCGACCAGAGGACGACCTTTGTCCCCGCCGTGATGAAATGACGTCCGTCGCGAGTGTGGCCCAGGTGGCTGATTAACCCTGTCTCCGCGGATTCGCGACACATCAACAGCTGTCGCGGTTCAAACTCCGGTGCCGCCCAGCGCGCCAGTTGCGCCGCCGACAACTCTGGAATCTTCCTGGCCAACTCGACAGGAGCCGTTTCGCGCGGAGCCTCGGAACCAGGCCCCGCTTCCTCAGGCTGTGCCGGCGATCCCGCACCCGACTCAGGATCGAGACTGGAACCGGCAAGTTCTGTACCGGGAGACGCAGTCGTCAAACCGGATGATGAAGCAGCGTCGACCGTGTCGTCGGGAAACGTATTCGGCGTAACCACATCTGCTTTCGTCGAATCGGTAGCGACGACCGATGTTGACCTATTCGCTTCCGAATTCGTTCCGCATCCGCCAATGCAAGACAATCCCAGAACTACCAGGACGCTGCACGCGGCCGAATTGAAAGCGGATCGCGCGACTCCATGAAGCTGACGATTGGCAGGCGCCCGAGAGTCGATGGCAAAAGAAGATGACCTCATAGCGTTGACCTCCGCGAGAAAAGAGAACGGCACGGCGAGACCCTACCGAATGATTTGAACACAGGAACCGGGACAGTACAATTCCCGGACAATGTGAAGTGGCAGAATACTGCATGGACCAATGATTCCGTGTTAACCTCCATGGGAAAAGTGATCTCACCAAGTGCGGAAGGCGACTTCTGGGATAACACGTCCGTGGACACGGAATGAGAGAAGGGGTGTGTACCTGGCCACGTGATGCAGGGCGACGGAATGGATTCAAATGCTTTACTCGACAATCCGCATCGTGATAGAATTGGTGAAGCCGTCCCAGCCTGCGCGCCTTTGCGATTTCGGACAAGGTTTTGCTGAAGTTCGTAGCCCCATCCGTGTTGTATGTATTCGTCGAAATCTGTCCGCTGGAAATTCTCGTCATAACTGGAGTTGTGTCATGTGTATTCGTCAACTGACCTGCGGCTTTCTTTTTTCCGTTTCCGCGATCTGCGCATCTGCCACAGCGGAGACGAACGAAGCAGATCTGCGGTATCCGGACCCGATCGGACTGGATGTTCCTCACATCTCCACCGATGCGTCGGTCCAGTACGACTTTCCGATTGTTTATGTCCGCGTGCCGCGCGACGGCGACGACGTCGGGTCGAAATGGGCCGAGATCGCTCATCCGGTGTTAATGGATCCGGGCGGCGACTTGATGCTGCTGCAACCGGATGGCAGCGAGGAAGTGCTCGTTCCCGGCGGCAAGGGATCCGTCACCGATCCCGTCGTTTCACTGGATGGCCAATGGGTTTTCTATTCGCACATCCACGACATGAAGGTCAACTGGGCCGGCAAGCATCCGCGTGCCGGCGCCGACATCTACAAGATTCACTTGGGCACACGCGAGATCGTCCGCTTGACCGAGCAGCGGTTTTATCCCCATACGGGCGCGGCGGACTGGTCGAGCGACTTTGTGTCGAAAGAGGAAGGCAAGACGTACCTGGATTACGGCGTTTTCAACATGGGCGCTTATCCGCTTCCCGGCGGGCGGCTTGTCTTTACCAGCAATCGCGACGCCTTCCGCCCACCGAAACACAATGGCCCGACGCTGCAGCTGTACACGATGGATGACGACGGCCAGAACGTGGAATGCATCGGCCACCTGAACATCGGCATGGCGTTACATCCCGTCGTGCTGACCGACGGGCGGATCCTGTTCAGCTCAATGGAATCTCAAGGATTGCGTAGCAGCATTCTGTGGGGACTCTGGAGTATCCATCCCGATGGAACCAATTGGGCGCCGGTGATCAGTGCTTTCGATACGGGCGGCGCTCCGAATGCATTTCACTTTCAGACGCAGATTTCAGACGGCTCGATCATTGCCGAAGAGTATTACAATCTGAATAACAGCGGGTTCGGCGCCTACATGAAATTTCCACCGGCGGTTCCCGGCGACGAGACCGCGTTTGGTCCGGCGTGGCGCGGCGATCCGCGTAATCCGCCATTGCGGTTCGGCCGGCACTACAACAGCAAGCCAAAACTCTATCGCCTGCCGTTCAGCCCGTACGGCCTGACATCGTTCACTCGATTTGCCAACAACGGAGAAGGGCCGGCCGATCCCGCGATTCTGAACCAACCGGAATCACCGCGTGTGGGCAAGTTCACGCATCCATCCCCCGCGCCGGACAATCATTTGCTGACCGTCTACACGCCGGGACCCGCCAACCATCAAAACGGCCTGAAGAAGCCGTCGATCGACGGTGGGTTGTACTTAATCAAGAGCGGCCAGCCCATCGATGCGCCCAGCGAAATGCGGCTGATCAAGAACGATCCCCGCTACAACGAGCAGTGGCCGCGGGCCGTCGTCCCTTACAAACGCATCTACGGCATGGCCGAGCCGGCGACGATCGAGCCCTTGGCGGACGACGGTTCTTTATCGGACCATCTGCCCGCGGGAACCCCGTTCGGCCTGGTCGGGACGTCCAGCTTCTACAAGCGGGAAAGCTATCCCGAAGGCGCCGTTCCGGAAGGTAGTGTCACGGCCACGTACGCGGGAGACCAGGATCGCAACGGATTCAGCGGCCTGGACCCGTTCAATACGTCCCAAAACGGCGCGTCGCTGAACTGGAAAAATCAAGGTTCGGACGCCGGACGATACGCCAATTCCGATATTCACGCCGTCCGTGTGTTGGCGATGGAACCGACGACCGATCGCCACCACGGCCCCCAGAGCGGACGCTTGTTCTTCAGTCACGCCAACGAACGTTTGCGGATCCTCGGAGAAATCCCGCTGCGCAAGTTCAATGGCGAGGGACAGCAGCCGCTGGATCCAGACGGCAATCCCGACACCAGTTTCCTGGCGAAGATCCCGGCCGACACGGCCTTTACGTTTCAGACACTGGATGCGCGCGGCATGGTGTTGAACATGGCACAGACGTGGCATCAGTTGCGGCCCGGCGAGATCCGTCACGATTGCGGAGGCTGCCACGCGCACAGCCAGCGGCCGACGCCATTCAACGAGACGGCCGCGGCTCGCGACGACTACGCCATTTTCGACTTGACGAAACAAACACCCCTGTGGACCACGCGGGACCAGGACGAGTCGAAAAAACAGTGGGATGTCGACCGGGCTGGTGGAGTCCGTTATGCAGCGACGGGAATCGTGAACGTCGAATACTTTCGCGACGTGCAGCCGATCCTGCGTCGCAGTTGCGCGGCGTGTCACACGTCCCGGGAAGGAAAACAGCCCGCGGGCAACCTGGATCTCGACGCCGATGACGCGACCGAAAACATTCCCAATCACGGCAAGTGGCCTGGAACCTACTATCGGCTGGCCGCGGATGCGGCCGCCAAGTACGGTCACAAGCCCGTGATCCATAACGGCACCTGGCGACAAACCAACGCGTCACGTTACATTCGCAAGTTCCAATCACGCCGCAGCCTGCTGGTCTGGAAGATTTATGGCGAACGGCTGGACGGTTGGGCGAACGATGATTTCCCCACAGCGCGGGTTCCCGGTGACGCAAATACGCTGGAACTGGCCGGCGTCCCCGTTCCCAACACGCAAACCAATCGAGATCGATCGGATCTTGATTTTCGCGGCAGCATCATGCCGCCGGTTGCCGCGGTGAACGCCGGCAAGGTCGCTGCGTTGTCCGAACAAGATCGGCGCACGCTGGTTCGCTGGATCGATCTCGGCTGCCCCATCGACTTCGACTACGATCCGGACAATCCGGAGCAACGCGGTTTCGGCTGGGCCTGCGACGACAAGCGGCCGACACTGACCCTGACAGAACCGCGCCGCGGCGCAAATGCGGAAGTGTCGCGCATCCTGATTGGCATGGACGATTATTATTCCGGCATCGCGTTCGATACATTCACCGTAACGACCGATTTTTCGGTGAATGGCATCCCCGCGGGCAACAACCTGGCAGCGCAGTTCAAGAACGTCGGCGACGGTATCTGGGAACTGCAGGCCGCGCGCCCCTGGAACTTGTCAGGCAGCCACTCGATTTCCGTTTCGATCGAAGATCGCCAGGGCAATGTCACGCGCATCGATCGCACGTTTGTGGTCACGTCCCGCTAGAGCTTTTTCGACACGTTGATGTAGGCGTGGACGTGCGGTTTCCCGCGGAAGTGGCAGACAAGGGACGGACCTTCCAGCCTCCAGACATCCCAGACTTTGTCGCCGCCGACGTCGCCGTTTTGATAGAACGAGAGATTCATGTTGTCCATGCCCCCCGTCTCTTTGATAATCGCCATCACCTCGTCGACATCTTCCTGGCGATACGGCTTGAGTATGTCGCGCAGCACTTCGGCCACGAGTTGCTTTTGATCCTCGGACAGATCCGCGCCGGCGATACCGGGCCGAGCTTCCTTGGGATCTCGCAACTGCACTGCGTTTTCACCTGGCGCTTTAGCGAGCAACGCCTTCTTCTTCTGTGCTCCATCCAGGGCCGCAAAGACTTCGTTGGCGCGTTTGGTCTGGTAGAAGAACAGGTTATCTTCGCTGTTGCCTGTTTCGCCGTGACCGTAGACCAACGGTCCCCCGAACGCCGGGCCGGGGATCGTGTTGCCGTCTGCTCGCAGCGTGAGGTGGCGGCCGGTCAATTCGAATTCGAATGGACCTTTGAGCGGATTGCCAAACACGGCGACGGCGTAGTTCTTCACCCCGCCCGCATCGTCGTCCATCTGCTTCATGAAGCGATCGTAACCGTCCGCGGACGTGATCCCTTTCAGAACGCGATCAATCAGCTCCTGCTGCGGCTTGCTGAACAGGCGCACGTCCATCTTCGTAATCGACCAGTTGGCGTTGATCCGCGTTCGCCGCGCGTCGTCCATCGGCAAAGCCATCTCTTTACGCTGTTCGTCGGTCAAGCTGGTATAAAACTCCTTGACCGCCTCTTCGGCAGCACTTTTGGGCGAAGGAGCAGCCAGCAATTGCCGCGGAAATCCGGCAAGGGATGCGCCGGCCAGCGAAACCGCGGCGGTGGTGGTAACGAATTGTCGGCGATTTACGGAACCACAGTCGTCACAGGAATGGGTCGGTTTGGGGCGCATGTCCAGTTTCTCCTTGAATGGGTATTTGGTTAACAGAAGAGAATGCAATATAACACATCGACAGGGTTTGATGTTATAATCCGGCAGGTTGATGGGACGCACCGTTCGCGATCCGGCCAGAATGCCCTGCTTTGCCGGGGCCGACCCTTGTTTTAACCGCAGCAGCGGCGGAAGGTTTCGGCCTTTCGACAGGCAATTCCGTGACAGGGGCGTTCGCGCGAGAGCATTCGAAGCATTCTTAGTTGGACATCGCCAGGTTCCGTCGCCATACAAGCTCGCAGCGCAAGCAAGTGGGTCACTTACGTCCGGACACACTTGCTCGCGCCGCGTGCTTGTATTTTCGCGGATTTCCGCAAAGCTGGCGCTGTCCCGTTAGATACAAAAACTCCCATCGACGAGAAACCCTGACATGTTTCAAATTCTGGGTGAAAAGACGGCATTGTGCGATTCCTTCACTCGCCGCGAATGGCTCCGCATCGGCGGCCTGGCCCCGTGTGGACTCAGCCTGGCATCCCTGCTGGCCAGGCAGAGCATGGCGGCGACGGGCCGCCCCCCGGTTCGCGCGAAGCGTTGCGTCATGCTGTTCATGGCCGGGGGTCCGGCGCAGCAGGATACGTTCGACATGAAGCCGGAAGCGCCGAGCGAATATCGCAGCGCCTTTCGGCCGATCGCGACCAAGGTGCCGGGCATGGAGGTCTGCGAGCATTTCCAACATCTGGCGCAACACACCGACAAGATTGCGTTGGTTCGTTCGGTCACGCACACGGACAACAATCATTCCACGGCCGCGCATTGGATGGGAACCGGTCGCGCCCATCGCGTCTCCGCGGAGAATTTCGTGGCTTCGCGCCGCGATCAACCTCATGTCGGTTCCGTGGTTGCGAAGTTAACGCCCGGTCCCGCGCAGTTACCCCCTTACGTCAACTTGCCCGAACGATCGCATAACGACAACGGCGCGTTGACGCCCGGCCAAGACGCCGGATATCTGGGCGGAGTGTACGATCCCTTTTGGATCGAAGCCCATCCGGACAGCGCCGACTTCCAGGTGCCGTCGCTCCGCATCCACGAAGACCTTTCGCCGGTTCGATTAAGATCCCGAGCCACGCTGCTGCAGACTTTGAACGCGGCTCGGCCGAAGTTCGCCTGGGCGCGGCAAGTGAACGGCGCGGATACCTTCTACCAGCAGGCGTTTGATCTGCTTGATTCGCCGAAAGCCCACGAGGCGTTTGACCTGCAGGCAGAGGATCCGGCATTGCGGGAACGTTACGGGAACTGGGCTTTTGGACAGAGCCTGCTGCTCTCCCGACGCTTGCTGGAAGCCGGCGTGAAACTGGTTACCGTCAACTGGCCGCGCCACAAGTCGGACAAGATCTTCAAACATTGGGACACGCATTCAAACGGCTTTGAGATCTTGAAGAATCAGCTGATCCCCTGGGCCGATCGTCCGGTGGCGACCTTTTTGGAAGACCTGGACCAGCGCGGATTGCTGGCGGAGACACTGGTCGTCTGGTATAGCGAATTCGGCCGCAGCCCGAAGGGACAGCACGACGGTCACTGGGGTCCCTGCAACACCGTCTGGTTTGCCGGCGGCGGTATTTCGGGCGGGCAAGTTTACGGCGCGTCGGATAGGGTGGCCGCGTATCCAGACAGCCAGCCGGTGAGCCCCGCCGACCTGACCGCGACGATCTATCACCTGCTGGGCATCGATCCTCAAACGACCATTCAGGATGCGCAAGGACGGCCCATCTTCATCTCCGACGGCACGCCGCTTCGGTCGATCATGGCTTAGCAGCCGGCACACGCTCCATGTCGTCGATTTGCCAGGTCATGGTCCGTCGTCTAAGATAACCCCTATCGGTGGCCAGACTCGCGTCGACGGTACAGTAGAGTGCGTTGTTGCAGGCAGGACAATTCGCTCGTTTCACAATAATCCTTCGTACGGCGCTCAGGATCAAGTACTCTCTCCCGTACCAGGGGCCAGATGTTTCGGAGCATCTCTTATGTGTCGATCCCTTTACACGCTGCTGCTGTTTGTTTCTGTTTCCCAGGTGTTCGCCGCCGAGACGGGTAAGCACCGCATCCAACAGGTGCTGAAGGATCCGGTCACCGCCGATTTCGTCGAGACGCCGCTTTCTGACGTGACGATGTTTTTGGCAGACCTCTTCAAGATATCGGTCATGATCGACCAGCACGCGCTGGATGAGGCTGAGATTTCCCGTGACGCGCCAGTTACGATCGCGGTCAAGGGCGTCCAACTCCGCTCGCTCCTGCATCTCATTCTGGAACCACATGAACTGACTTGGATCGTGGAAGACAATTCTCTAGTCGTGACAACCCCGAAGGTTGCTGAAACGCAGCTCGTTGTCCAAACCTACAAAGTCCGCGGTCTGACGGAAGTATCGGCAGGCGAGATCCCCGACACCGATTCGCTGATTGAAGTCATCACGTCGACCGTGCATCCCGCATCGTGGGACGAAGTCGGGGGGCCCGGGTCCGTGGTTCCCTTCCAGGATCTCCTGGTCATCCGGCAATCCGCGGCGATTCACGAACAGATTCATGACCTGCTGACGGCGCTCCGACTTGCCCTCGAATCATCCCAAGCTGGCGGCAAGAAAGTTCCTGAATCCATTTCCTTGCAACAGGACGTGACAGGCGACAACATTCGAGAAAAAGTTGGCAGTACCATGGTCACTGTCCAGTTTCAAGACACGCCGTTGCGAGAAGTGCTGGAGTATCTTGCGAATACAGCGAGATTGACGATCCTGATCGACACGACCGCCTTGAATGATGCCGGCATCGAAAATTCGGCGCCATTGACCGTGAATCTGGAAAACGTCACGTTGGAATCCGCATTACGTCGATTGCTGCGGCCGATGGAATTGACTTATCAGGTGCACAACGAAGTCGTGCAGATTACCACGCCTGAAGTAGCTGAATCGCAATCCATCATTCGACTCTACCCCGTCCGCGATCTGGTCGACTACGGCGCTGGCATCGCCTCAGCCGACTACGATTCCTTGATCGAGACGATCACCAGCATTGTAGCACCACAGACATGGGAATTCGTGGGCGGGCCGGGGACGCTGGAGGTGTACGCGCCGGCTTGGTGCCTGGCCGTGCGACAAACCGCCGAAGTTCACAGCACGATCGCCGACTTGCTCCGGCAGCTTCGCGAGAAACACACGACGTTGACAGACGAGCAGAAGGCGCAAGCGCAGAAACTGGCGGAGCAGCGCGAGCAGGAAATCTGCGTCGACATCTATCACTACGTGGGCGAAGGAGAATCGCCGGCAGTTGGCGAAATCGTGGAACTGTTGCAGGAGGTCTTAATCAATCAGCCACTGGAATTCCGCGCCGTGGGGAATCGCGTCGTGGTGAAGTACCGCGGACGAACGAGTTGGAACGTACGATCCAAAGCCATGATCATCCTCCAGGGCTTTCAGATGCAAGCGGAAAGCACGGGCGGATTCGGCTGCGGTGGCCTGTTTTAGTTCGACATCACACTTTGGTTCGAACAAGCGTGCCTCCTGTTCTTGCGGCTTGGTTGTTTAACCCCCAGCCGTGGGCGTCGGCGAGGTGTTTGTACCTATGCCGATTTCAATGCATTGCGTCTGGTCAGAACAATTCCCACACCGCCTGCCCCCGTGGCCACGATGGCCAGTGTTCCGTAGGTCAGCTGGTCGCTTTGGCTGTACCCGGCGAAGACGGCGCCGAGGCTGCCGACGCCGAAACTCATCACCAGCCCGAAACCGTATCCCAAACTGCGTCTTCGAACAGGCGTGTATTTGGCGATCAGGCTGTTGTAGACCGGCTGGTGCATGAAGTGCACCAGCGAAAAAACACCGGCCGCCAGGATCCGCCAGCCACCGGTGGCAAGCGCCATCCAGGCCAGGCAGACCGCATTGCCGAACATGACCAGTGTCTGCAGCCGTTCCAGGCTCTTGGGCCTGGCGAGCCGCCCGGCCGCGTATTGCCCGATACAGCCAACCAGCAAGACGCCCGAGGTGATCATGACGCTCTGCCCGACCAGAAAGCGAGCGTTTGTGGAATCGCCCATGCGAAAGGCGCCGAGATATCGCGGCAGGAAACTCAACATGGCCGCGTAGACGAATCCTTGCAGCAGCGACAGGAAGGCGAGTAGAAAGTAGGCGGTCCAATCGGCATGCGGATTGTCGACACTTTTCAACATGCCGGGATCGTTGCGGACTGCGTCGCGCTTCGAGAACGCCAACACGACGATCCCCAAGCCGGCGCCCGCGGCGGCCAGGAACCAGTAGTAGGCATTCCATCGAAAGCCCGCCATCAAAGCGGCCCCGACAAGGAAAGGGCAAAAAGCGATCCCCGCCGAACCGAACACGCCGTGCATGCCCAAGGCGCGCGGACGCTGCTCTTCGTCCGTGGCGTGCGAAATCAGTGCCAGTCCCGCCGGATGATAGATACTCGCCGCGGCCCCCATGCAGAACATCATCACGAACAGCGGCGTCAGCGGTACCTGGCTGGCCACAGCGCCGCACGTCGCCGCGCATCCCAAGAGGTAAATCGCCAGCATCCGATAGGAACCAAACCGGTCGACCAGCCAGCCGGCCAGCAAGGCGCCGAATCCCCACGGCATGCGCCAGCAGAATGCCAGCCAGCCGATCGTCTCCTTGCCGATGGCGTAGTCGACGGCGAGTTCCTGTTCGACGCTCGGCAAAGCTAATTCGTAGGCGTGGACCAGTGCGTGAGCCAGGGACACCAAGAGGACCAACCGGAACGTGCTTACATTCATCCGCGCTGACTCGCTTCTACCAACTGGGCGAGTAGCCTGCTGGCGGCCCCGCTCTCGAGCGCCTCGGCCGCGCGCCGCGCGCAGATCCTGGTCTCCTGAGCCGGATTGGCTGTCCAGAGTGCGGCGGCGGCATTCAGCACGACGATGTCGCGGGCAGCGCCGGGTGCGCCGTCAAATATCCCGCGAATCATGTCCGCGCTTTCCTCGGGCGTTTCGACCAGCATTTCCTCGGTACCAGCCTCCGCGAGCCCAAAGTCCGCGGGCGTCCAGGTAAGTTCCGTAACTTGCCCGCGATCAATGCGCGTGACGTGCGTTTTGCCGCCGAGCGTGACTTCGTCCATGCCGTCGTCACCGCAGACAACGACGGCGTGTTGCGTGCCGAGCCGGGCTAAGGCGTCGGCCAGCAGCGGCCGGAGTTCCGGGCGGCCCACGCCGAGTAGCTGGAAGGGCGCGCTGGCGGGATTGCATAACGGGCCGAGCAAATTGAAGATCGTCGGCACTGCCAGTTTTTTCCGGACGGGTCCGACATGGCGCATGGCGGGGTGCAGGCCGGGTGCAAAACAGAAGCAAATTCCCACGTCCTCCAGGCAGCGTTCCACGGTCGCGACATCGGCTTCGATATTCACGCCCAGCGCGGCCAGGACATCGGCGGAACCGGTCTTGCTGGTGATGCTGCGATTGCCGTGCTTGGCAACCGGTAGTCCGGCCGCGGCCGTCACCAGCGCCGCAGCGGTACTGATATTGAACGTGCCGGAGCCGTAGCCTCCCGTGCCGCAAGTATCAATGATCTCGGTTCGCGTTGTTCGAATGGGCACCATGTGTTTGCGCATCGCGGCGGCGGC
>CALBSZ010000088.1 GCA_937967665.1 uncultured Planctomycetaceae bacterium
ATGGGGCCCGCAACGACGCTTCGGTTGCACGCGTCGGGGGCCATCTGGCAGAGCAGCTTGTTCTGCACGCCGCCGCCGACAATATGAATGGTCTTGATCTGTGATTCGATCAACTGCTCCGACCAACCCAACACCATGCGGTAGCGTAGCGCCAGGCTTTCCAGGGCCGTGCGAATGACGGCCCCTTCGGTTTGCGGGACCGTTTGGTTCGTTTCTTGACAATAGTCACGAATCTCCTGCGGGGGCCCCGAAACGGCTGTCGTCGGGCGCGATCATCGCCGCCAGGGGTGGCGCGGCTTCGGCCATTTGCACCAGGCGGCTCCAGCCATAGTCCGTGCCCGCCAGTTTCCAGATTCGGCGGCACTCCTGTACCGACCACAGACCGGCGATGTTCTTGAGCAGGCGAACCGTTCCCCCGACTCCTCCTTCGTTCGTGAAATTCAATTCGGCGCACTTCGCGTTGATTACCGGTTCGGGAACCTCCGTTCCCATGAGCGACCACGTCCCGCTGCTGATGTAGCACCAGTCCGGTTGTTTTCCCGGCTGGCTGGCCGCCGGCACCGACATAACAGCGCTGGCCGTATCGTGGGTTCCCGGCAGGACGACGTCGACATTCTGCAAGCCGGTTTGTTCGGCAACCGAACGCCGCAGCTTGCCGAGCGTCGTGCCCGGTTCCACCAATTCGCCGAGCATGCCGGTCGGAATCCCGAAACGGTCCAGCAGCGACGTCGCCCAGCCGCGCGTTTGCGGGTTGTAGAACTGAGTCGTGGTGGCGTCGGTGAATTCGTTTGCTTTTTCCCCCGTCAGCAGCCAGTGAAAAAGATCCGGCATCATCAAAAACGACTCGGCGGCATCCAGCAGCGGCGACTGTTCGATCTTCATTGCCAGCAGCTGGTACAGCGAATTGAATTCCATGAACTGCAATCCGGACTGCGCGAAGATCTCGTCCCGCGGTACGATCTCGAACGCCCGTTCGAAAATGTTGGCTGTTCGTTTGTCGCGGTAGCAGTAGGGATTGCCGAGTATCTCGTCGTCTTTGCCGAGCAGCCCGAAGTCGACGCCCCAGGTATCGACACCGACACTGACCACGCGATCGCCGAAGCGATCCTTGGCGATCCGCAAGCCGTTGACGATGTTCTCCCAAAGTCGCAGCAGGTCCCAATACATGCGGTCGCCCGCCACGATACCGCCGTTTTCAAACCGATAGACGTCTTCCAGCGTCAACTTGCCGCCGTCAAACAGGCCTGCCACCACGCGACCGCTGGACGCTCCCAGGTCCACTGCCAAAAAAACTCGCGAATTCGCCATGTTTCGTCCTGTCCCTTCTGGGTAACTCTGGATGACGCGGTTCGAGTGCCGTATCCAGTTGCTGACTTCCGCTCACTTTTGTAGTCCCGCGACTCCGCTCGCGGGACATGGATTGAAGGTGGATCCCGCGAACGGAGTCGCGGGACTACAGCAAGGTGGTCCGCGCGAAATTGCAAAGTTCTGCGTCCGTCCACGCCGTCGAAACGAAAGCACACTCCGATTTTCGGTCTTCCCTGCCGGGCTTGCAAGTGCCCCCACAGCGGTATGTATGGGGGCAGTCATTTGGTTTAACCCTTAGCCGCAGGCGCCGGTTCGGTGCATACGCCGGCGCCTGCGGCTGGGGGTTCAACGGTGTACTTACAATGGTGTACTTTCATTGTTGCCGCGAGTCAAACCGGACGCCGTCCAACTACGAATGCACGCCCCTTGTGAATGGGGGCGCTTCGCGTTAGGCTCAAAGGTCGGTTGTGAAGCCATAGACAGCGCATGAATTGATATCGGGGCCCGGGCCGCTCGGCGGCTCTTCTCTCCCCTCATTCATTCGCTCGACGATCGTCTTCGAATGGACGGCCGAGTCATGCGGGCGCGGCATGTGGCAACGGTACGGTCTCGAAATGCCGGTTCAACACGTGGCCAGGATTGCCATCGTGGCAGGTATTCCAAATTGCAGCGTCGAACGGAAAGGTAGCGGAGCAAAAAGATGAAGGCCGTTTCACTACGAGAGCCAAAGCACTTCGAAATTGTCGACGTCGATGAACCTCAGTCCCTGGGCGCGGAGGAAGCGCTGGTGCGTGTACATCGAGTCGGTATTTGCGGGACGGATCTGAGCGGCTACTTGGGCAAGTTTCCCTTCTACAGCTACCCGCGCATCCCCGGACATGAACTTGGCGTCGAGGTACTGCAGGTCGGCGCGGACGTTGCCAATGTCAAACCCGGCGATCGCTGCTCGGTGGAACCCTATATCAACAATCCGAACAGCTTCGCCAGTCAGCGGGGCCGCACCAACTGCTGCAATCATTTACAAGTGCTGGGCGTGCACACGGACGGCGGCATGCGGCCGCGGTTCGTCGTTCCCGCTCGGAAACTGCACACGTCGACGTCGCTGGAATACGAGCAGCTGGCCCTGGTGGAAACCTTGGCCATCGGCTGTCACGCCATCGATCGCTGCGCGGCCGCCGCGGGTGAAGACCTGCTGGTAATCGGCGCCGGACCGATCGGGTTGTCGGTGATTGAATTCGCCAAGATCGCGAACGCCACGATCACGGTCTTGGACATGGTGCCGTCGCGGCTGGAATTCTGCAAGGAAACGATGGGTGTTGATCATACGATTTTGTTCACAGGGGACGGTTCGGAACTGGAAGCCATGCAGGCCGTGACCGACGGGAACCTGTTCACGGCGGTCATCGATGCGACGGGCAGTAACAGGTCCATGTCGCACGCGCTGAACTATGTGGGGCATACGGGACGCCTGGTGTTTGTCGGCATCACCACCCAGGAGATCTCGTTTCCCCATCCCCTGATGCATTCGCGCGAGATGACTTTGCTGGCTTCGCGCAATGCACTGCCAGGCGATTTTACTCGCATCATCCAGCTCATCGAAAACAAGCAGATCGATACGACTCCCTGGATTACGCACCGTACCAACAGCCGGGAAGTGATTGACGTCTTTGATTCGTACACGAACCCGGCGACCGGCGTGATCAAGGCGGTTGTGGAGATCGAGGACAGCTGATGCACAGCGTGCTTCCGTACCGATTCTGGTGCCTCACGCGAAGACGTTCAGGGAAAGACGAATACTCATGATTAAATCCGCGGTCACGATCAGTCTGGTAGAACAAGCGCGGGGCGGCCCGTTTGTGTTTTGGGATGACCTGGCCGCCGGTTGCAAGAACGCCAAGGAATTGGGGTACGACGCGGTCGAGATTTTCGCGCCGTCGCCCGCCGCCGTAAATCCTGAAGAATTGAGGCAATTGCTGGCGACGCTGGACCTGAAGCTGGCTGCCGTGGGGACCGGGGCGGGGATGGTGCTGCACGGCTTGAGCTTAAGTGACCCCGATGCCGGACAGCGTGCCAAGGCACGGGACTTTGTGAAATCGATCATCGATTTTGGCGGTGTCTTCGGCGCGCCGGCGATCATCGGTTCGATGCAAGGGCGGTGGGGGGGCGCCGTGACCCGGGAAATGGGGATCGGTTACCTCGCGGAAGCGCTCCACGACCTCGGCGAATACGCCCTGCGTTACGAAGTGCCGCTGATTTACGAGCCGCTGAATCGCTACGAGACCAACATGTGCAATACGGTCGCGGCGGGAGTCGATTTGCTGAATAGCCTGCAGACGACCAACGTGACTTTACTGGCGGATCTGTTTCACATGAACATCGAAGAAGCGGACCTTGCCGCCGCGCTGCGGGCTGGCGGGGATCACATCGGGCATGTTCATTTCGTGGATTCCAATCGCCGGCCTGCCGGTTGCGGGCATCTGGACTTCGAACCTATCGCGGCGGCCTTGCAGGAGATCGGCTTTGCCCGGTACGCATCGGCGGAAGCGTTCCCGTACCCCGACCCTTACGAAGCCGCGCGATTGACGATCAATGCCTTCAATAAATACCTGAAATCGCCCGCCGCTTGAACGAATCGAAACTGAAAGGACGTCGATGACCATGGAAAAATGCGAGACGCTTGGATTGGCGCCCAGCTTTGGCTTTGGAGATCGGATGGGCCTGGCCACTCCGGGGCACGTCGCGGCGATGAAGCGATCGGGCAACGGTATTGAACCGATTTTCCCGCAGCAGTCGATCCGCGAAATGACGCGGACCAATCGATCGCCGCAGCAAGTGATGGACGACGCGCTGCGGGGCATGGCCGAAGCCGGCTGGACGGGACGCACGGGCGCCGACGCGGATCACTTGAAGACGACGGCCGACGTGGATGTGACGGCTGCGGTCGGATTTACGTTTTTTACCATCGACCCGTCTGATCATGTCGATGCCGGCGCGGACGACTACGATGAAGCGACGTTGCGCTCCAAGTTCACGTCGCTGGCAGAGGAAGTGGGCTGGTTTGACGATTACAACGGCAAGTCGATCGGGCTGGCCAACGGGACGAAGGTCGAGTTGACCGAAGAAGCCTGCCAGCGGGCGGCCGTCAAGTACGGCAAGGCCATCAATGAGGCGATTGCGCTGGCAGGGTATATCGACAAAGTCCACGCTGTGAACGGGCGGCATTATGAAATTGAACTCAGTGTCGATGAAACGGAGCAACCGACGACGCTGGCCGAGCACTATATCATTGCGGATCAATGCCTTTCGAAAGGGATGAAACTGATCAGCCTGGCTCCGCGATTCATCGGCGACTTCGAAAAGGGAGTCGATTTCAAAGGAAACGTCGAAGCCCTGGAAAAGACACTCAACGATCACGCCGCCATCGCCGAACTGCTGGGGCCGTACAAGCTAAGCTTGCATTCCGGTTCGGACAAGATTTCGATGTACACGCCCTTTGCCCGCGCCACCAAGGGGCGCTGGCATGTGAAGACGGCGGGGACCAGTTACCTGGAGGCCCTGCGCGTGGTTGCCCGCCACGACGAAACGCTGTTCCGACGCATCATCGATTTCGCGCGCCAGCGCTATAATACCGATAAGGCCACGTATCACGTTTCCGCGACGCTCGACGACGCCCTGGACACGAGCCAGATCCAGTCGGCCGCGGACCTGGAACAAATCTACCTGGAAATGTGGTCCGAAGTGCCGGCGGGTAAGGGGTTTACCAAGCCGGGACGCCAGATCCTGCATTGCACCTTCGGTTCGGTACTCACGAGTTCCGAGTTCGGACCGCTGGTGCGCGGCGTCCTGGAATCCCACACGGATACGTACGCCGACGTGCTGGCCGATCACTTTGCGCGGCATCTGGACGCTCTTCAAGCCGGAATGTAATATGCCGAGGTCCTTTTTACAGGCTATCGATAATGCTACTCCACAAACTGATTCACCCTCAGATGAACGAAGTCCTGGGACGCGCGGGACATCACTCCAAGGTACTGATTGCCGACGGGAATTATCCTGCGGCGTCGACGCTGGGCCCGAACGCGCAGCTCATCAGCCTGAACCTGTCGCCCGGCATCGTGAACTGCACACAGGTTTTCGAAGCGCTGGCATCGGCGATTCCGATCGAAGCGGCCAATACGATGATGTATGAAACCGAGGGCCCTTACGCGCTTGTCGAAGATCCGCCGGTGTGGGACGAGTACCGTCGAGTGATCTCGGAGGCCAAACTGCAGCTGGAACTGCAGCCCATCGAAAAGTGGGAGTTCTATAAACTCGTGAACACGCCAGACCTGGTGCTGACGATTCAAACCGCGGACCAGCAGCGTTTTGCCAACCTGCTGCTGACCATGGGCGTGAGAATGGACTAGGTTCTGTTTTCGGAGAAGGGTGGCTGTGGTGGAGCGAAGCGACCCCACAGAACCTTGGATTCCGGGACTCGCTTCACTCGACCCAGGCCACCCATTACAACAACGCGAGATTTAGAACAAAGCGTAGCTCCTGATCAAGCGGGGTCGGTGACTTTTGGAATTGAAATTCGAATGGAATATCGCGAACTCGGTAATACGGGATTGAAACTGCCGGTCCTGAGTTTCGGGGCGTCGTCGCTGGGACAGGAGTTTCGCCAGGTGGACCTGGGCGAAGCAATCAGTGCCGTGCACGCCGCGCTGGATGTGGGGATGAACTTCATCGACACCTCGCCTTTCTATGGGCGCGGCATGTCCGAAGTCTTGCTCGGACCGGCACTCCGCGGCGTGCCGCGCGATTCGTACATCCTGGGCACCAAACTGGGACGTTACGACGGCCACCATTTCGACTTCTCCGCGAAACGTGTGGTGGAGAGTATCGATGTCAGCCTGCACCGCATGGGGGTCGAGCACTTGGACATTATCCTGTGCCACGACATCGAATTCGTCGACATGTCGCAGATTGTCGACGAGACGCTGCCGGCGGTGCGCAAGATTCAGGAGCAGGGCAAGGTCCGTTTCGTCGGCATTTCGGGTTACCCGATGAAGATCTTCAAATACGTTCTGGATCGAACGGATCTGGATGTCGTGCTGTCCTACAACCACTATACACTCCAGAACACGATGTTTGCCGACCTGGTTCCTTACCTGAAGGAAAAGCAGGTCGGCATCATGAACGCGGCTCCCTTTTCCGCTCGGCTGTTGACGAACGCGCCGCTGCCGCCGTGGCACAAAGCCACGGACGAAGTTCGGGCCGTTGCCAGGCGGGCAGCCGAACACTGCCAGAAAAAGGGGGTCGATATCGCTCAGCTGGCCGTCCAGTTCTCGATTGCCAATCCCGACATGACTACCTGCATTACCGGTTCCGCCAATCCGGATCGCGTCCGACAATGGGCGACCTGGGCCGAGTTGCCGTTGGATGTGGAACTGGTTGCCGAAGTGCAAGAGATTCTGAAGCCGATTCATAACTGGTTC
>CALBSZ010000089.1 GCA_937967665.1 uncultured Planctomycetaceae bacterium
GAACCTGGTCCGCTCGGCGAACATCATCTGATAACACGACTTACGGAATACACCTGTCACTTCACCTTCGACGCCCAGGTACAGCTTGACTTCGACGCCGTCGATGAAGACGGCAATCTGATCTGGAACCCCATCGACGACTTCTTCGGTTACGAACTACTGGGTGATGTTGAAATTCCACTTGACGGTCAGCTGTCCGGCGATGCGGAATTCTACTTGAGCGTTCACGGCGGCGAAGCGTATCAAGTCGAACTAGCGCAGATCGCCACGTCGGACAACGACGACAATAGTTCCACCGCCGAGCAGGCGGCGGACCGGTTGGTTGGGGACCTGAATGCTGCCCTGGAAAGCGCCCAGTATCCAGCCGAGTTCACTGCCAGCCCGGTGATTGCCGAGCGATACGAACAGCTTGTCGACGGACAGGCACAACAGCGAATCCGCCTAATCCCACGACTCGACGGTGCACAGGCGGGCAGTGACTCGCCTATCCGCATCGCCGCCTCCAACGCGGTCGCCCGAGATGAACTGGGATTCGTTCCGGGTTCGGAAGCCATCCTGCAACAAACGGGCTCCGACAACCTGATGGGCATCCTGCCAGACGAAGGCGATTTCGTGGCCATCATCATCGATGCCCTGGACGGCGACGACCATGTGGAAGTCGGTCCAACCGTGATGAAGAGCGTGTGGGTGGACGGCGGTCGAGGCAACGACGTCGTCGATATCGCCAGTGGGACACCGATTCTGATTGACCGCACCGAGCAAAGTGAAGATGGAACGCAACACCGCAATGACGCAGCGAATAACGTTGTGCCAGGTTCGCCCAGCGACCTCGGGCTGATTGATTTTGCGGCAGGACACGTCGTCACCGGGCTAACGATCGACAGCCCGACAGACGAAGACCATTACCGGTTCACAACGCCCGAAGGTCTCGACAATGATTTCGCTATTACGCTTACCAGTCTCGCTGCCGACGACGGGGTTACGATGGAACTGCTCGACGCCAGCGGCGGACAGCTAAACGGGGGAACGTTCGCGACCGCCTTTGGCACGGTTCAGCGCTTGTCGCTTGCTGGCCTTAGTGAGAACACGGAATACATCCTTCACGTAAAAACCAACCTCAGTCCTACGCTGTATGAGTTGGAATTCAGCGGTCCGGATTGGGCGGACCGACCCGCGCGAAATGAAACTGCCGGTGCGGCGTATCAGATTGGCAATCTGCAGAACATCGCGATCATCTCCGATCTGACCCTTTCGTCCGAAACGGATGAAGACTGGTTCCGCCTCGAACTGCCTGAGAACCTGAGCGGGGCGAGTGAACTCGTGTTGGAGCCGCTGCTGAACACAGCGGCGGTTCACTTCGAATTGTACGCAGCGGATGGCACAACGCGGATTCACACCGCGACCGCGCAAGGGCTGGCGGCCGCCGCGGTGCTGCCGTTGTTCGATCCCGAATTGACGGGGCCGTTCAGCGAAGATGACAGCGAACCCGATCCTCCTCTTGTTCCACTGGCAGCAGGTGAATACCTGGTTCGTGCGTCCTTTGTGGACACGACCAGTAGCGAACCGCCGTTCCACCTGGCTCGCTATCGCATCTCGCCGAACCTGCAGACGGCTGCCACTGGCATACTGCCGGATGCCAGCGAACTACCAACGCCGGTCGATTACAGCAGTCCGCTGCTGAACACCTTCCATGACCGTCGGGACGTCATCCTCGGCGGTGAAGGCAACGATGTGCTATCGGGTGGGATGTTCGAAGATTGGGTCTTCGGCCAGGAAGGCAACGATGTGCTGACCGGCGGCGAAGACCGTCAGGCCAGCGACCTGCTGTTTGGCGGTCCGGGTGACGACCGCTTCCAGATCGTCACCGACGCCTTGCCGATCAACAAGACCCACACGCGACTCGATCCCGCGACGCAACAAGTCATCGTCCCCACACTCAGCGACCGCTTCGACGGCGAAGGCGGGACAGACGAAGTCATTTTCTGGGGCGGCGACCTGGACCAGCAAGGCCGACCCGTACCAGACCATGTGGCCTTCCGCTACAACACGATCCTGCACCGCTACGAGGTAACCAACCGCGTTTGGAATGTCGCCGAACAGGAATTTGTTCCAGCCGTAGGGCGAGCTGCCAGCTTGCCGTCAGCTGGAATACGCTACCTGCAACATTTCGCTTTCTTCCAGGCGACAGACGTCGAAAACACGGTGTTCGAAACCCGCAGCGGCGACGACACGGTAATCGGCGGCATTCGGAATAACCTGGACGATCCGTTCGAATCGCGCGTGGCCGGATATGGCGAGTGGGGCATCGATCCAGAAGATTTTTCGCAGCGCGGCAGTCTCGGCCACCTGACGCTCTTGGGCGGTACCGGTAACGACCGTTTGTTTGGTGGCGCAGGCAACGACTCGATCGACGGTGGCGAAGGTGTTGATGTCATCCGAGGCGGAGGCGGAAACGACGTAATCGAAGGCGGCGCTGGCGACGACTGGTTGGCTGGTGGACCGAATGAGATTCCGCCTGATGAGTTTGAATATGCGGGCGGAGTCGGCGACGCGAACGACATCGCCGAATTCGCGACGCTGCTCGACGTTGATTTCTCGAATCTACTCAAGGGCAAAGACGTTGAGGTTGCGAACCTTAGCTTCCACCGCGGTGATGCTGGCGATTGGTATGTGATTCCCACGCCACAGAGTTGGACGAACAGCGACGACCAAGGCATCACGGGATCGTTTGCGAACATTGATTCGGCACTGCTGACGCCCGAGATGATTGGGTTAAATCTACAAGATATCAGCGTCGCCGAGGATAGCTCGCTGCAAACCTTGATTGACCGCAATCTATTTTTGTTCGCAGGAACTGATACCGATCCAGGCGAAAGCGTGTCTGTCGTTCCCGTGGAACAGTTCGCTGGCGTCCCAGAATTCTATGTCCTTCACGCGGTTAACTTCAACACTTTCGCACTTGTTGCCTCTGAGCCAACGACAAACTTCCGGTTTAATGAAGACGGCGACACACTCACCGCCAGTTTTACGCTCACATTGACGGATGGTGCGAATAATACTGTTGGCACACTAACGATACTACCCGATATCGACGGACAGGTGGAACCGCACGATCGAAATGGCATCGAAGACTTGGTCGCTCAACTGCAAGTGGCCATTGACAACGAGATTGGTCAAGACAAAGTCCTCGTCGGCCACATTGACAACCGGATTGCCATGTGGCTACTCGAAGGCGATTCGATGTCGATTACGTTCGACAATGACGGTACCAACGCCATATCGGAGTATATGCACTTCGTTGACGGCCAAACGACGGTTGGCAGTGAAGGTCTTGAGCAAGGATTGCCTGTCGAGTCACTTGGAGAATACTCGCTGACGTTCTCAACGGACGTTGGCAAGACGATCGATGTTTCGGCCGACGATGCCGACGTTCACATCACGCCGACCGACGTCTCCGACCGTCCGGTGGTGATCCCGCTCGGCGACATCAACGGCGATGGTTACGGCGATTTCATTGGCGCGATTCAAGATGTCAGTGCGACAAGTAGCGAAGCACGCGTGTTCCTGGGCGGCCCGGATCTGATTAACGATCCCGATCCGCAACCGGCGTTCACACTTACGCTACCTGCCCCTCTGTTAGCAACCAGCGGCCCGCGAGCCGAGATCGTTCACGGCAATTTCAATGGGGATACACACACCGACACCGATGGCAATGTCCATCAGGTCGATGACATTGCCGTGGCGGTTTCCGGCGTGAGTGAGCCCACGGTTTATTTGTTGCTTGGTGCGAACGCCGACTTCTTCGGCAATGATCCGTGGACCGGAACGTTGGATCTGGTCAATGAAGCGGAGTTCGAGCTAACCGCAGTCTCCGCCCGCGGCGTCTTGGCGATCGATAACGCCGGCGACGTGAACGGCGACAGTGTGGACGACTTGATCGTTGGTGATCCGTCCGCGAATTCCGATGCCGGCGCCGCATACGTGTTTCACGGCCAGACGGAGTGGCAGCCGGTTGGGAAGCGGCTTGGTGTTGCTTTCGCGGCTACCGACATCGGAGATATTAGCGACTTCAACAACACCGGTGCTGGCGGCGACGCCGACAACGTCAACTGGCACGTCACGCAACGACGCGCAACGGATGCAGGCCATTCCGCCGATGATTCGCTGTATTTCAGTATCACTGCTCCTAACGAAGTGGGACATTACGACGTAAACGCTCGCGTTAGCGGGACGGCAACCAGTTCAGCCATCGACTTGAGCAACGTCCCAACTGACTCCGCCGTAACGCTGTCATTCAATTATTGGCTCGACACCGAAAGCGACGGGACTCCCGCAACACAGTTCGACATAGCCAGCGTCGAAATTTCCACGGATCCGTTGTTTACGTCGCCAATTCTTGTCGCGTCAAACTCCAGTGCCACCGATGGCACGCCTGGTGAATTGCAAGAGGAAGAAGAACTCGCCGGCTGGAAGCCGATGTCGTTGCGATTAGACAATGATGTCATTCTCGCTGATGACTTCACCGGCAAATTCTACGTCCGCTTCGCGTTCGATTCAGGCGATCCCCTGGCCAACAACTTCGAAGGCTTCTATGTGGACGATGTCGTTGTCGAGGCACAGCCAATCGACCTTGATCTAGGCGAGGCGGTAACGATCACGGACAACATGGGGCAAACGGGGGATCGCTTCGGTGTCGGCGTTGCTGGTATCCATCGATTTGGTTCTCCCACCGACACGTTGGACGACGTGGCCATTCTCCAGGCCAGCGCGACGAGTTCGGCCGTTCATGTCGTCTACGGCAGCA
>CALBSZ010000090.1 GCA_937967665.1 uncultured Planctomycetaceae bacterium
TTCGCCGATGTGTACGCCGACGCGCGGCCAACTGATGACAGGTCTGGATGCCTTTCGCAACGGGGCCACCAATGTCAGCAGCGGCAGGACTGTCATTGGGCGCCCAAAACCAGCCAGGCTTGTGCGGGTTGATACCGGCCACTTGCAAGGAGTAGGGGTTCGTCATCTAGCTTTCCGTATTTCGGGAGGTGTGGATGGCGAATCGACTCAGCATGGCCAAAGTCAACGCAATTCTTACGCTACATCAGTCGGGCCACTCGAACCGACAGATCGCCCGGCTGCTGGACGTCGACCGGGAGACGGTCGGCAAGTATGTGTCGCGAGCGGCTGAAAACCAGCCAAACGCGCCCACCGGCATCTCGACCGGGCCGCCCAGCTGTTGTGAGCCATTTCGCGAAATCATCGAGGCGAAGCTCCAGCAGGGATTGTCAGCGACAAGGATTCATCAGGATCTGGTTGACGAGCACCAGTTCGCCGCCAGTTATTGGAGTGTGCAGCGCTTTGTGGCGCGACTGCAGACGACGTCCGAGTTGCCGATGCGGCGACTGGAGACAGAGCCAGGGGAAGAGGCACAAGTCGACTTCGGCAGCGGGGCGCCCATCATTATGCCCGAAGGGAAACGTCGCCGGCCGTGGATCTTCCGCATCGTCCTGAGCCATTCCCGCAAGGCGTACAGCGAAGCGGTCTGGCGGCAGACGACCGAATGCCTCCTGCAATGCCTGGAGAACGCCTTCCAATACTTTGGCGGGGTTCCCAAACGCCTGGTCATCGACAACTTGAAAGCAGCCGTGCCGCGAGCCGATTGGTACGACCCCGAGGTCCACCCCAAGCTGCAATCGTTCGCCGCGCACTACGGCACGGCCTTCCTGCCAACGAAACCCTACACGCCGCGCCACAAGGGAAAAGTGGAAAGCGGCGTGAAGTACGTCAAGAACAACGCTCTCAAGGGCCGCACGTTCAGTAGCCTGGTGGAAGAGAACCAGTTCCTGCTGGACTGGGAAGCGCATGTAGCCGACACGCGGATCCACGGCACCACCAAGCAGCAAGTCAACAAGCTCTTCCTGGAAAGCGAATCGGCAGCGCTATTGTCACTGCCCTTGGAACGGTTCCCCTTCTTTCATGAAGCACGGCGCGTGGTGCATCGCGACGGCCACGTCGAAGTGGACAAGGCGTACTATTCAGCTCCGCCGGAATACGTGGGGCGCCGGCTCTGGGCCCGGTGGGACGGCCGGCTGGTGCGGCTGTTCAATGATCGCTGGGAACAACTGGCCGTTCATGCCAAAGCGGAGCCAGGTCGCTTTCGCACGGCTGCCGAACATATCCCCAAAGAAAAGGTCTCGGCGGTGGAGCGGGGTACGGACGCACTGCTGCGGCAGATCGCGGCCATTGGACCGCAGACCCGACAGTGGGCCGAAGCGACGACGCAAGTCCGCGGCGTGGAAGGAGTGCGCGTGTTGGTTGGTCTGAAAGCGCTGGCCGGTAAACATTCGACCGAGGCCCTGGAGCGGGCCTGCGAAACGGCGCTGGCCTACGGCGCCCACCGTCTGCGCACGATTCGCCAGCTCCTCAAACGCCAAGCGGATGCCCAGCAGCAGTTCGAGTTCATTGAAGAGCACCCGATCATTCGTCCCCTGAGCGACTATTCGCTCGCTTCCCTGTCCCAATTCCGCAAGGAGAGAAACCCTGATGAACGCCACCCTGTCTGACGCCTTGAAGCGGCTGCGCCTGAGCGGCCTGGCCGGTTCGCTGGAGGTCCGCCTCCAGGAGGCGAAGTCCAACCGGCTTGATCATACCGAGTTCCTGGAACTGGTCCTGCAGGACGAGCTGGCCGTGCGGCACGAGCGGCAGATCGCCCGCCGCACTAAGGCGGCCAGCTTCCGCGAACAGAAGACGCTGGAAGATTTCGACTGGGACTTCAACCGTTGCATCAAGCGGAAGCAGGTGTACGATCTGGCGGCGGGCGCCTTCGTCCGCCAGCACCGGGACGTGCTTCTGCTGGGGCCGCCGGGCGTGGGGAAAAGCCATCTGGTCCAAGGCGTCGGGCTGGCGCTGATCAAAGCCGGCTTTACCGTGTTGTACCGCAGCATCTTCGACGCTGTCCGCGATCTGTTACACGATGAGGCCTTCGAGGGACACGACAAGGTGCTGGCCAAGTACCTGCAAGTCGATCTGTTGATCCTGGACGACATGGGCATGAAGCAGTTGCCCAAACGTTCTGGCGAATACCTGTTCGAGATCATCATGCGTCGGCACGAACTACGAAGCACCATGATGACCAGCAACCGGCCGCTGGAGGATTGGGGCAAACTGATGGGGGACGTGCCGGCGGCCACCGCCATCCTCGACCGCATCCTGCAACACGCCGAGATCATCGAGATCACCGGCAAGAGTTATCGCCTCCGCGGTAGCGCCGATGCGAAGACCAAATCGGCAAGCAAGAAAGGCTGAACCATGAAAACCGGCCAAACGCGCCCACCGGGTCAACTAGCCAGCAACCACACGGCGCCCACCTCCCGGACCCCCAGGGTAATTCAGACCGCTCAGGACGACGGATTTAACGCTCGACAAGGAAGGAGAA
>CALBSZ010000091.1 GCA_937967665.1 uncultured Planctomycetaceae bacterium
TGCCCGCCCGAATCCAGCACCCGCAACCGCGGAACCAACGTGCTGCCCGACGGCAAATCAACAGTAAGTTCCAAAGTGTTGCCAGTGTTCTGAACTCCGAGTGCGAACAGATCGTGGTCGTAGACTGTGTTTTGCGGCGCCATGATCGTACCGCCAATGGCACCAGATTGCGTTCCCGCGGACTCGGAAAAGGTAACGGGATCGGCATTGTTCAGTGAGTTGTTGTGATAGTTGTCGTCGGATTCCAGATCGATGCCGCGTCCGACTTGTACCGTCAAGCGGTAGTCACCTGTTTCGGTGGAATAGTATCCCTTGCCAACTCGGACATAGTAGTATCCTTGAGCTGGAATCGTGTAACTGTGGAACATTGCGTCGCTACCGGGGCCGTCATGGTCATCGCCGAACACAGTTGCGTCGTTACTGTCACGAAACTCAAAATAGGCGTCCACGTCGCTATTGGGAGTATCCACCATAATCGAGACAACATCGCCGGCTTCCGCCTCGAAACGAAAGTAGTCCGGATCACTCCATCGGTCCTGATAGACGGCGGAGGAGATCGCGCCCAAACCGCAGGCGAGGAAATGGCCGGATGCGAGCGGGTCTTGTTCGAGCACCAGGTCGTCGGCAGTCACACGCGTGTCGTTCGATTCGGATTCCGTAACACAGGTTGCCAACAGTTGCCGCCATTCAAGCGGCTCGAATTTTCCAACGCGGCGTTTTCGCTGTGTTGCTCGGAGACGGCGGCTCCATTTCGAGGGCATGGCGATACCTCGTTTTAGCAGGTGGGGCCTCGAACACTACGCGACGCTCGAGTTCATTTTGGCAAGTAGAAATGCAAGAAACCGGCATGACAGCACGTTGCTCCATCTGGAACGACCGGAAGATTCACGCCTCAATTCCGCCTTTTTTAGTTTACTTGCCTTGGCCTTCTAGTACAAGAAGATCGCTCGCCTCTTCTTGCGCTGGTTATCACGATGCATAACGGATTAGTACTGATTAGTACTACAGCGCAGGGTTGACGGTAGCGAAAAGACGGACAGCGTCCCAACTCCTACCGACCGACTCATGGTCCACGTGGGTTGAGAGGGGATGAAGCCAGCGGGTTCATCGTTTAGAGTATAAACGGATTCTCCCTTGTAACAACGCGGCTACGACGGAGCCGTGACGTCGAGTTCTTTCGACGGCTGTTCTCAGTTCGGCGGCTGTCCAATGCAATCCAAAATTCGATTCCTGTCAGACTACCGAAAAATGAAGGCGTCAATCATGTATTCTTCGATTCGAGCTGTGGTGTGCGGCGTCGCTGTCTTCACGTTGGCAGCGCAAGTAGCCGGTGCCGAGGACGGTGTTGAGGCAGAACGATTGCACGTGCTCTTCCTGGGAGACCGCGGGCATCATCAACCGCCCCAGCGAGCGGCGCAGCTGATTCCCGTCCTGGCACAACGTGGAATCGATGTGACCTACACCGAAGCCCTGACCGATCTGAACGCGCCCCACCTGAACAAGCACGATGGCTTGATCATCTACGCCAATATCGAACGCATTGAACCTGTGCAAGAAACGGCCTTGATCGAGTTCGTGGAAGCCGGCGGCGGCCTGATACCGATTCACTGCGCGTCATACTGCTTCCTGAATTCGGAGAAATACATCGCGCTGGTAGGCGGCCAGTTCCAGCGTCACGGCACGGGTACGTTTACGACGAACATCGTTCGTGCCGATCATCCGATCATGCGCGGTTTCGGCGGTTTTGAAAGCTGGGACGAAACCTATGTGCATCACAAGCACAACGATGTCAACCGTACCGTATTGTCCTATCGTTTGGAAGGCGACACTCGCGAACCGTGGACCTGGGTGCGGACCCAAGGCAAAGGCCGCGTCTTTTACACGGCCTGGGGACACGATCAGCGCACCTGGGGAAACGCCGGGTTTCACAACCTGATTGAACGCGGGATCCGCTGGGCGGTCGGTGACGACCCCGGACACGTACCGGCTTTCGTGGACCCGGATGCCTTTCCTGTGCCGGCCATGACGGAACTCCGTAAAGACGTCCAGCCGTTTTCGTATACCAAGGCGAACGTTCCCTTCTATCCGGCAGGTGAAAAGTGGGGCACGCTGAAGGAAGGCCCCATCGATATGCAGAACCCGCTGCCGGCCGAAGAATCGCTGAAACACTTCGTTACCCCGGTCGGCTTCGAAGTCCAGCTGTTTGCGTCGGAACCAGACGTGGTCAAGCCGATTTGCATGGCCTGGGACGAACAGGGCCGCTTGTGGGTGGGCGAAACCGTGGACTACCCGAACAACCTGCAGCCTGCCGAGGGCGGGCGCGACCGCATCAAGATCTGCGAGGATACGAATGGCGATGGACGGGCCGATAAATTCACCGTGTTCGCTGAGCAGCTGAGCATTCCCACCAGCATTGCGTTTTGGAGAAACGGCATCCTCGTGCAGAACGGGAAGCAGACGCTGTACCTGCAGGATACGGACGGCGACCAGCACGCCGATAAGCGCACCGTCTTGATCGATGGCTGGAATATGAGTGACACACACGGTGGCGTGAGCAACTTCCAGTACGGGCCGGACAACTGGATCTGGGCGATGCAGGGATACAACCATTCCCAGCCAACGGTGAACGGCCAGAAGTACCCCTACGCCTTTCGCAT
Organism: uncultured Planctomycetaceae bacterium; assembly: GCA_937967665.1. GTDB lineage: Bacteria > Planctomycetota > Planctomycetia > Pirellulales > Pirellulaceae > CALBSZ01. Next base: position 2,658 of record CALBSZ010000091.1, read on the forward strand.
GGGATTCTTTCGCTTCCGTCCCGACGGCTCGGAACTCGAGTTCGTGCGATCAACCAATAACAACACCTGGGGACTCGGCATCGACGAGGCGGGAATCGTGTTCGGTTCGACCGCCAACCACAATCCCAGCGTCTACATGCCGCTGGCCAATCGCTACTATGAAAGCGTCCGCGGCTGGGCGGCGGCCGGGTTGGGAACGATCGCGGACACGCATCTGTTCCGCCCCATTACGGAACGCATTCGCCAAGTCGATCAACATGGCGGCTACACGGCCGCCGCCGGGCACGCCATCTACACGGCCCGTACGTATCCTCCGGAATACTGGAATCGCACCGCGTTCGTGTGCGGTCCCACGGGGCATCTGGTGGGAACGTTTGTGCTGAAAGGAAAGGGAGCCAATTTTGCGTCGACCAGCCCGTTCAACCTGCTGGCCAGTGACGACGAGTGGTCGGCGCCGATCATGGCCGAGGTCGGTCCGGACGGCAACGTCTGGGTGCTGGATTGGTACAACTACATTGTGCAGCACAATCCGACGCCCCGTGGCTTCCAAACCGGCAAAGGGAATGCCTACGAAACGGAACTGCGTGACAAGCGGCACGGGCGGATTTATCGAATCGTCTATAGGGAAGCTCAGTCAAAACCGTTTACTCTGCAAGGCGCGTCGCCGGAAAAACTGGTCGCGACACTGGCGCATCCAACCCAATTGTGGCGCAAGCACGCGCAGCGTCTGCTTGTCGAGCGAGGAAAAGCCGATGTGGTACCGCAACTTGTGCAATTGATCCAAGATACGACCGTTGACGCTGTCGGGTTGAACGTCGGCGCCATCCACGCTCTGTGGACGCTGGAGGGCTTGCATGCGGTGGCGTCTGGTTTCGCTGCCGTGACGCAGGCGCTGGAACATCCGTCGGCGGGAGTGCGTCGCGCCGCCGTACTGGTGCTTCCGAACTCCGCTGCCGGCCGCGACGCCCTGCTGGCCAGCGGAGTCCTGGACGACCCGAACGGTCAGGTTCGCCTGGCCGCGATGCTGAAGCTGTCCGAAGTGCCTGCCGGCCTCAGCGCCGGTCAGGCCATTGTGACCTTCCTGGATAAGGAAGACAACTCCAAGGACCGCTGGATCGCGGACGCCGCCACCAGCGCTGCCGCCGCCCACGACTTCTATTACTTGCAGGCGCTGGCCCGCCTGGAAAAGGCCACGATCCTGCCCACAACCAGCATTGTCGCGGAACACTACGCGCGTGGAAAAAATGGCCAGACAGTGGGTGCGTTGCTGCAAGCCTTGGTCGACGCGGATCCCCGAGTCGCTGGTGTCGTGGTGGCAGGACTGGTGAAAGGCTGGCCGAAGAACGAAACCGCGGTCCTCGACCAGCACGCGGAAGCCGCGATGGTCGAACTCATGACAAAGCTGCCGGCAGGCAGTCAGGGACAGCTGGTGAGTCTGGCCAATTCCTGGGGGAGCAAGGGCTTCGAAAAGTACTCGGCCGCGATCATCCAGTCGCTGGCCGCAGCCGCCGCCAACGAAAACGCGGCAGCTGGCGACCGCATTCGCGCTGCAGAGCAGCTGATCGACTTCGCCAGGAAAAGCGATGACGCCGTGCAGCAGCTGATGCAACTCGTAACTCCGCAGGCCGCGCCGGAACTGACCGCGGGCCTGCTGGATGCGATCGGAAGCAGCGAGGCGCCGGCTGTCGGAGCGATGATCATCCGCACGCTTCCGCAACTGACGCCAGCGGCGAAGACCGCGGCCTTACGCGTCCTGCTGGCACGCCCGCAATCGACGCGGGAACTGCTAGGCGCCCTGCAAGCGGGACAGGTCGAGGTTTCCGACTTGACCCTGGAACAGAAGCAGTCCCTGGCCAACCATCCGGACAAACAGATTGCCGCATTGGCGGCGAAAGTGCTGGCCTCCGGCGGCGGCTTGCCGAATCCCGACCGGCAACGCGTTGTCACGGAATTACTCGTCCTGACCGAAGAAACCGGTGATCCCGTCGCGGGCAAGCAAGTCTTCAAAAAGCATTGCATGAAATGCCATATGCATAGCGGTCAGGGGAACAAGATCGGTCCCGACTTGACGGGAATGGCGGTCCACCCGAAACATGAGTTGCTGGTTCACCTGATCGACCCGAGTCGGAGTGTGGAAGGGAACTTCCGCGTTTATCAGGTCGTGACGTCCGACGGCCGTGTGTTCAGCGGTCTGCTGGCATCGGAAACGAAGACCACGATTGAACTGTACGACACGGAAGGCAAAAAGCACGCCATCTTGCGTGAGGAGATCGAAGAACTCGTGGCGTCCAAGAAGTCGCTGATGCCGGACGGCTTTGAGAAGCAGGTATCGCGCGATGATATTCGGAATCTGCTGGAATTCCTCACCCAGCGCGGCCGTTTCGTGCCGCTGCCATTGAGCAAGGTTGCCACATTCGTAAGCACTCGCCCGATGTTCTACGGCTCGGCCGACCACGAGAAGATGATCTTCCCGGCCTGGGATCCGGTCACGTTCCAGGGCGTACCGTTTCAGTTGATCGATCCGCAAGGGGACCGCGTTCGGAACATTGTCATGCTGCACGGTCCGAATGGCAAATATCCACCCACCATGCCCAAGTCGGTGACCCTGCCGTGCAACTCTCCGGCCAAAGCCATCCATCTACTCAGCGGCGTCGGAGGCTGGAGTTATCCGGCGCACCAGCCCGAGTCCGTTTCGATGATCGTGCGCCTGACCTACGCGGACGGCAGTGTCGAAGACCATCCGCTCAAGAACAAGATTCACTTCGCGGACTACATTCGCCGGGTGGACGTTCCCGGTTCCGAATTCGCGTTCGCTTTGCGCGGACAACAGATTCGCTACCTGGCCGTTCGTCCCCAACGCCAGGACGTCATCAAGGACATCACGCTGGTTAAAGGCGACGACCCTACAGCGCCGTTGGTCATGGCGGTCACGGTGGAGTCCCTGGACACCTCGGTTGTCGAACGATAGGCGAAGCCAGGAGAGCGATGTTGGAGAAGCTTCGAGGCGTCACGGTTCTTCCCGAATACATCCAAAGCGAGGGCGTTGGCGCGTTACTCGACAACCTGCAGCAGCGTGCGAACGTGACCGCGGTGACCACTTCGCCCTACGTCATGGCCCCGACGACGGAAGCCAGCGGCAAGCGGGAACCGCCGGCGGACGCGGACGCGGGAACGGTGCGATTACTCGATCGCCCGCTGTGGGGGCGGCGGGAACTTTACGTGCGGACGTCGCCGAGTTTTGTGGCGCGGCGTGAACTCTATGCCGGCTTGAAATACCAGCCGGCCGCTCCCGACGATTTGACTCGCGAACAGGGGCCGCTGGTGGCTGCTGTCTTGAACGAGGCCTGGCGGCGGGGCCTGAAGACGTACTTGCAGATCCAGGCTGCCATACCGCCCGGTTACCGCGTGCAATTCGGCGGGCCGGATGACGACGATCAGCCGCGTCTGCCCAATGGCCGCGTGCCAGCGGGGCGAGTGGCCAATAATGCCAGCCTGGAAAGTCCTCACATTATTGATTACCAGCGAACGCTGATTACGGACCTGTGCCAGGCGTATCCCGAGATCGACGGCATCCGCTTCGACTGGCCGGAGTACCCTCCCTATTCACTGGACGACGTGTTCGTGGATTTCAGCGCGCACGTTCCCGCGGCGCGCGACCTGCGCCAGGAAGCGTCCGCATGGTACGACCGGTTGCATGGCCAGCTGACCGAGGAAGACCTTGAATCGTGGTCGGACGGCAGGACTCCGCAGCACGGACTGCTACCGGGTTGGATTTCCGCCGATTTTGTCAGGCGCTGGCACTCGACGAAAGCCAGTTCCACAGAAAGGCTGCTCCGCGCCTTCCGCGACGCCATGGACGCCGCCGGCGCCGCGCAGATGCAAGTCGTCGCGCACGCCTTTCCGCCTCCCTGGAATGTCCACTCCGGCATCGACTTCCAGCTGC
>CALBSZ010000092.1 GCA_937967665.1 uncultured Planctomycetaceae bacterium
TCGTCACTCCGGCCGGCAGATTGAAGATCAGGTCCGCAGTTGTACTCCCCGTCATGTCCACCGGTTCCAGGCCGGTATAGGTAATGACGTTTCCGTCCAGATCGACGTTGCCGTCGTTGGGGTCGCCGGAGGTGTTGAGCATGTTATGGGTGGCCGTGGTAAACGTTCCCACGATCACCAGGCTGTCGCCGGGCGGCACACGGCCATCGTTGGGAGTGTTGCCGTTGCCGTTGTAAGCGATGCCGTTGAAGGGCGCCGAAGGATTGATCGGAATCGCATTGCCGGCACTGCTATCGACGGTCAGGATATCGTGTCCCGTCTGGCCGTTGACGGTCAGCAATGTGACGTTCGTATAGAGTGTATTCAGGACGATCGTGCCGTCGAGTTCCACTTCCAAGTTGGCGCCGTTGCGACGAACGATAATGTCGTTGTCCAGCTTGCCGGTTACCGGGGTATCGTCATCGGCATCGATCGTGGGCGTGGTGTCGTAGCTGATCACCACATCGTTGCCGTCACCGCCCACATAGGAAATTTCGACCGGCGCGCCTCCCAGTTGGAACTCAAAGCCTTCCGGCATGCCTGCGAACGTACCGCTGACCGGGTCGCCGGAACCATTGTTGTCGATGATCGTTACGGAATCGCCCGCGTTGAACGTGAAACCGCCGCCGGCGGTCAGTACCAGGTTGCCGCCCAGGGTCACCATTCCGTTGACGATCAACTGGTCGAAACTGGACGTGTCGACGATGTCGATTTCCAGATCACCCCCGGTCAATGAATAATCGCCCTGCACCGTCATTGTATCGGTGGCCGCATCTGCGCCGATCTGCAGCGTGCTGGCGGCCGAAGAGTTGTTCTGGACCAACGCCAGTGGGTTAGCCGATGTGGCGAATTCGTCAACGTCCTTGAGTGTGCCCCCTGTGAAGTTGAAAGCCGCCCTGCCGCCAACTGTATCAATTTCGCCGCCGCCCAAGTCAATCGTTCCACCGTTGAAGTTCAGCACCCCATCTGTATTGGCATCGTTGGTCGAAGCCCCAGCGACGTCGGTATCGGCGAGGACAATGCTGTTGACCGTTACGGTCCCGTCATCCATCGTCAGCGACCCGTTACCGCTGCCGCTACCCTGGTCGTGCAACCCGATCACGAGATTGTCCAACACCGCGTTGAACACGCCTCCCGACAGGTCCAACACGCCGTCGTTCTGTGTACCGGTATTGGTGTTGTTTCGGCCGACATACAGATCGGCTGTTGTTGCCGCACCACCCTGACCGTTGAGCGTCAAGATACCGCCAGCGTTGATCGTAGCCTGAGCTTCGCTCTTGCGGCCGCCGATGGTCACCGTATCGACGTTCAGGTTGTTAGCGCCAGCCCCAAAGACAATCAAACTGGTGACGGCCGTGTTACCCGCGTTGACCGAGTCTGCCACCAGCATCGAATCGGCCGTGATGGTATTGGTGGTATCCGAGAAGTTCCAGATCCCGTGCGTGTCCCCTGTTCCTCCGCCGGTTCCGCTGTTATTGACCCCCACGCGGATCGTCGCGACATCGACCGTTACCGCCGCCGCGCCCGCCAGGTCCAGCGTCCCGACCTGATTAAGCGCAGTATCGTCGGTACGAATGCCGACTTGCATATCGCCCGATCCGTTACCGATCGTAACCGTACCGCCATTGACGGTCATCGTACCGGTTACGTTTACCCCCACAGCGATGCCCAGCGCGGTGGCGTCGAAACTGCCCGCATCCATCGTCAGCGAACCGGTGGCACTCCCGCTGCCGTCGGCATGTCGAGCGATGAAGACTTCGTCTAGTGTAGCATTGAACGTACCGCCGCTCAGATCGAACGTGCCGACGGTATGCGTACCGGTGTTGATGTTGTTGTCGGCGATGAACAAGTCAGCGCGAGTTCCCGCACCACCGGAACCTCGAAGCGTGAGTGTTCCGCCCGCGTCAATCGTCACTTCGCCACGGCTCTTGCGGCCGCCAACCGTGAATGTGTCGACATTAATCGTGTTGTCCTGTCCCAGATTGATCATGCTCGTCACGTCGGTATTCCCAGGCTGTGAAGAATCTGCGACGAGGATGCTGCCAGCGGTTACCACATTCGCACCATTGTCAGAGAAGTTCCACGTGCCGACGCTGTCGCCGCCACCACTTCCCGTCGTGATCGTACCCATTCGAATGGTCGCCACGTCGACGTTGACCGACGAAGCATTGGAGAGGTCGAGCAAACCGGATGCGTTGGCGCCCGTGTTGACTCTTCGCCGGCCGATGTCGAGCGTGCCCGTTCCCGCTCCACCTGTGCCAGTCAGGTTGAACGAACCGCCGGCGGCGACAGTCACCTGCCCACGGCTCTTGCGGTCGCCGATCGTAAATTGATTCACCGCAAAGACGTTGGCAGCGCCGCCCAGTTCAATCGTACTGGTAAATGCTCCGTTTCCTGCCCCGGGAGAATCTCCGATCAGGAGGTTGGTCGACGTAACGTTGTTCGCCCCTGCGGTCGAGAGTTGCAGCGTTCCATGCGCTCGTCCACCCGGATTGGCCGAACTCGGCATCGTTCCGATGAGTGTGTCGCCAACGTCGATGGTTACGGATGAGGCATTACGCAGATCGAGCGTACCGATGCCATCGGTGTTCGGAGTGTCACTACGACCAATGATGAGATCGTCTCCGGTATTCTCGCCGATTGCGACAGCCCCTCCGTTCACGGTCAACGTCGCCGTGTTTGGTTCGTTGTTGAAGCCTACCACCAGGTTGTCAACCTCCAGCCCGTTACCGACCGTCATGTCGCCGTCGTTGACGTTGATTGTGCTGTCGCCATTGCCTTCAGACACGCCACCCGTAACGTTCAATGTACCGCCGTTCTGATTGATGATTCCATCAGCATTGGCGCCGTTGTTTGCCATCGAGATATCGGCAACGGTCACCGTGCCCGCCTCGAAAGTCAGCGTCCCCGTCCCGCTTCCGCTGCCAACCTGGTGTCGACCTAACTGCAGCGTACCGAACGTGGCGTTCAGGGTGCCGCCAGTCATGTCGATCGTGCCGGCAGAAGTGGTTCCCGTGTTGCCGGTGACATTGAAGCCCAAATCGGCATCTATCGCCGCGCCGCTCTTGCCGCCTAGCGTCAGCGTGCCACCGGTATCGATCGTCATCGTGGCCTGGCTCTTTTGTCCGCCGAGTGTCATCGTATCGACATTCATCGTATTAGTGCCGCCGCCGAACTGAATCGTGCGGACGCCACCGTTGCCACGGAAAGCCGAATCGCCCGCCGTGAGCGAATCGGCCGTCAAGGCGTTGTTACCGGCATCGGAAAAAATCAAATCGCCGAGTGCGGCGCCTTCGCCGGACAGGTTGCCATTGATGATTCCCATCCGCACGTCGCCCACATCGATCGTCACGCTGCTGGCGTTGCTCATGTCCAGTACGCCCGCGGTTGTCGGCGTTCCGGACAGATTGGCCGTATCACGGAAGCCAATATCCAGGTTTCCGTCGCCATCGCCAATCACAACTTCGCCGCCGTTGACCGTTACGGAAGCATCCGCCCCGTCCGTATCGCCGCTGGGAGAAACACCCACGCGGGCCGTGTCGGCGTTGAAGTCGGCGTTGACAATCACGTCGCCTTCCTCGATGTCGAATTGTTCGACCGTCACTGTACCCGAGAAGGTAGCGGTCCCCTGCAGATCAACTTGGTGGTAGCCTTCGGCATCGAAGATCGTTACCGCGTTGACGTCGTTTGCATTGACAACTTGCACGGTACCCAGGCGCGGTCGTACGGACTCGGCTGGACCTGTTCCGGACGGATTCGCCAACGAATCCAGTTGAAGGACAAACGCATCGACCGCCGAACCGTCTTCGCGAACTGTGTATCTTACCGTATACGTCCCGGGACTGGAGAACGTCCAAACGATAGGATTACTGGACGCTCCCGCTTGGTTTTGTTCTTCGCCACCCGTACCGTCCCAGGTCGACGGACTCGCAAAGTCCCCGTTCACTCCCTGAGTCATCTCGTACCAGTCCGGGATCAGATTGGAACCCGTTCCGAATGCTGGAGTCGTACCGTCCTTGAGTTCGACAATGTCGGCAAAGAGGGAATCGCTAGCGCCGGCGTTCGCGGTGTTTCCATCCCAGCGCGTATGCAGTTGATAGGTTCCTGTCGTGGTAATGTCGACCAGGTAGGTAATCTCTGGAAAATCCAGCGGACCACCGCCGCCAGTTGGATCCTCATCTGGCAGCGACTGCACAAACCCGTCGCCGCGGAAATTGGAAATCACGTTTCCATCTTGCGAATTGAAACTACTGTTTTCCTCAGGTTTGGCGACCCAGGATATCTCCCCGGTGAGTGCGTCTCGGCCCGTATACTTTTCGGCTTCCACTACAACGACACCACTACTTTCGACCGCCGCCCCACGCGTCACGGCGTCGTTGAAATTCACATTGCCGGCGCCCGCGTTCAGCGTCAGGTCCTGCCCACCTGCGCCCGTGGCAATCACGGTATTGTTGAACGTGATATCGCCGCCACCCGTCGTGTTCATCGCCACGTCCGCTGTCAGTCGGGCGACTCCGTTCCCCGTGATGTTACTAGCCGACGTCATGTTCGCGCCCAGGTCGATCTTCGGCGCGGTAATGTCGATGTCCCCGGTATCGGTCGTGACATCGCCATTAAACTGGCTGGTGCCTTGCCCAGTCACTTGCGTCAGCGAACCGGCATCGACCTCGCCGTTGGCTGTCACGTTACGCGCGTTTTGAACCAAAACCGCTCCCGTCGGGTTGGTCACGACCGTAGGTCCGAAGGTCGATTCAGCAGGGCCGGTTCCGGTCGGCGCTGGAAGCGAATCAAGTTGCAGCACAATGGCATCGACCGCCGCTCCGTCTTCGCGGGTCGAGACCCGGATTGTGTAGATACCAGGTACGGTGATGTCCCAAGTTGCGGGAGTAACTGGGCTGACACCAGCTTGGTTTTGCTCGAAACCACTGGTCGTATCCCACGCTGGAGATCCGAAATTGTCGTTCCCGCCGCCTCCCGTGAACTCGTACCAATCAGCGATCGTGCCTCCACTGCCGTCCTTGAATTCGACAATGTCGAAAAAAATCGAATCGCTGCCGCCGTCATAACCAGTCCAGCGTGGAAACAGCCTGTACGTCCCGGTCGTCGTAATTGCCACATCAAAGGTGGCACTAGGCGCGTTGGTCGGACCATCCGTCCCACCACCGTTGGGAAGGACCTGGGCGTATTTCCCTCCGCGCGCGTTGGCGAATAGACCGGGCCCAGGAAACGGCCCGACGTTATCGGGAACAATATCCCAAGCTGTCCCATTGCCGCGCGGCGTGCTGCCCGTGAAGTTCTCACCTTCCACTACCACCACACCACCGCTTTCCAGGAATGCCGAAGTCGACGTGGACACACCCGCCACAATGTCGCCGAACAGGATGTTACCACTGGTACCGGCGTCGAACGTGATGTCGTCGTCGCCCGCCGAAGTACCGAACAGCGGCCCGTTGAAACTGATGTCGCCGCCAGCCGGTGTGCCGCCGCCGCCGGTCGCGTCGACCGTGATCGACGTCGTATAATTAGTAATTCCGTTGAATGAAATCGCGCCGCCGTCCGTCGTCAGGTCACCGCCCAGGTTGATCGTGTCGGCGGTGATGGTGAGCGCCCCGTTCAGGCTGAGCGCGGTGGAAAGGGTCACATCGTCCCCCGCGCCGCCATTGATCGTGATGGAACCGCTGGGCGCCACAAAATCAGTCATTTCGAACGTCGGAGGACCGTCCGTGCTTTCCAGCCGCAGGAACGCGCCTTGGTCGCTCAACTGAGCATTGTCAGCGCCGGCCGGCAGATTAAAGACGAAATCCGTGGCCGTACTGCCGGTCATGTCAACCGGTTCGAGACCGGTATAGGAAATGGTTCCGGAACCGCTGACATTGAGATCGCCCGAATCGCCGCTCGTCATATCGTGTGTGACGGTGCCAAATGCGCCGCCTGTGATCACCAGCTTGTCGCCCGGTCCAACTGTCGGATCGCCGCCGTTGAACGTCAGCCCGCCGGTCGGAACGGGATCGCCGCCGCTGTAGTCAATGGTCAGGGTGTCGTCGCCGGTCTCGCCGTTGATCGTGATGTCGGTCAAATCCGACTCCAGGGCGTCCAGTACCAGGTTACCATCAACGATTACCTGGACGTTGTTCGACACTCGCTGAACCGTGATGTTGTTGTCGATAATGCCGCTATCGGCGTTGATTACCGGTGTGTCGTCGAAAGAAATCACGACGTCTTTCCCGCCATTTCCCGCGTACGAAATCGTCAAGGGAATGTTCGTCGCCCCGCTGTCAGCGAAGAAAGTGTCTCCCTCGGCCAGCCCCGCAAACTGGCCGGTAACTCCACCGGCGGCACTGAGAACGGTAAATGAATCGCTGGCCCCAGGCGTGAATCCAAGATTGAGATTCAGTCCGCCCGACAGCGTTGCCGTCCCCGCGATGTCGACAAAGTCGTGTGAAGCGGCGCCGAGAATGTCGAGGTTCAGAATCTCGCCCGCCGCCTGGTTGTAGTCCGCAAGTCCCTCGGCCTGCACTTCGGCCAACGACGTATGGACGTTCGCATTCTGAGTGATCCGTGCTCCCGTTCCAATCGAGTTTGCAGGGAGATTGACGCGTAGTCCATGTTGCGGGAATGCCTGCGGGGCGTTCGCACCGTTGTCAGAAACCCCGTCGTTATTGCTGTTGCCGCCGTTTGGATTACCCAGATCGAAGGCGTTGATTTCATCTGACCCGGTGGCGCTGTTGAGCAGGTCAAAGTCGAATTCGACGAGCCGGTCCTGGCAGCAATCGCTGCGATTAAATACGGTAAGATGGTCGATTGCATATTCGTTCTGGAAAGTGGCTGACCACTGGAAACCAATGCCGGCAGCGCCGCTATGCGTGGTGGAATTCGAGCCATAGCGGCCGTTGGTGTTGCCATCATTGCCACGTGACGCAACTCCTCCAAAGCCGGTGTTTGTTTGCGTGGCCACTCCACCGTTCGCGCTCAAGGCCCAGTTTCCGCTGGCAAAGTTGACCGTCCCCACCGTTCCGTCCCCGCCGGGAGAAACCACGCCGGTGGACACGGGAGTTACGGAGACATTGTCCAGATTCCCATCCGCGCTGTTGGACTGAGCAACAGTGGTCATGTCCGTGAAGGTCAGCGTGGTAGATGCGCTATCGGCAACAAAAGCGAAATGGTAACGGCTCCAGGTCGTATCATTCGTGCCCGCGGGTCCCGTTCCACTTACGGTTTCGTTGACAAGCGTGGAGTTGCCCACGATCTGGGCGTTCATCTGCTGGGTCCGGTTGGCTCCGAAAACGCCGTAATCAAATTCCAGCATGTAGCGTTGGCCAGCAACGGTCGTAAACGATTGGGAGATCGAAGTGTTCCCCACCAGGTTACCGCCGTTGAATTTCGCGGCGGCCGTGCCATCGGTGACTCCTTGACCACCACCGGCTGACGTTCCGGATCCATTCACTACCGTCCAGTCAGTAAAGCCGCTTTCAAAACTGCCATTGGTAAGTTGCGTCAGCAGCCGGCGATCTTCGAGATGTTCGAGCTGAGACGCACGGAAGAATCCGCTCTTGATTCTTGACTTGCGATTCGACTTTGACCTCAGTTTCTTTTGCTTACTCAGCATTATCAACTCCCGTTAGACTCGTGTTGGCAGGGGTGACGTGTTTATGGATACATGCGATTGCATCGAATAGTGAGGCTGCAACAATTCCACCCTATTTTCAAATCTAATTGAATTTGCATTGACAGACAACAAAATATCATGCGTTTTGTGTCATTTCAGGAACTTCCGTAACAAGATCGCACCACTGCGCCACGTCCTGTTGCGCCCTACCCGCGATAGCATCGACGCGCCTGGTACTCCACTGACGGCTGAACGGTATCTCGCTGCAAGATCGGCAGCGAGGTTCGAGGGCTGAATCGCTGCAGTCATCCTCTTGGCAACTGACTTACTGGCCAACAGCTCGCCCGGATTATTCATGGTTGTAGGGTGACGAGCAAAACGAGCGAAAACGGGTGGTTCTGCATTCGCGAACAACCCTCGTGAGCAGACAG
>CALBSZ010000093.1 GCA_937967665.1 uncultured Planctomycetaceae bacterium
GTTCGCGTAATGCGTTCCCGCAGCCGGCGATGGAAAACCGTTGCCGGCTTTTCCGGTTCTGGCGTCGGATCGGGCACGTGGGCTCACGTTGCCAAAGAACTGGGCAGACGATTGTGGGTCGCTTGCGGTTTGGCAGTACAAAGCTTGATTTGCGAACGCCATTTGCCGTTTAGAGGGAGAATAGCGCGACGACGCGCCCTGACGAGGGGTGGACGCGGTAGCGGCCGTAGACCGGATTCCGGCTGGGACCAGTAGGCACCAGCCATTGCGGAGAGAACCCGCCATAATCGCGTTTCCATTCCCGATGAAAACCGCAACTGTGCTGCAGGTGACTTCACTTCGAGCGGGATTCGGAAAGGCGTTCAAGGATCCCTTCTGCGGCCTGCTCGCCACTGTGAATGCAGAAGGGAATGCCGACGCCCCGGTACGCATTTCCAGTCAGCGCCAGATGCGGAATAGCGGCGACCTGGGCTTCGATGCGTTCAACCAGGTCGAGATGCCCGACGTGATACTGCGGCATGGACCGAGGCCAACGAATCACCTCGCTGTGAACAGGCTGTCCATGGAAACCGATCAGTTGCTCCAGGTCTTCCTGCACTAACGCGAGGATTTCGCTGTCGGAGCGATCCAGCAGTCGCGCCTGCAGGGCGCCGCCGACAAATGCGCGCACGATCACCTGATCTTCCGCCGCGCGACCGGGAAACTTGAGGCTCGAAAAGCTGGCGGCCAGGACTTTCCGGTTTTCCACTTGCGGGGTGACGTACCCAAAGCCGTCGAGCGGATGGCGTACATCGGCACGTGACAGGACCATGACGGCGATTGCCACACTGGCGTACGGAATGCCGGCCAGGTCGTCGGCGAGTGCATTCGATGTCTGGCGCAGCAGTCGAGCGGCGACGTGTGCGGGTGTGGCCACGATCACCGCGTCGAAATGCTCTTCTTTATCGTCGACTTCCAACCGCCAGCCGGTTTCGGTCCGCAGCAAGCTGGTCACGCTCGCATCCAGACGCACGGCACCCGCCGGCAACCTGCTGGCCAGGACACGCGGTAGTTCCTGAATGCCTTCCCGCGGTGCCAGGAACATCCCATAGCGCGCGCCCGAGCCGCTTTGTTTCGACGTGGCTCCGCGCAGCGCCGCGCGAATCAGGCTGCCGTATTCCCGTTCCAATTCGACAAACTGCGACATCGTCGCCTGCATACTCAGCCTGGTAGGATCCGCCGTGTAAATCCCGCCGATCAAGGGTTGGACCAGCCGCTCGTAGGTTTCCCGTCCCAGTCGCCGCGTCGCGAAGGATTGCAGGCTTTCGTCCTCGGTGCCCGGCTGACGCGGAACCAGACATTCCAGCGCGGCTCGTCCTTTGCCGCGCCAGGTGAGCAGCGGCGTTTTCAGCATCGGCATCAAGCGGGATGGCGTCATGAGCGTAAACCCCGCGGGCACGGCGACCAGTTTGCCTTGATGCACAATAAACGCTCGGCGGTTGTCGCGATTCGTTTCGATTAGCGTGTCGAGCAGCCCGAGTCGTTCATACAGATTTACGGCCCACGGTTCTTTGGTGGTGAACATGTCCGCGGCATGTTCGATCAAGCAGTTGTCCCGCCGCTCGCTGTGCAGCACGCCCCCAACGCGGCCGGTCGCCTCGAACAGCGCAACGCCCTCGCCGCCGCCCAATTCGCACAGGCGATGGGCGGCGGCCAGACCGGAGATACCGCCACCGACAACGGCGATCCTGAAAGTTCCTGAATCGTGGGACATGAACGCATTCGCCAGGTTACGGCAGAACCCCGCCGCTTAAGAGTTGATTGCAGCGAGTGTTGATACTCACCAATTCCCGTGACACGGTCTGCAATTCGACCAATCGTCGTTCCAGGGCTGCCTTCTTATCAGGAGTCACTGGCGTGCTGCTGACATTCTTGATCGTAAGTACCTCATCTCGGATAACCTGAAACCACTGGTCGAACACGGCGTGCACCTTGGCCAGCATGAGTCGGTCCTGGTGTTGCAGCATCGTTTCCATCGCATCGCGGATGTCGTCCCACCGCGCCAGCAAAGAATCGATATTACGGACCTGCCTGGCCCCGTCCATGACGGCGCGGGCGTTTGCATGTTCCGCCGATTTCGCCGAGCGGGCCGTTCTGAAGGCGGCGAGTTTACTCTGCGCGTCCGCATCGTTGGGTTCCAGTTGGCACAGTTCCTCCAGCAGTCTTCCAGTCAAGTCCCAATCCAGATTGCTCATCGCCCTGACGAGCCGCTGTTTGACCTCGACAATCCGCGTGGTGTGAAGAGCCTTGTCGAAATAGGGATTTGCCGGATCTTCCTCGAAACGATCCAATGCCTGCAAGAAGTCGTTCACATCCTCGTCAATCGTAACATTATCCTTGGCGGCGAGTATCCGTAGTGTACGCACGCGACGCCGCAACTCCTCCACATCGAAATGCTGCTGGGCCTGCGACACCGTCTGACGTGCGGCGGCGACATCGACATTGTCGCCTGCTTGTTTCATTTCGTTCGCCAGGTGCTGTACTCGATGCCGCCGAAGTTTCAAATCGTCGCGCAGGCGTTTCAATTCCAGGTCGTAAGCCAACTGCTTTTGCCGGTCTGGCATCAGGAACGTCAACGGGTCGGAGTCGGCGCCGTGCGCGTAAACCCGCGTGTCGACCAGGTCGTTGAAACGCACTGAAACGAAGAACAATGCGTCGCTTTCGTGCGAGAACGTCAGCTGACCTTGAGAATTCGTCAGCCCGATGCGCTTTCCGGGGTTGGTTAAGGAACTCGGCGGCGTCGCGGACACGTAGACTTCACAACCCTCGCGCGGTTGATTTTTCGATTCCAACCGCACCTCCACGGTCACCGGCTGCCGACGCACATCCAGCCTGCGGGCCAGGAAACGGACGTTCTCGCGGCCGAAACGCCCCAGCCAGTTGGAAATCTGCGGCGCTTTCATCAAATGCGCGGTAGTGACGGCGGCAGCCTGATCGACCAGCAGATACTGGTCGTGCGACACGGCCACGCGCGTCCCGTCGCGGAGCCGCAGTTGTTGGCACAACTGCAATACGTCGCCGGATTGAGGATGCTGGATCCAGGGCGAGTTGGACTGGATCGGGAACGTGACATCCACGGTCTCGCCCGCAACACTTTGAATCCGGCCGATCGCCGTCCAGCAGCGTAGTCCCAACCGCGCGGCCGTGATGGGAACAACCTCGCGCTGAATCACATCGGCTCGGTGAACACGTCCCACTTGGTAAAACGTATCGTCGTATTCGCAAACCGCCAGCTTGTACGTGCCGCGTTGCCACGTCAGCCGCGCGACCAGCGTCTTCTGCCAACGCCGCACCGACTGCTCGTCCTGACGATCCAGTCCAAACGAGGTACACAGCTCCGGTGTGAGCTCGCCCAAATCATGATGCGACAGCCACGATTGTCCGTCGACCGAGGCCACCAATTCCAGCCGAACTGTTGGGCCGAGCGCCTGAATAAAGGCGTGTTGCACGGTGGACACCAGTCGGGCTCTCAGCGTATCGTTCAGCAACCGGTGGTCTTCCATCCAGAGCAGCAAGCCGATGTCCGCGCCGTCGGCGCTGCCCCACATCTGGGCTTCCACGTCGCGGGGATTCGCGAACACGATCGGCGCCAGGACAAGCAGCAACGTCCCCGCGCGCACTATTGCCGTGGTACGATAACGTAACCGAATGGATTCGCGGGGTTTCATCGTCTGTGGGTTACTGTTTGCCGCCATGAAGCTCAATTCTATCGTCGCAGAAGCGATTGACAAATTGCCGATCGTGCGAAATCACGAGGTAGGACAGATTCAGTGTTGTTTGCGCTTGCGACAGCGCGTCGGCCAGCACGCCTTGCAGGAAGACGTCGATCCCGACGGTAGGTTCGTCGAGTACGATTCCCAGCGGTCGTTCGGTGCTGGCAGTGGGATGTAGCCAACCCAACGCGGCCAGCGCGCGGGCTATGGCGCAGCGCCTGCGTTCGCCCCCGCTGATGCGATTCGCCGGCGCCAGCAAAATGTCCCCCGGCAAGTGAAACTTTGCCAACAGTTTCCCAGCCAGCTGCCACGCTTCGCGATTCGGCAGCGCTCGATCCAACGCCTGGTAGGCATCCACGAGCGACTGTCCCATGGTCGCCGCCGGGTCGAAGGCCACATCCGCATCCTGGTGGACCATCTGCAATTGCTTCCACAGCGCCGGCCTGAACTGGGAAGGAACGCTTCCTGTCCAGGCCGGGTTTTCGAAGCGGTCCACAGTGCCTGTATCGTAGTCGATGATCCCCATGAGGATGCGGCCGAGGGTTGTCTTGCCGCTACCGCTCGGACCCAGCAGCCCCAGCCGCTGGCCTTGGGAGAGTTGAAACGAAGGGTACTTCAGCCGCGCGCGGCCGAACGACTTGGAGACGCGTGTGACACCCAGAACCCGTGTTTTCGTCCCGGTCTCTGGTCGTGTTCCGTCCTGGTAGCGGCTGCACTCATCGAGGGACAGCAGCTGCCGCGTTTGCGTTTGACGGGCCTGCGACGTGTCCAAGACCTGGGTTGCTTTCCCCTGTTCGACACATTTGCCGCCGTGAACAATGACGACCTGGTCGGCCACCTGGCGAAGCAACCGCAGGTGATGTGTCACCAAGATCAGGGCATTGTGGGGTCGAGCCAGTTGACTGATGCGGTCCGCCATCTGCGCGGTGCGTTCGCTATCGACCGATGCGAACGGTTCGTCCGCGACCAGCAGGAAGCCTTCGCCATACCGCCGCGCAAGCAACTCGGCCATCGCAAATTGCACTCGTTGGCATTCCCCGGTCGACAATTGCAGCGGCAGCTTCCGCGCATGCTCCGCAGCCGGCTCCAGTCCCAGTGAAGTGAGATTCTCGAGCAGCTGGCGGCGCTCCCTACGGACGTCGGCCTTTTTCAAATGCCACTGGATACGTCGATACGGCAGCAACGTAGATCTCGCATCCTGAGAAATCTTGAACATCCGCTTTCGTGCGATCTGTTGCAGTGTGCGGTTCACGGTTCGCGCCTGGACGCGGTGTTTGCCTTTCAACACGTCGTCACCGAAGAACCGCCAATGCGCCGCTTCCACATAGGCCGATGAGGGGAGTAAACCGGATACGGCCAGCGATAACGTCGATTTTCCTCCACCAGACTGTCCCGCAATTCCCAGAATCGAACCGGCGCACAAGCGCAGATCAACGCCGTCAATCAGCAGTTTGTAATCTCCCGTAACGTGATCCAACAGATGAACGCGGAGTTCACGAATGTCCAGCAACACCGGTCCTGCTTCCGCTGGAGACCCCGAGGATGTTGTCGCATTATCGCAATCGGTAGACATAGCCACTCCAGGGGACTTTCAGCGTGTCGGCCAAGGTGAACATGACCACGATTGCAAACCACACGGCAAGCAACGGCCCCCAGACGACGCCGTCGTTAAACTGAAACGCCCGTCCCACCAGCGGCCACAGTTGCAGGAAGTCCTCGATTCCCGTACCCAGGATGGATCCCCAAGTGTAGATTTCCCCCCGATTGCGAATACCGACGTAGCCCAGCAGCGCGTCCAAATGAATGATACTTGCCACCAACAGGGCGGACTGCACGGCAACCACGTGCAGGCAGTGGTTGCGCAACAGATTGTGCATCACCACGCGCCGCAGCGGGACGCCTGTCGTCCGCATCGCCTCTAAGAACACTTGCCGCTCCAGGACAGCCAGTTCGGCGCGGACGGCGCGATACAACTGCGGAGCATAGATGAGTCCCATCACGAAATAGATCTTGAGAACCAGGTGCTCGGATCGAAACACGGTGATACAAGCCAGCAGGATGACGAGTTTGGGAACAGCTTGAATCAGTTCCATTGCGGTATCCAACAGCGCAGCGAATCCCAAGCCGAATTTCAAAACCACGGCATTTGCAGCAAGGCGCGAGACGGTTCCCAGAACGGCCGCGGGAACAACGGCCATGCAGATCCCCAACGCCAGGAACAGCGGCACCGACTGCTGCTGCAGTCCCCACGCCAGATTATCCACGACATCTTCGCCGACACCGCTGGTTCCCCACCAATGCGCGGCCGTTGGCGATTGGTTCGGTTCGTAAACGCGGGTGTCATCGGACACAATCATGCGATTCACCAGAACAAGAATCGCCACCGCGCTGCCCGCCCAAATCGCGCACGAGACGACGAGCGACAGCGCGTTGACGCGATTCCAGCGGCAGTAAAACTTGATACGGGCCAGCCACCGGCGCCACGGCAACACGCCCTCGGGTTCCGGAATCCGCGTTTGAAATTCAGGGAACACCGGAGGCTGCGCTTGCTGTTGCCGCTCCGGCAACGGCGCGTCGGCACCCGCGACCGTCTCTTCACCGTCGTCCAGTTCGCTGAGACCCGGGCGTTGTAGTGCTTCGATACTCTCGGGCAACAACAGCGCTTGGCCAATACCGCCGACGATATGAAACAGTCGACTCACCACCACACCAAACCCACACACCCACAGCACAACGTGATAATCGGGGCGCGGCGCGACGATGGCCTTAAAGACCAGATCGCCAAGTCCAGGAATATTGAACAGGAACTCCAGCGCAATCGTCCCCCCAATCAAGTGTGGGACGCGCGCACTTACCGCCTCGAACAGCACCACCACCGAACGCGGCCACACGTCGATCCAGACGGACCTACCCAGTGCCCGGACCAGACGAACGTGCTGCTGACTCAGTTCATGCTGCAGGCTCTCCGCATAGGTGTTGGTGACCGAGATCAGGTTCAGGTCACCTACGGCCAGTGCCACGACGGGCAGCCATAGTGACGTGTCGGCCGCGATTCCGCGAAAACGGTACTCGAAACCGCATACCTGCTGTACAGTTGGCGAAAGCATGATCAAGAAGCAGACGAACGGGATGGCGAACGACGGCAAGGCGCTCGCCGCCAGGATGACGTACCGCAGCCAGACAAGCCCGGGCCTCTGCACGAACAGCGAACCGGCAATCACGGACAGGGTGACGAGTACGGCCGCGGCTCCGGCCAGCAGCGGCGCGGTGTGCAACAGCGCCGTTCCAAATTGCTGGGCCAGCGGGCGGCCGTCGATGTTCCGGTCCGCCGTCAGGACAAAGTCCACCAGTCCGTGCAGGAAACGAGCGAATTCAAACTCGCGCTCCTCGAAACACAGTTGAACCAGAATCCCCGTCGCCAGCAGCATGAGTGCGAGCAGCAGGATCGATCGCAACACCTCGGTGGCGATAAAGCGAATCATCCAACGTGCCTGCCCGTAAAGAAACACATCGGGCTCGGCGGCTTCTTCGTTTATCGTCATCAGCGATTTGCAGCGAATAGCTTAGGTATGATTCAAGAATAACGTCGGCGATTGGCTGAAAAACTGCTCGTGGCTGAACAGAAGCAAACGGAGCCAACGGAGGGAATGGGGTCCGGTGCCTCCTGTTCTATCAACGGTCCACGCGCCCAACAAAAGCTTACCTGCAGGTCGTCGTTCCGCGACTCCGTTCGCGGGATCCCGCGAACGGAGTCGCGGGCCTACGCGTAAATTCTCATCTGCCGCCCGCCTTACAAGCGTGGCGGTTCGACATACCACATTTCGGTGCGTCGAAACAAGTTGACGTTGTCAATCGGCAGTTCAATACTGCGGCCATCGTCGTCCCGGCCGCGCAAACGCGTCGTGTAAGCAATATACCGGTCCAGTCGCCAAAGGGGAACGATGATGTAGTTCACGTACATGTATTCGTGGATCTCTCTTTGCTTCTGCCAGATTCGATCACCGACACGCAGGCCGCGCAAGTCGACAAATTTTTGCTGCAACACGTTGTCGTGGTAACCCATGAAGTTCGGACCGTCAGGGGCCAGTTGCTTCTCCGAGATGTCAAACAGCGGTTCCACTTTATACAGCACGTTCGTATGGTTGATCTCGGAGTAGGCCAAGTCGAAGTCATGGTTTACCACGACTTCCCGGGTGTAATCATTCGGCAATTTGGGTTCCAGATGGATCCGAAAGCCGACCTGCTCCAAATCTTTCTTGATGCGGACCATGGCCTGTTCCAGCGCGTAGTCGCCGGTGGATGCGTATTTGAGACGCAGTTCCTGTTGCAGCAAGGCCGCGATCGCCGGATCTCGCGACAACTGCGCGACGATCTGCGCTGCCGTGGGCTTGTCGTCGGTACGGATCGGCAGCCTTTGATTGCAGGCGTTCGATTGAGGAGGAAAGGGCCCCGAAACGAGCCGGTGCGTAAAGCTGCCCTGTCCTTGCATTCCAAAGTTGGAGCTGAGAATGCTCTTCCGCGAAATCGCGTAGAAGATCGCCTTGCGGACATCGGCATCGTGAATGTTCTGGAACAGCGGATGGCGAAAGTTGAATGCCAGAATCCAGACGCTGTTCGAGCGGAAGGGGCGCGTCCGAAAGAGATGCGGAGAACTTTGCAGGCGGACGAGTTGTGCTGGAGACGGATCGGCGATCATGTGGATGGCACCCTGCTCCAACTCGTCAATCGCCTGCCCGGCGCCCCGTTTGACGATGTACTTGAAATGAATTTCCTTGACGTAAGGTCGTTGCTTATCAGCATCCCGAAACTTCGCATTGGCCACTAGCCGGACGTCGCCAGCCGCGGTGGGCGTACTGACGGCGAACGGGCCGCTGCCCACCGGTTCTCGCGAGAATGGGTCTCCACGCTGAGGAAGCGACTCGATATACCTGGCCGGCGCCACGGGAAAGGCAAACAGTGCTTCCGGTCTCGGGTGGTTGTTGATGTGCACGGTGAATTTCCGCGGCCCGGTGACCTGGATACGCGTGACGTACTTGGCGAAGTCGGGATTATGCGCGGCGGCGGCGGGGTTCTTCAGGTGTTCCACGGTCTTGACGACGTCCTGCGGTGACACCAGCGTGCCGTCGGCATAAGCGACCGGATTCAGTTCGAAATGATGCCGCAGCCCGCCAGGCGCCGGGTCGTAATAGCGAACGATCGGGTTTTCGAAATAGCTGCTGCCCGTTTCGTTTGGTTCCAGCAAGCGATCGAAGATCAGCGAGACGATCTGGCGTTCCAGCGGAGTGACCGCATTGAAGGGCTCAAATGTTCCAGGCTTTTCGTACGCGGCAACGCGCAGGATCTGGTACTCCTTCAGCGATTCCAGTAGCGATTGGCGGATACTGGTCACGTGCGGTGCCATATCGAACGCCTCGAAACGCAGGTCCAAAGCGATACCGGGCTTCCCCGCGGACTCGAACTTTTCGGCCTCCCGAATTTTCAGTTCGGCATCTCGCTGAAAACGGCGGCGCATCGCGGAAGCCCGTTCGTTCGTGGGAAACTGTTCAAGAATGTGCGAAACCAGACTCTGGGCCTCGCGGTAGTTGCCCTGCTGCCGCGCCTCTTCGGCCAGATTCGAATACACCAGCGCGAAGGCCTTCCGCACGGCCGGTGCGCGCTGGTATTTTTTCAACAGGTCGGCCAGGATTTCCAGACCCTGCTCGCGCCGATCGAACGTTTGTCCGGGCCCACACAACACAACGGCTTGCGTGATCTGCACGTTGCATTCGAGGCGCTCGAATTCGTCGCGGTTCCAGTCCGGCCGCAGCGACTTCACATGCTGCAGCAAGATCTCGGCACTCCGCCACTGCCTGTTCTTCAGCAGCAGATCCACTTGCCGTAGTGCCAGGTCTTCCCAGTAGTCGATGCGTTCGATGTCTTCGATATCAAATCGTTCGGGCGCCGGCTTGAACACGTTCGGATTCGCAGTCCGGTAGGGCCGCAGCAGGATATAGTCTTTGTTCAGCGATCCCAGATCGACGGGGCGATTGATCTTTTCCGGCCAGTCGCGTTCCACATAGGCCACCTCGCCCGACTTCAAGACAACCTTGTCATAAAGGGCGAATACGGGTACGGGCTTTCGCGTCTTGGGATCGATGGTGGCGGTCAGGATGGCAGGGTCCGCGGCAACCAGCAGGCGGCTGACGACATCCCCACCCGCCAGCCACACCACCACCGCGACAAGGACGACGCGCATCATGTTCCAGCCAGGAGCGATCATGGTTCAATTCGATACTTTCAATAAACTCCGCTTAGGACCCGTAGAACTCTTGTAGCTGCGCGTATAGCGAACGCTCGGGATAGTCTGCAAGGGTCGCCGCTTGTTCCATGTTATCCAGAATCACGGCGGCCAGCTTATCTTCCGCCGCCACCACGTTCGCGCGGGCCAAAAATCCTTGCGCTTGGCGCAAGTACTCCAGCGCCAGTCGCGGCTTGCTGGCCGTGCGGAGCAAGTAGACCCCGGCGTTATTCATTGCCTTGGCCTTCGCCTGCGGGCGGCCTGCATAGTCGGAAATCGTTTCCAGGATGCCGACGACTTGTTGGTCTTCCACGGTCAGCTGTTCGACCGGCGCTGCAAAGTCATCAGGGTCGAATTGCGGCCGGGTATTCAAGCACGCGGACAGGATCAGTTTGCGCTGCAGGCTGAGCACATGATCGCGGATCCCATAGCAGTCTTGAATATTGAAAACGTAGGCGAGTGCCAAAGCCTCGCGGGCTTTTTGAGGTTGCTGTTGGAAATGAAACGCGAAGGCTCGATTCAAATGCGACGGGGCAAACGTGGGTTCGATCCGGATCGCCCAATTCCAGTGGCGCAGCGCCGCGTCGGCGTCTCCGGCTTGCCAATAGTAATTTCCCCAGCAGTGCGGCAACAGTGGATCCAGGAAGACGCCTCCGTGAGAGCGGCAGGCGTTGAGTAGCAATCCGAAATTCCAATTGCCGCCGTCGCGAAGGCCACTCACCCGATCGGCGTAGTAATCCATGAACGGCTGTCCGGCGGAAACCAGTTGCGGCGACAGCGAGGTCGCATGGGAACCGTCGGGGTGGACGAACGTCCAGGCTTGATCACGCATCAGTTTGGACGTGAACATTTCGAATCCGTCCAGCATCACCAGTTGGTCAGCCCGCACTCGGCGTCCACCCACGCTGCGGAACCAGGAAGTTGGATCGAAATCATTGCTCACGTTATTGACCGGTTCCAGCGGCGTCGTTGAGGGCCGTGACACCGGCGGATTTTTCTCGCTGGCCGCAGGTGGATCCGCCTGCGACGCCTCGATGACTTCTGTGTTCGTTGCCGGGTCAACGTTCGACGGGCGAGTTTCCGGCGTGGCAGCCGTTTCGCCTGCTGCTGATTCCTCCTCAGGACGTTCCGCCACAGTGGGCGGGGGCACCTTCTTCTCAGGCCACAGCAATCCTCCGACACCCGCGGCGCAGAGTACCAGGCCGACGACCAGAGCACCGATCAGCAGAGCGCGACGCCGCGACAGCGGATCGCTCACCGGCGCGCCGACTGGCAATTCATTGTCATTGTCGGCTTGTTCGACGTACGGCTGCCCGGACGGTAAGTCGTCCGCGGCCGGCAACACGGTGCCCGCTTCACGTTCTTCAGATTCTTCAAATGGCATCCCGACCGGCAAGGCATCGGACGTCCCTGCGCAATTTGGGCACGTGCCGTCGGCAGCGAGCTGCTGTCCACAGTGCGGGCATTTTGCTGTCGGTTGTTGCATGATGGTTCACCGGTAGTGACGACGACTACGCCAATGTCCTCTACTTTCTAATAAACAACAAGATGCTGCAAGAACCGACGACGACCAGGCCCACTCCGATCAGCCACCAGAAAGCCGCGGAACGATGTTCCGCAGTTGGCAAGTCGGACGGCATCGCTGCCTGCTCGCCAACTTCGACACGCCCACGATGCGGGTGGCCAGTCAGCAAAATGTCCACGTTTTCCGCGAACTCTTCGTCGACGGCCTTGACGACGGCCGTTTCGTCAGGCAAATCGATCCGTCCCGACACCGTGCGAGACATCTCGCGCAACACCCGCAACACAGGCGTCTCGTCCAGCAAGGGGTCGGTCAATTCCAGCTGCCACGACTTGACGTCCAGATTGTACGCTTGCAGTTCGCCCAGCATGATGACCCGCAACAGATCCCAATCCGTGCGCAGCAAGGGGCTGGAGAGATGCGACGCCAAGGCCGCGCCGCGAATGGCCGCCATATCGGCCTGCCGTGGAATTGACATGCCGGATTCGCTGGCATGAACACGGCCGTAGCACCAGGCCACTTCCCAATAGACATCCAGAACATCCGACCTGCGTTGCAGCTCGCCGCGCGTCCGAAAACTCATCCAGTACGGTTCGAAAGGACCGGCCTGCGCTGCGCTACAGGCATCGCGAATCAGCAGCTGCGCTTCTTCGAGCAGTTCCTGGGGGGACTGCGCGCCGAACCCTTTGGCCCGCAGGTACCAGGCGTTTTCGCCGGCCTGTTTTTCCCGCGCGGCGACGGCTTGGATTTCAGCAAAGGTCGCATCTCCACGCAACAGGCGGCTCCATGCCGGAATCATTTCCGCAGCCGGCGGTTCGGCAAAGTCACGCGTTTCCAACCGTTGCATTGCGTCCTCGAGCGCGACGTGAAAGATGGCGGGATCGTAAAAGTGATAAATGACATCCCGGCTGGTATCCGCCAGATCGTCCAGCGCCAGAGTATCCACGGCCTGCAGGTCGAGCGGTCGAGGTACGGCGCGCCGCCGCTGGGCTCGTACTTCGACGACGCTAGACCGGTCCAGCGATTCCCACAACGCAGCCGCCCGCGTGCGCAGCGCGGTACCGTCCGCAGCCAGTTCTTGCGCTTCCTGCAAATGCGCGACGGCTTCCCGATCGTTGCCCAACTCGATTTCAGTCAGGCCTTGATAATACCGGACAACCGCCAGTTTCTCGCGTTGGTCTGCCAGCGTGATCGCATTTGCGAGCAACGATTCGCGTGACAGCAAGTAGGCGAAATCACGCAATCGCCGCATCGCCAACGCGTCTTCCAGGGACGCCCGCCAACCAGACTCCTGGTACAGAATCGCCTGTCCGCGCGCGGCATCCTGGCTGCCGATCGCGATCAGCAGCAGCATGGTCAGCGCAATGCTTCCTTTTCGTTGCATGACGATTCGTCTCGTTCCGCGAAAATCCAATTCCCCAACGTTGGGAACAGGGGCCTGTCCCTGTACCCGCAAAGGCTCATCCGAAAGCGTCAAGTTCCGGCCTCATATAAGCTCGAAGGGCAAGCGAACGGGTCGCGTACGACCGGATACATTTGCTCGCGCTGCGTGCTTGTATTCTTGCGGATTGCCGCATAGTAATCGCTGTCCAACGAATAATGATTCAGTACGACGACGTAAATATCACGAGCATGCTGCTTGACGGCGGAAAAGGCGAGCATGGGTTGATGCAGCGCCGGTCCGATCGCCAGATCCGTGGCTGTCGTCACACCGCGAGGATAGTGCACTGTTCCCGTTTCCTTCCCGTCCGTGGTACTCCAATGCAAGGCGTAGTAGCCCTGTTCTTTGTCGCCTTGCAAATACCACAACTTGCGGCTGTCCGGAGTCCAGGCGGGACCGACGTGGCGAAAATCGGCGTTCACGCGTACGTTCGCTGCCAACTGAAGCGGAGTGGGCTGGCGCGTAAACGGGCAAATCCACAAGTCCCATTCCAACTGCGTATTTTCACGCATGTAGAAGGCGATCCACTTTCCATCGGGCGACCACGTGGGATTGCGGATTAAGCGATTCGGAGCCTCAAACAGGCGAATCTCCTGGCCTGTTTCCAGTTTGCGGATCGACAGCACTTGTCCACCGGAAATTAATCGAACGACGACAAGGTATTCGCCATCATGCGAAAAACTCGCTTCCTGACCGCGGCCTAATCTCGACTCCGTCGCCGCGCTGGGTTGTTCCGTGGGAAAACGGACGTGATAGAGATCCGCGTCGCGGCGATACTCAAACTTGCTCTTCCCCCGCGCGGAATGGAACGAAGGCAGGACTTTCACGCCTTCCCCTGTGGTGAGTTGATCGAAATCCGGTTCAAGCTGGTCGTCGAAAACCGTCAAGCGATGCAGGTTCTCCTGCTTGCCCTCTTCGTTGTTGCTGACGAACAGCAGCTGCCGCCGCGACTCGGTCGTCCAGGCGGGCATGTGTTCGAAGGTGAAGAACTCGCCGTAAATGTCCATGGGATGGCGCTGATCCAGGTGCGCGAACAGCAGGAGCTTGCAGGTGTTCAGGTTCAGATCGGAACGCAGGCAAATCATGGCTTCGCCGTCCGCCGACCACGCTGGGGCGTAGTGGTTTCGCTCGCCGCTGAAAAACCGCATCCCGAACAGCGGCTGCACCTCGGGATCCCGGACGGCGGCAACGATCTGCTCGATACTGGGCAAGCCGTTCCCCAGAAACATCTCGCGATCCAATTCCAGCTGCACTTCACCCGGCAATCGTTCCTGCCCGGCCGCGCTGGTACAGCATAGTGCCAACAGCGCGACGAAACAGAGTTGCTGGCCAGTCATAAACAGCCTCGATCTCAAAACGGAAACTTTACGTCGC
Source organism: uncultured Planctomycetaceae bacterium (assembly GCA_937967665.1). Classification (GTDB taxonomy): domain Bacteria; phylum Planctomycetota; class Planctomycetia; order Pirellulales; family Pirellulaceae; genus CALBSZ01. The sequence goes on from CALBSZ010000093.1 coordinate 14,367, forward strand.
GAACGCGGTTCGCGTGAATTTGAACGCCGGCATCAGGTGCCTTGTCGTCTCCGACAACAAACTCAAAATCGACGGTGGCATTGGGCTGTCGCGGAACGACGCGCAAATAGTTCCAGCCGCGTTCCCCTTTGACGGTGGTCCACAGCAGGTCCTTGCTGTCGCGCCGCGGTACCACGTTCATCGTGGTTGCCGGCGTGGCGAGTTGGTAGGCGAGCCATTCGGACGCGCGTGCGTCCGCGCCGACCCGACCACTCCAGACGGCGGACGAAAGATCCTCCGCGCCGAATCGCGCACGTGCCGCCGCCGCCCATTGGTCGTCGTCGTGCTGATCGTACAACGGCGTGAATTCCGTTTCGACCTTCAGCAACGTTGCGGATCCGAGCATGCTGAGGAACTTCGGATCGAGAACGCGCAGGTCGTCTTTCGTCTTCAGCGAACCATAAATGACGCCAATCGCATCATTCCACAATTCAAGCGTATCGTAGTCGCTGATCCCGTCAGGCCGACTGAACGGGATGTGCTGCATCAGTTCGTCCAGCGCGATCCAGATACAGAGTTTCTTGAGCGTGTCTTCCGGCATTCCCTTCAGGATCAAAAACTTGGGATCGGGCAGGATTTTCAGTTTGGATACGCCTTCTTTTTCCTGCTTTGCCAGGTACTCGGCAATCAGCTTTTTCACTTCTGCCTTGAACTTCACCTTGTCGGCCGGGTCCACCGTCTTGGCAGCTTCCACGCCGAATTTGGTCACTTGTTCCGCGAACATCTCTTCCACGCGATCCGCGTTGGGACGGAACTTCAACTTGAAGTCGAATTGGTAGGGTTCTGCCGGCGTGGGCGTCTTGCTGGCGAAGTCTTTCAGATTATCTTTCGCTTCGACCAGTACGCCTTTAAGAACGCGTGGCAGTTTCCAGGAACCCGGCTCGACGCTCGACAGCCGCAGCTCCGACGTTTCACCGCTCAGCAGGTTTCTTTCGAACGACACGTGCGACTTGAAAACGGCATTCTCGATGCGGTGCGTCACGAATTCATGATTCTCGGGAAGCACCAGGACAAACTGCTTTGGCGGCGCTTGCGCCATCGCTATTGATGCGAAGCATGCCGTGAAACCCGCCAGCAGGATGATTCGTATGTTCATGGACTCGTTGCCTCGCGACTTTCGGAAACCAGCTCGTGAAGACCGCCTTCGGCAGTGGCCAGGAACGCATGCTTGCCGACAAAAAACGGAGCCCCCGCAGCTGCTGACTCGAAACTCCACCGTTCCACGATGTGACGGTCGGCATCGACGGCAAACACGTGATCCGCCGCATCGATCGCGAACACCGTCTGGGTCGCGGCACAATAGGATAGCGAGTCCAGCGGAGCGGCCGACAATGGTACTCGCGTCACTTCCGCGTTGTCTGACGCGGGGTTTTCGATCACTAGCAGCGTCCCGTCGTTCAAGCCAACGTGTAGTGTACCTGCACCGGCCGGCGGGGTCGACGCGGGGGCCGGTAAGGGATGCCGCTGGATGACAACCAGCGAGTCGCGTTCCAGCACAAGGCACTCGCTACCGGAAGTCAGTGACAGTTGGCCACCCGCAGCGTTGATGCCGGAAACCATTCCCGCTGCCACGCGACGGGCCGCCGACACGCGCAGCGCGGGCGGCTGCGTTGCCGGTTCGAGCGTTGCTAAGGCGATGATGCCGCGGGGGTGCGCGAACAAGACCGTCGCACAACTCAACCAAAGCGGCTGCAGCCATCCCGACCTGGGCCATGAAACATCTCCCTGGCAGCGGTAAACGTTGCCATTTGCTGCTTGCATCGACAACCTCAGGTCGCGGTCCAGGTATGCCACGAGTTGCGCGGGGGCGGTGCAGGCGTCGCTGGTTTGCACCGCCAGCGGCGAGGCGTCGTTTTCCGACTCCGCGCGCTGCCACGGCGGATCGGGAAGCGATTGCACCTTCCAGCCAGAATCCGCAACTTGCAGCCGTCGGAACCGCCCGCTTTCGTCGAGCAGCAGGAGCGAATCGGCAGTGACCTGGCCGAGTACGCTTGCTACAGGGATACCGAACATTTGACGCCAGCGCACGTCACCCGTTTCGACATCCAGGCATTCAATCACCACCGCCGATTCACCGCCCCGGGAAACCACGATGACACTGCCGCCGGACACCTGCAAAGCCTGGATCGGAACAGAATCGGTTCGCGGCAGTGAATGGGTCCAGGCAATTTCTCGCTGCCGTTGAAACTTCAGTTTGGTCGGATCGATCTTGTAGCGGATCAGCGTCGGGCCGACAGCGGCAATGAAAGGACCGCGACGATGCGCTACGAACTGCGGTCGTTGTCGCACCGCGTCGTCCGAATCAGGTGGGCGTTCCTCAAAAATCGGTTCGAGCGGCGGAGAGGCCGCTGGATTGAAAACGAATACGGATTCCGCATTCTGGTCGGTGACGACGAGTGTCAAAGAGCCACTAACAGCAGGAGGTTGCCACAAACGGCCAGGTAGCGTCAGCGACTGCGTTTGCCGGCTGCCTGCTTCTTCTTCCTGGTAGACCAGCAGCTGGCAGGTTTCGTCACCACGATTCCGTGCCAGGATCACGGCCGGCGGAACCCACAGGCCATGCACGGATTCCGCGGGTTCGTCCGAATCGAAGAACAGCACGTCGACAATGCGAACGCCGTTCTCGATATCGATGCCATAGGCGCCCAAGTCGCTGCCAATCGCCAGCATTCCCAAGCCGTCGTCGCGCGAGACGGGCGGGCCCTTGATCTGTTCGGGAAGTTCGAGCACGGTACGTGGTTCGACAGAATCGGCCGTAAACTCGAATTGCCAGAATTGGCCGGACTTGAGCAGCACGTGCAACTTCTCGCCCGCGACCAGCGGCGGACCGGCGAACGATTGGCCGGCCGGCAAGTGCCACGACCAAAGCGGTTGCAATTTGTCGTCGGCCAGCGTCAGTACCTCGGAGGTCGGCGAATGCCAAAGCAGGGCCACGAAATACCGGTCGCGGTGCCAAAACAACTGCGGCTGCCAGGCGACGTCGACCCCGACGCGGCAGCCCCAACGCGGCGTGCCGCTCGCCGCATCCAAAGCAAAGCAGCGATCGTCGATACGGGCAAACACCAGGCCGTCGGCGTCTGCCAGGCGGTTGTCGGGCGACGGCACGGCGAGCGCCGTGTGCGCTTGCAAAGGCAATGCGGGGGGCGCGGTTCTGGCCGTGGAGCCGACGAGTGGATTGGCGGCGTCAATGGGGCGCGGCAGCATTCGTGAGCGGAGGGCCTCGCGCAGCTGGTCCAGGTAGTCGTGCCAGGCCGTCTGCGCATTCCGAGCGCGCCGGCCGTCAATTTCTTCGAGCCTCAGCCACTGCGCGCGCGCCTCGGCGATGGTCTTCCGCTCGGGTCGTTCCAGTGCCGTCTGGCTGAGCTGATGAAAGCGGAGAAGCTCCGTGCGAAACGCGACCTCCCGCTTGACTGCACCCAGTATCGTATCGTGTTTCTGATGCAAAGGTTTGAATTGCCGCGTGTAGTCCACAAACGCCTCAATCTGACTCACGCGTGTCAGCGGCGGCGGATTGGTTTCATCCCACTTGTTGATGCTGCCGCTGACCAATCCCTGCAACCATGACACGACGGTTTCCCAGCGGGGCCTGGTGCCGTAGGTAAATCGCGAAGGCGATTCGCCGGCCGGCGGCGCGGGCAAGGATTCCGGTTCCTGAAAATCTTCCGCCCACTGCTGGAGAAGATCATGCGCGTTAGCCAGCACGGAGATTTCGGTTTGCGCTACGAACTTCGCTTGCCGGTCCGCCGCTTCGAGCGCGCTGGCGTCGTTCGCGTCCTCGACCGGCGGCAAGCCGGTGGCCAGGAATTCTGCAACCTGCCGGCAAGCATCTGCGACGACCGACATCGCCGCGGCCAGTTTCTCGTCTTTGACGTTGTCGAGTTCGTGTTCGGAAACGTAGTTCACGATTTGATCGTAGCGATCCTTGGCCTGGCGAAAGCGGGTGGCCCGAAAGTCGTCGTCGGCCTGCCGCCACGAGTCGACCAGGAACTCGCGATGCACCCGCTCTTGGCGAATGTCGAAACCAAGATACGTTCCGGCAACGAGCAGCAGCAGCACGACCAGCAACAAGGCGATACCTGTCTTGCCCTTGATGAAATGGTCCTCAATCGTCTGCCGCAGCGACGCCTTCCAGCGTCGCAGCGCGGGTTCCCCCCGCGGCAACGGCGGCGCGGCCACGACCTGCGGCGCGGTTTTGGAAGAAGGCGGGGTCGCCATGAACGCCTGCTGGCATGAATAGCAACGAATCCGCTGGTCCAGGTGCTCCGGCCGGACCTTGTTCACCGCGCCGCAATGCGCGCATGGAATGGGCCGCGACCGCGTATCACGCCAACGGCTGTCTTCAGCGACAGCTACAAACGAGCGCTGGCAGCCGTAACACTTGATGCGCTTTCCCAGCAGATCGGGCGTCACGCCATTTGCTGTTTGGCAATGAGTGCAGATTACTTTTTGTTTCTTCACGTCGTCGTTCTTATGCGTTTCTCAGTTCGCGGCCGACGAGCACTGCCCGGCCGACGTGCCCCCGGCGCCGCAGCGCGTACGCGACGCCGCGGTCCCGCGAACCGGATCATTGACGGATCAAGTTGCCGGCGCCGCTGCTGTTGAGCCCCGGGGTTGTCACGTCGGCAATCGAAATGTCCAGAACACCAGCCCGAGCCGACGAATCGATGAGTGTTACTGTCGCTTCGTGGGACGACAGCTCATGCGGAATAATCAACAGCTTCCCCTTCTTTTCCTGCTGGCTCTTCAAGCGAATCTGTTCCACCAAGGCCGACGGGTCGATGGCCGGCCCCACGGTTCCATCGGCGCTCTTCATGCGAAAAATGTCGAACTCGCTAATCTCCATGATAATGCGATCCTCGAAGGCGCGCAGGCCGGGAAGCGGTTGCTGGGGATCCACGGGCGGCTCTTGGGTCGCGGCCGCGGGGAAGTCGAGTCCCTTTTGTAGATGAAACGACGCCGTGATCATGAAAAAGATGAGTAGCAGGAAGGTGACGTCGATCATCGGTGTCATGTCGACGCTCTCCTCCTCGAATCCCTGGCGATGACGTCGCCGGTCCGTTTCCGGAACGTGGCCGTCAAACTCGTCATAAGTCGACAGATCGCGCCAAGCCGCCGAGGGATCGCGCCGCGCTTGGTCGTCCCCCTGGAACGCTCCCTGGTACAAGCCCCAGCGAATGTCGTCCGTGGAAAGACCCGAGTGCCGTTCCGGCGTGCCGTCGGGGCGGCGGCGCTGGAGTTCCCAAATCACGCTTTTCGCTGGCTCGCTCATTCCGCATTCACCGTTCGACGGAGACTCCCACCAGGGTCGCTTGCGCTCCCGCCTGTTTTGCCATGATCAGGACTTCGCGCACAACACTCGCCGGCATCTTGCGATGCGCTTGCAAGATCAATTGGTGCTTTTGTTGTACCTGGAATTCTTCCCGCAATCGCTGCGACAGCTGCTCCGCCGGCACGTTTTCGCGATGATCGCCGATTTGAATCCTGGCTTCACTCAACAAGATGGGCTTGGAGCCACTCAACGACTTCAAGCGGTCGTGTTCCACCGCCTCCGGGAAATCCAGAATCACGACCACGCGGGTTTCGGGGTTTTCCGTATCTCCGGTCCGCGCCTCCGGCAGTTGCAGGTTCGCATACTGGGACACCGTACTGGCCACCATAAAAAAGACCAGCAGCAAGAAGGTCATGTCGATCATGGGTGTCATTTCCAGTTCTTCGTCTTCCGTTGGTGCGCGGCGCGCGTCGACACGATGTCGCGCATCGGTCAGGCCCACGCCGGCAGTGGTGTCAAACGTTCCCTGGTGCGGAAGCGGCGTTGGCTGGGGCGCGGCACTTCCAGCAGTCGGCTCTGGAGTTGGGGAAACAGGCGGCGCCGACGGGACTTCGTCTTCCGGCATGCGAAACCGCGGTTTGCGCGTTGCGGGCGATGGGACGACGTTCACTTCGTCTGCGTCCGACTCGTCAAGCGGTTCGCCCATGGGCAAATCGTCGTCATCGTCGTCGAGCATTTCGATGCTATCCGAAACGATCGCGTCCCGGCTGTCGAACGAAGCCTCGGGAACCTGCAGTTCATAAAGGGCCTCGGCCGCCGACATCCAACCCGTTTCGCCGGGCGATTGAAATTCATGATCTTTCCCCACGACGCCCTGCTGCAGCAAGGACAACAAGAAGTCTCCTTGCGTCTGGTTTACTTGTTCCGGGTTGGCGCGCGGGCGAAATTTCCAAACGCTCATCGTCGAATCCCGACTCGAGTCTACTTGTGATAGAGCATGTCGATGCAGTATTGCGCGTGCCAGTCCAGATCAAGCTGAAACTTTTCGACCTTGGCGCGGAGGTACGTGGTCGCAAACAAGACGGGCAAGGCGACAAACAACCCCAGGAACGTGGTCCCCAGCGCCATCCCGATGTCCCCGGCCAGGTCTTTCGGATCGACACCTTGCCCTTGCGCTCCAGCGATATTCGAAAACGCGCCGATCATGCCGAGCACGGTGCCCATCAGGCCCAGCATGGGTGCTGCCTTGCCGATGGTGGAAATGAACCCGAGCCGCTGTTTGAGCGGCGGCATGATGATCAAATCGATTTCACGAAACAGGATGTTCCGGAGCGCGGCCGGTCCTTTCTGATGGTTTTCGATTCCCACCAGGTACAGTTTTCCCAACGCCGCCCGCGAACTGTGGCAAATCTGGGAAGCTTCGTCGTACTGCCGATTGTCCACGGCTTCCGTGATGCGATCCCGCAAGTCTTCGGACGACGTGGTTTCGCGGTAGTACACCAGAAAACGTTCGATGATGAAGGTCAGTGCGATCAAGAATAGAAGTCCGATACCGACTCCGATCCAACCGCTATTGAGAATCAGTTGCATGGCTGTGAAATACCTCTCGATTCGCGCCTATGAGAAATGCTTGGAGAAGGGATGTCGCTACTTGGCCTGGTAATAGCGCCCGCCGTTTTCGCTGGCAATGGTTTGCAATGTCTGGATCTGCTCGCTCAATCCGATGCAGTCAATCTGAGTAAAACCCTGGTTGCGGCGCCGGATTTCGGCCACGTACTGCTGGCTGAATTCACCGTCGGAAAGTAATACGATTTTTTCTGGCTGAGCGTCAATTGCCATCAACATCGCTCCACCCGGGTTCGTGCCGCCGCCGCCCTGCATGGAGTTGATCCACGACGCAGCCGCCTGCTGATTCGCGGGCAATCCCGGTTCCAATTGAATGGTCTGCGCCGAAGTCAGGCCCGAGCGCCCGCGCTGCGCGTGCATCGGCCACGCCGTATCGTCGAAGAAAATGACGAAGAACGATTGCTCTTCACTCAGCGAATTGATGGCGAAGATCAATTCCGCCGACACGCGGCTCAGCGGATTGCCGCTCATGCTTCCCGATTTGTCGATCACGAAGACCATGCTCTTGGCATCCTTGACCAACTCCTTAAAGAATCCCGAAATCGGCGCGCCGCCCCCGGCGTTGGTCGGTGTCGGCAGCCCCTGTATTTGAATGCCGTTCAAAAAACGCTCGATTTCCTGTCCCTGCCGCGCGGCACTGGAAGTATCCAGGACCAGGCTGGCGTTGGGATCGGGAATGGTGCCAACGTTATCCACCACCTGCTGCGTGGTGAGTTCCTGTTCGCGATCCGGTGTCGTCGTCTCGACGGCCCGCGCAGTTGCGCCGCCCGATTCGGCGGGAATATCGGTGGCCACGTTCGAAATATCGCCGAGAACAATCTCCGTGACGCCGATGGACGGCACCGACGCTTCTCCCTGTCCCGGCGTCATTGCACCAATCAGGGCAAGGCAAAGCATCATCAAAAAGGAAATGATCGCCGAGAGAAGAAAGGAAGGCGTCGTTTCGGGCGAGCCACCTTCCAGGTCGCCGAAACGGCCATCCGGTTCGTGATAGGGGTCTTCGGCAAAACGCTCCGCCCGCTCCCAACGTGGATCACGCATGCCAGCTCCTGAACCTTCGGTCTTTGCGAATGCCCCTTCGCAAGGATGTCAATGAGGCGATATCAATCGGGGATATCAGATATCAATCGGGCGACCCAACCGCTGTACCCATGGTAACGAAACTCTCCGGCCGATGGAAGTAGCAGGCCAGCGTGAAGCGGTGACACGAGGCCGCAGCCGATCCGCGAACCCCGGTTCGCGTTTAGCGATGGGCGAGAATAACATCCGAACCTTAAGCTTGCATGTCGTTGCTGTGCCGTGGTGTTTCACGCTTCCCTGGGAGGGTCAGACGCGGTAGCGGCCGGAGAGGGACGCATCGAATCCAAGAACGTTCGCCATCACGAATGCCGAACCTGCTCATCACCCGTTCACTCTCCCTCACGTTCACTCTCCCATCCGTGTTCGCAGTTGGCCCAACACGGTTTCCGCAGCGGCCGCCAACCGCTCGATACCGCCTGCGACGTCCTCCGCACATTGCGCCTTCGCCGCCTGCTCGACTTCTCGAGCCACTTCGGCTGTGGAGTCCGCGGCGATGCTCAGCAGCGAACCCTTCAAGGTATGCGCGACGCCAGCGATCTGGTTGAAATCCTGCGATTGGGCCACCTGTCGCAAGGAATCCAGGAGAGGAGGTGTTTCGGAGAGGAACGCGCCGACCACTTCGCGCAACAGATCCTCGTCGCCACCCACCGATTCACGCAAGGCGTCCCAATCGACGCTTTTTGCGGATGAGTTGGATGGGGTTGTGGACGCCTTGGGAGGCGCGACGATATCGTTCAGTTTCGCGGCAATCTCCTTGATACGAATTGGCTTGGCGATGTAATCGTTCATACCGGATCCCAGGCATCGTTCCCGATCCCCTTTCATTGCATGCGCCGTCATCGCAATGACGGTTGTCGGCTGGCGGCCGATCTGTTTTTCGTGCGCGCGAATGGCATGCGTGGCTTCCAGGCCGTCCATGATCGGCATCTGGATGTCCATCAAGACGACGTCGAAGGGCTGCTGCTTCACCGCGTCGAGCGCTTCCTGGCCGTTGTTGGCCACGTGCACGTGATGGCCCAGTTTTTCGAGCACGCCGATAGCCAGCTTCTGGTTGACAAGATTGTCTTCCGCCAACAGTACACTGAGCGCTCGGGTATTGCTGAGCGTGTCGGCTGTGGAATCTGCTTCGGCTCCATCTTCCGCGCTTGTTACACCCAGCACCGTGATCACTAGATCGAACAGTTCGGACTGTTTGACCGGCTTGAGCAGGTAGCCGGCGACGCCGAGTCGCTTGCGGAGTTCATGGTCTCCGGGACGGCCGCTCGACGTCAGCACGACCAGTGGAGTTTCCGCCAGCTGCCGATCGGCTCGAATCCATTCGGCAAACTCATAGCCGTTCACGCGCGGCATGTTGATATCGAGCAGCGCCAGTCTGAAGGGATCCTTTTTGGAGCGGGCGTCTCGTAATGCCTGCATTCCCTCTTCGGCATTCGAGGCAATGGCCGGACGCATGCCCCAGTTGGTGAGCATGTCCAGCAGGATTCTGCGATTCGTCGCGTTGTCATCCACCACCAACACGCGCGTATCACTCACCACGTTGGATTTTGCGCGACGCTGCACCAACGTTTCCGAGGAGACGTCGATTTGAATGGTAAAATGAAACACGCTGCCTTCACCAACGCGGCTGTCCACCCAGATCCGACCGTCCATCATCCCCACCAACCGGGACGAGATTGCCAGTCCCAACCCCGTGCCCCCGTAACTGCGCGTCATCGACGCGTCGCCTTGATGGAATTCTTCGAAGATCACTTCGCATTTTTCGGGGGGGATCCCGATGCCGGTATCGGCAACGTCAAACTGCAGTTCGGCGCGGTTTTCCTCGTGAGCGACGCAGCCGACATTCAATACGACCTCGCCCGCGTCAGTAAATTTGATGGCGTTGCCAACCAGATTCACAATCACCTGGCGCAGGCGACCGACATCGCCGATCAAGACTTCAGGAACGGATGGGTCAACGGCAAAAGCGAGTTCCAGCTCCTTGCCATGCGCTCGAATCGCCAGCGAACGCATCGTATCACCAAGGCTTTCGCGAAGGTCGAACGGGGCGCGTTCCAATTCCAGTCTTCCCGCTTCGATCTTCGAAAAATCCAGGATGTCGTTGATCAGCGAGAGCAGCGCGTCCCCCGACTGCTGCACCATCGACAGGTAGTCGCGCTGGGTCGGCGAGATATCGGTATCCAGGAGCAGCTCGGTCATGCCGATGATGGCATTCATGGGCGTACGGATTTCGTGGCTCATATTCGCCAGGAAATCGCTCTTGGCCCGGTTGGCCGCGTCGGCTTCGTCCTTGGCGATTCGCAGTGCTTCCTGGATGCGTTTACGTTCGATGACCACACCGATCTGCTGACCGAGACTTTGCACGATGAGCATCAGGTTTTCGTCGAGTTCCACTTCCGCGGGCGTGAAGAACTCGAGAACCGCGATCAATTCGTCGCCGATCAGCACGGGAAAACCAAAAGCGCCCTTCACGCCCAGCTCGCTACAAACCTGCGCGCGCGGGAAATTGTCGTCCAGTTGTACGTTGGCGATCCAGGCTGGGGCGCGGGTCTGCGCGATGCGTCCGGGCAGGCCGCAGCCGATTTCGAAGGTCGTCTGCTCCGTAATGCGCCGGAATTCCAGAAAGGACTGATCGTCATCCAGATGCCATAGTTTGGTCGGGACCAGCTGATCCTTGTTCTCGGGCGCCGGACGGTAGACGTGACCGACCGGCCACTTCGTCAATTCACAAACGGTATCCAGGCAGGCCAGCAAGGCTTCTTCCTGCGATTCCGTCTCCGCCGCCATGGCCGTACCGCGATGTAGCATTCGCGCTTCCAGCGCCTGGCGTTCCAGTCGCTCCTCAGCCAACTTGCGAGTCGTAATGTTGCGGCCAATGCCTACGATCCCCAAGACATTGCCCTGTTCATCTCGCAAGGGTACTTTGGTGGTGAGCAGCCACATGCGTTTGCCTGCATCGTCGACAATCGACTCTTCGCGGTACAGCAACGGGCGCCCGGATTCAATGACCTTTCGATCGTCCTCCTGATAGTGCGTTGCCAGTTCGTTCGAGAAAAAATCGAAATCGGTTTTGCCGATGACTTCGTCCAGAGAGGTGGCGCCGAGGACACGGACAATGGCCGTGTTGGCCGCGACAAACTTGCCGGCGGCGTCCTTGACGAAGATCAAGTCCGGCACGTGGTCGATGATCGTCCGCAACAAGTCACGTTCCCGAGCCAATTCCAGCTCGGCACGAATCTGAGACGTGATGTCGCGTGAAATACCAAACGTGCCGATGATTGCGCCTTGCTCGTTGCGCCAGGGATACTTGCTGGTGGAACACCAGGTATCGGGCCGTTCCGGCCAGGTTTCGCGTTCGATCCGATCCAGCATGGGCTGGCCGGTGCGAATAATCTCCGCTTCGTCTTCCCGCGCCTGACTCGCGTGCGCCGTGGTAAAGATGTCCGCGTCGGTCTTGCCAATCGCCTCGTCTGGGTTCGCCAACCCGAATTTCTCCGCTTGAGTCCGGCTCACACGGACGAAACGGCTGTCCAGATCCTTGAAGTAGATGCACGCTGCCGCCGTATCAAGAAGCGCACCTAGCAGATGCGCCTCCGACTCGGGCGACGATGCGGGTCTTGCGCCGGACGGCGAGCTCATGACTCAATCCGTAGCCAGGAAAAAGAGTTTACTGCTTCTTAATCTAAGCCTTTACCGGCGCCATCGCAACCAATTGCCCTGGCGAAACCGCAACTGGCAAGTGGTAATTCAACGTCCCGCGACGGCGCGACCGCCGCTAACCCTTGACTCGATACCCCAGTTGCGTCAAAGTCTCGCGAACACGCTCCAGATGCCTCCCCTGGATTTCCAGGGCTTCGTCCTTGAGCGTCCCTCCGGCGCCGCAGGACGACTTGAGTTGCGTCAGCAGCGCGGGGAGATCATTGCCCTCCGCAGGAAGGCCGCGCACTACGGTTACGACTTTTCCCTTCTTGCGTCTTTCGATAGCCAGTTTTGCGGTCTGCTCCGCGGGAGGAATGGGTGGCGTCGGAGCAGGCGGGCAGCTGCAGTCTTCCAGTAAAGCGCCGCAACGATCACACCGCGGCGGGATATCAAATTCCGTCCCGGCAAACAATCGCATGAGAGAACTCCCAGTGAAAACGAGACACGGCATGGAACCACCTCAGAGATTCTAGCGGAAAGTGCGTGTGGCGGAATCTGCAAGCGGCGAAATCGTAATGCACTGAAGGCCGACTGACCGATCTGCTCGAGGTCCACCCAGAGCGCCACCGCTGCGCGGCAATCCGCAAATCATGCAAGCGGGGGATCTGTATTCACAAAGACGGCGGCATGTCTGAGGCGTAAGGCCATTGGTCTCATTCCAGCCGTACTTTCTGCGGAAACGGCCGGCTGGTGCCCCGCCGTGGTCCGGCGAGCAGGCGCCCGTAACCGGTGCGGGTGTTCTCGAGATCAACTGCTCGATCATTGAGAGCGATTTCGAGCTGATCACGCATCGCCCCGGACAACACAATCTGGTGGCCGATCCTCAAGTCTTCGATGCAGCCAATGGCGACTATCGAATTCCCGATACGTCTCCGACCGTCGATCGTTGTGCGTCTGGTCCCAGTGACGCCGTAGACGAACAATCTCGACCGCGTGATTTGTAGATCGCGCCTGTGCCACTGGCTGCGCTATCGAGTGCAACAGGCGAATTCGATGTCGCGGCCAGTCCACAGTCGCGGCAAGCGTTGAATGATTCCGTCACGCACGTGGTCACCGTACACCGCGATGATCTCCGTGGTCGCAACCTGTCGGAATACGTCCCGGCGGTTCAGCGAATTGTCGACTATGGTGCGTTCGCTCGGCTAGAACTCACCGATGAGCAGTACCAGCAGTTGCAGGGCAGCGGCTTGCAATTTGAAGAAGACGAGGATTACGGCATCATCAACTTCGATCGCTTTCGATTTGATCCTGTAACTGATGGCGAACCCGCGTTGAATCAGGAACTCGTTGGATCGGCAGCGAGTGCCGATGGGAAATCGTTGCAGTTTGTGCAACTCCGAAACACGCCAACCTCGGCAGATATTCAAATGTTGGCAAACAATGTATCCATTGTGCAGTACTATCCAAACAACACCTATCTAGTCTAGGCGGATGAAGCGGGAATGGCACCATCTTGCCGCGGTTCGCGAGGGCAACGTGATGCGATTGTATATTGACGGTGCCGAAGTCGCATCCGGGAGCACCACCGCGAACTCACTCGCAACCAACGGACATGATGTGACTCTGGCGCGACTCAGCCCAACGAATTCAAGCCGTTACTTCGGGGGCGCATTAGACGACGTGGCGATCTTCAATCGCGCGCTCACCGCTGACGAAGTGGACTCGTTATATACACAAGGTTTGGGGATGTTCGACCAGCGCGGTGTCTTCCGACCTCAAGGCGGCCGACCGGACATCGGCGCCTTTGAATTCGTCCCGGAGGGAGTGGTCGGACGGCACATCTTCTACAACGACTCGACATTCGACGCAAATAGCGCAGCAGCGAATGCTGCGGATGACAATGCGATTGCCACGGACAAGAGTGTCTTGCTTCCCGGTGAGATCGCTTCCGTCGAGCATTACAGCAGCTACCTGCATGGCGTCAACGGGATCATCCTCGACGTGGCAAATGGTGCCGGAGTTACGTCCACCGACTTTGCCTTCCACGTTGGCAACGACGACAATACCGGAAGCTGGGCTGTATTGAGTACACCTCCTACTGTGACGATTCAGCCATTCCGTCGGACAACGTCGATACATGGGTACTCGACGACGAACTGCTGGATGCCCTGACGGGCGAGAACCAGGGTACCGGTTGTTGCGCGATCCGAAGAGCACGCTTTCAACGATGCCGTCGCACTACAGCCTGCGGTCGCGACAAGAATTGCTCACAGCCGAGCGGACGGGCGCGGTGAAATAAGCGACTGGCCACTGGGCAAGGATGTCGCGTTTGCTGCCCTCTAATCGCAGCACCGGTGGATGATGGTGCCGCGAAAGGGGGACAGGCACCATCGATCCAACGGGTTTTCCGGGACGAACCAAACACGACGATGGAGCCAGTCCCCGTTTCGCTGCCGTCAACACGGTGGCCGCGAAAGGGGCACCATCGATCCAACGGGGTTTCCAGGACGAACCGAACACGACGGTGGAGCCAGTCCCCGTTTCGCTCCCGTCAACACGGGGCGGTCGTACTACTTGGGTGACCAGGGTTGGGGACCACCAGGCTTCGCGCGGAGGAACTTGGCGTCGACGTCCTGGTACCAGGCGTGCAGCGCCGTACGCATGGTAGCGACGCGGTCGGGCATCTGGTCTGCCAGATCCGTGCGTTCGCCGACGTCGTCGCGGAGGTTGTAGAGATGCACCTGCCCGTCTTCGTAACGTTCGATCAACTTGTAATCGCCCATGCGGACGGCGCCGCCAGGAAAGCCGCCCTGGTTTGAATAGTGAGGATAGTGCCAGTAGAGGGCCTTACGCGGCAGAGGTCCTTGCTGCTTCAACAACGGGACCAGACTTACGCCGTCCATTTGTTGCTGCTTGCTGATCTGGACACCGGCGATCTCGCAGAGAGTGGGATAGAAGTCGATACTGCAGACGGGGTCATCGCAGGTGCTGCCGGGTTTGGTCACGCCCGGCCAGGAAATAATAAACGGCTCGCGGATGCCCCCTTCGTACACCCAGCCCTTGCCGCCGCGGAGCGGCAGGTTGGAGGTCGGCGAACCTTCCGAAGTGGAAAGGCCGCCGTTGTCGGACATGAAGCAGACGACGGTGTTCTTGTCCAGTCCGAGTTCCTGCAACTTGTCCAGGACGCGTCCGACGCTGGTGTCCATCGATTCCACCATCGCGGCGTAGGTGGCGTGCTTCTGCAGGATCCGCACTTTTCTCGCGCCGCCTTTGGGCAAAACCTGCTCTTCGTCCCCAAATTCGGGACCTGCAACCTGGGCGGCTTTCTGGCGATACTTCTCGATCAATTCCGCCGGCGCCTGCAATGGCGTATGGACGCTGTAGAACGAGAAGTAGATCAGGAACGAATCGTCTTTGAATTGATCCAGAATCTTCAGGGCTTCGTCGGTCAACCGTGCGGGCAAGTGCTCGCCTCTGGGGCCGTCGGTCAGGCGCGGATTGCTGTACGGGGAAAAGTAACTGCGCGGCAAACCTCGGACATGCCCGCCCACGTTGATGTTGAAACCTTGATGTTCCGGCCAGAATTCCGCGCTGGGACCCAGGTGCCACTTTCCCAGAAAGGCCGTCCGGTAACCGGCCGGTTTCAAGGCTTCGGCCAACGTCACTTCGGACAGCGGCATGTTGTCGTGCAGGGGAGCGGGCAAGAAGCGGCCGGCACGCCTCCCGGAAAAGAAATTCGTGGCGTCCACGCGGGATGGATACTTGCCCGTCATGATGCTGTAGCGGGTGGGACTGCAGACCGGATTGGCGGCGTAGCCGTCGGTGAACCGCATGCCGCGATTGGCGAGACGGTCGATGTGGGGCGTCTCGTAGAAGGTGTTCGGGTTGTTGGCGGCAATGTCCATGTAACCCAGATCATCAACCAGGAAGAAGACGAAATTGGGACGTTCCGCGGCACTCGCCGCAACGGCTAACAACAGACTTGCGGCGAAGACGAACCGTGGCATGGCGATCCTCCTGTTACTCATCAGTCGGGGCTTCCAGATACGTGTAACCTTCCAGACCGGCCTGGTAGAATTCCATCAATTGACGGGCCTGTTCCGCGGGCAGGCGGCCCTCGTTGACCGCCCGATCGGTGTCGCCCTGCAGGCTTTCGATCAGATGCTGCCCCTGGAATTGGACGTATTGCAGTACGTCCCTCACCGTATTTCCTTCGATCGTGGTACTGACGATCACGTTGCCTTTCGAGTCCAGGTCGATGTGGACCATGTTGGTATCGCCGAACAGGTTGTGCAAGTCCCCCAGGATCTCCTGGTAGGCGCCCACCAGGAAGGCGCCCAGGTAATAGGGCGAACCGTCGAATTCATGGAGCAACAGCGTGCGCTTGACGTCGCGACGATCAATGAACTGATCGATCTTGCCGTCCGAGTCGCAGGTGATGTCGCCGATGATGGCGTGGCGCGTAGGGCGTTTATCGAGGCGGTGGATGGGCATCACGGGAAACAGCTGCTTGATCGCCCAGCTGTCCGGCATCGACTGGAACAGCGAGAAGTTGCAGAAATACGTTTCGGCCAGCAATCGATCAATCCCTTCGAGTTCCTCTGGCACAAAATCCAGCTGTTTGATCAGCGTTTGCAACTTCCTGGCAATGGCCCAGAACATCCGTTCGGCGAGGCAGCGTTGATCCAGGGTCAGATGCCCGGAGCTGAAGGAGTTCATGGCCATGTCGAGTGCTTGCTGGGTATCGTGATACGATTCCAGCAGGTTCCTCAGGTTCACGTGGTTGTACGTATAGTGCAGGTCACGCAACGGCTGGGGCGCGGTCCCCGGCAGCGATTCGGGGACGTTGTTTTCGACAATGTGGCTGGAGACTCCCAGCACGCCGAACACCAGCACGCTATGGTAGGCCGACACCGCGCGGCCGCTTTCCGAAATGATATTGGGGTGCGCGACGCCGACGTTATCGCAAACCGTCTGCACGTGGAAGATGACGTCGTTGGCATATTCCTGCAGCCGGTAATTGACACTCGATTCGTAATTCGACTCGGAACCGTCATAATCGACGCCCAGCCCGCCGCCCACGTCCAGGTATTCCAGCCCCGCGCCTTTTTGGACGAGGTCGACGTAAACGCGAGTCGCTTCAATGAGGGCCGATTTCACGTAGCGGATGTTGGTGATCTGGCTGCCGAGGTGGAAATGCAGGAGCTTCAGGCAGTCGGCCATGTCGTGCTCACGCAGTACCTGGAGTCCCCGGACGATTTCGCTGACCGTCAGGCCGAACTTCGAACGGAAGCCGCCGGACGTCTGCCAGCGGCCGGAGCCGCGCGAGGCCAGCTTGACGCGCATGCCGATCTGAGGTCGCACGCCGACCTTTGCCGCGTACTTCAAAATCAAATCCAACTCGGTAAACTTTTCGACGACCGGAATGATACGGCGTCCCAGACGCTGCGCCAGCAGGGCCATTTCGATGTACTCGTCGTCCTTGAAACCGTTGCAGATGATAGGCGTATCGTTGTCGGCCAGGGCGACGACGGCGAGCAATTCCGGTTTGCTGCCGGCTTCGAGTCCAAAGCCGTAGGGTTTGCCGTGCTTGACGATCTCTTCGACCACTTGCCGCTGCTGGTTGACCTTGATGGGATACACACAGCAATACGAGCCTCGGTAACTATGGTCCCGCGCCGCCTGGCCGAAAGCCGCGTGAATTTCTCCCAGGCGGTCCTCCAGGATGCCGTTGAAGCGAATCAGCAGCGGCAGGTCAAGGCCCCGCTGCTGCACGCGTTCTACGAGCTCCTTCAAGTCCAGTCCGTTGTTCGGATCTTTGTTGGGATGGACGGAGAGATGCCCTGAATCGTTGATGGAAAAATAGCGGTGTCCCCATTGCGGAACGTTGTAGAGGTCAAGCGAGTTTCCAATAGACCAGAATTCAACAGGTTCGGCTGCCACGGGCACCTCCGATCTGACGCAAGGGGGTGTTTTCGACAACGCTATATGATATCGTGCGACTGCAGCTTACGACACTCCCCAATGTCGCCATGTCCCATCCAATTCAAATTCGCTGGCACTTTTCGAAACAGCACAGTGACCGCTACGAGTCGCTACTTTCGACGGCAGGACCCGCAGTGGAGCGTGCTGGCCTGGAACAGGAACTGCTGCTACGGAGCGGGCCCTTGCGGCAGCAATGGGAAGCCCGCGGGCCCGGCATGCTCAGGCAACTGAATGATCCATTCTCGATCCCGTCTCCGGACGAAGTGGATGTTCACGTCGTGTTTCCGGTGCGCGGCGGTGGAGGCCTGGTTCATGAAGGCGAAGTGTACATGGAAGGCGTGCTGGCCAACCCGATTCCAAGCCTGCCCGAGGTGGTGCGTTTGGCCTGGTTGATTTCCCAGCTGTCCGCGCCAGCCGATATGCTTCCGCACGATCGTCTACTGGCCACGATCATCCCCGTGCTCAAGGCGGCCGAGTATGTGGAATTGATTCGCTACGACGTCGAGGAAGTGGCCAAGTCGCTGGCGGCCTGGCACGTTTCTGACGATCGTCGACTTGCGCAACGATTGTATTCGCCGTGAGTGATTGCCAAGGGCACGTTGTCCCGGTGGCAGCAAAGACGAAACGTCTGCCGCGGCGAGCACGACAGCGCAGGGTCGCTTCCGTCAACACTTTGGCCGCACACGGTCACCGCGGCAGGCGCGGCATCTTACGGGGAAACGGAGGCGGCTCGGAAGGGGGCAGCGGTTGGTTGTTGTCGGCCGCCCAGTCCAGTCGCTCTTCGTGGGACGCATAGAAACGCAGCCACGCTTCGGGATCCCCGCTGTGATCCAGGCAGTGAAAGCGCAGGTAGTTTTTGGGCAGGTCGACGCGTTTTTCGGAGGAGGGCAGGATGTCGCGAAAAATCAGGCAGTAGAGCTGCCGGTCGGAGAGGTGGGACGTGAAGTCGAGGACGATGCGTTTGGAGTACAGTTTGTGGATGGTGTCCCAGAGGATCGGTGTCAATTCGCCATCGCTGATCTCGTCCGGCCGTGGAATCACCAATTCCGGTTCGAACCATCGGCTGATGGGCAGGACCGGAGCCCGCTCCCAGGCCAACATCGACGCCAGGAACTCGTTTTCCTCGCTCGTCGGCATTTGCCGGACATTGACCAGCTCGACAGATTCATCCAGAAACGGTTCCAATTCGTCTCGCAGCTGCGCGTTCAGCAGCAACTGCGTGACTTCATCGGGATTGTTTGGTCGACTAATCATCACGCTCAATTCTGTGTTAGCAACCGTGTGTCAACAACTCTTTACACGGTGGAGACGCTCCCCAGCACTCCGACCGAACCTGCCCTGGCGCAAACGTGACGCCTCATAGACTCGACTGTACCAGCT
>CALBSZ010000094.1 GCA_937967665.1 uncultured Planctomycetaceae bacterium
ACTGACTTCTCACCAGCACGTAGGCCAGGACCTGTCCTGGCAATCAACTCGTCCCCAGGCTCCCGGCTGGTGACGCACTGTTCAACTCGTTCCCCGGCTCCCGCCTGGGAACGCACCGTCTGCAAGACTCCGCCTCCTTCGGCCCTTCCACTCATTCGCCGGCTTTCCACTCGTACCCCGGCTCCCGCCGGAACGCACCATCTGCGTGGCGTCTCCTTCTGCAGTCCGTGAAACCATGGGCGGAGGTCCAGACGCCTGTCGTCGCGTTGCGACTGGTAACGGGGATTGGTTGAGCGTCCTGGGACTTGCGTCCCAGGCTTTCCCATTTCATCGCTTCGCGACTGGGAACCGGCAGTTCAACTGCGGAGCAGTGGCATGCGACAGCCTCGGACGCGAGTCCGAGGACCGCCGGCATTTTGCCAGGCAAGACCAGTCGCGAAGCGACGACATGAAACACGTTGCCAGGCTCCCGCTCGGGAACGCAATGTCTGCGAGGCTCCGCCTCCTTTCAGCGCAGCCCAGGCAGAGCGTGGAGGACCGCGAGTGCCCCAGGCGGAGCCTGGCAACCAGACAGAGGAAATCAAACACGCCCATCTTCTCATCTCTTCCGTCGCTCCCAGCAAAACATCCTTCCCGTATCGTTATCCTCCGCGCAACTCCAACCACCGCCTCAACCGCTCTCATCGTTACTCTCCCGACATCCCAAACATGCGCAAATGTTTACGAACGTTTCCGGTTCGTACGCGTCGCTAAACAGTTGAGAGCTAAACTTGTTCAATTAGCTTAAGAATAGGGGCACATCCGTCCCCGTCTCCAGTTCTCCAGCCGAGATCCCCCACATGGACCTGAAAGACAAACGTGTACTCGTTATTGGCGGTGCCGGCCTGATCGGCTCGCATACCGTTGATGCCTTGCTGCGCGAGCCGGTGGCCGAAATCCGTATCTTCGACAATTTCACTCGAGGCAAAATCACGAATCTGACTGACGCGCTGCGCGACCCGCGGGTAAACGTCTTTCCGCTGGGTGGCGACATCCTGCATACCGATATCCTGAATCAGGCCATGAAAGGGATCGATGGCGTGTTTCACTTCGCCGCCTTGTGGCTGCTGCACTGCCACGACTTCCCGCGTTCCGCCTTCAATGTCAATATCGGCGGCGTCTTCAACGTACTGGAAGCGTGTGTCAACAACGGTGTGAACCGCGTGGTTTTCTCTTCATCTGCTTCCGTCTACGGCGACGCGATCACCGAACCGATGACCGAGGACCATCCGTACAACAACACAAACTTCTACGGGGCGACGAAAGTTGCGGGCGAGCAGATGGCGAGGGCCTTGTTTCACCGCTACAAGGACAGCGACAAACGGTTCGAATACGTCGGCCTGAGGTATATGAACGTTTACGGACCTCGTCAGGATTATCAGGGGGCCTACATTTCGGTGATCATGAAGATCCTGGACCGCATCGACGCCGGGCTCCCACCGATTGTTTACGGTGACGGCTCACAGGCCTACGACTTCGTCTACGTAGAGGACTGTGCATTGGCGAATGTCTTGGCCATGCAGGCCGATACCGTCGACGAATTCTACAACGTCGGCTCCGGGATCAAGACCACGATCAAGGAACTTGCCGAGTTGATTCTTGAGATCACCGGCAGCGGCCTGGAAATCCAATACGAACCGGCCGGACCGACGTTCGTCAAGAACCGGGTGGGCTGTCCAGAAAAAGCCCGTAAGCAACTTGGTTTCGCAGCGCGCTATCAACTGCGTGAAGGGATTGAGCGTCTTCATGCTATCTAACGGAATGCGAAACCGGCCCATTACACGGCCCAGTGGCGGCGAGGACGAATGGCTGGCGGTGCGCGAGCCGCTCGTGAGCGGCTGGCTGACGCAAGGCGCCAAGGTCGCCGAATTTGAGGCGGCCTTTGCCGCGAGGCACGGGGTCAAGCATGCGATCGCCACAACCAGTTGCACAACAGCCCTGCATCTGGCACTCGTCGCGTTGGATATTCGCCCTGGCGACGAAGTGATCGTCCCCGCCTTTACGTGGGTTGCAACCGCGAATGTCGTTCGCTACTGCGGCGCGACGCCGGTATTTTCGGACGTCGATCCGGTTACGTTCAATATCGATCCGGAAAAAATCGCGGCGGCCATTACACCACGCACGAAAGCCATCGTTCCCGTTCATCTGTTCGGACTTTGCGCCGACATGGACACCATCGCCGAAGTTGCGGGCGAAATTCCGCTCGTCGAAGATGCCGCTTGTGCCGCTGGAGCTGCCTATCGCGGACGTCCAGCAGGTTCGCTCGGGCGAATCGGCTGTTTTTCGTTCCATCCCCGCAAGATCATTACCACGGGCGAAGGTGGCATGGTCACCACCAACGACGATCAATTGGCAGAACGAATCAATATGTTGCGCAATCACGGCGCTAGCCTGTCCGAAGAACAAAGGCATCATGGCGCCAAGCCCTACCTGCTGCCCGATTTTAACATGCTCGGTTTTAATTATCGCATGACCGATTTACAGGGCGCTGTCGGCATCGTCCAGTTAACGAAGCTGGATGAATTCGTAGCCGAACGGCGGCGACTAGCCGCCGAGTACACGCGGCAACTCGCAAACATTGCCTGGCTCCACGCACCGATCGTGAACGAAGCTTATCAACATTCGTGGCAGACCTACGTGTGCCGCATTGATGAAGGAACTGCGCCGCTCTCTTGCCAAGATATCATGCAACAATTGCAAGAGTGGGGCATTGGAGTTCGTCCGGGTACACATGCTATTCCCGACCTTGGACTCTACGACACTCACAAGCACGCTAATGAATATCCCCACGCGACCTACTGCAGTCGGCAGACGATCGCCTTGCCTTTGTTCAACGGGATGACGACCGACGACATCGACTATGTCGCCCGGACACTCGAAACTATTTCGAAATAAACATGTGTGGCATTGTTGGCATCGTCCATCTGGACGGGAAACCGGTTGACCAGCGCATCCTGAAGCGGATGACCGATGCCCTTGCGCACCGCGGGCCCGACGGTGACGGACATTATATTGATCGCAACGTTGGACTTGGCCACCGGCGCCTCGCGATTCTCGACCTTTCGGACGCCGCTGCACAACCGATGACCGCTGCGGACGGTCGCTTTGTGATCTCCTACAATGGCGAAGTCTACAACTTCCGTGAATTGCGGAAAGAGTTGGAAGCGTTGGGACATACGTTTTGCTCGCATTCGGATACGGAAGTTGTCCTGTACGCCTACATGCAATGGCAGGAAAAGTGCGTCGAGCGGCTTAATGGCATGTTTGCACTAGCCATCTGGGACCATACAAAGCGGTCCTTGTTTATTGCGCGTGACCGCTATGGCATGAAACCGCTGTATTACGCACGCGCAGGCAAAGCGCTGCTGATTGCCTCTGAAGTGAAAGCGCTCCTGCAACATCCGTCATTTCGGGTCTCAATCGACAAGACGGCCTTGGTGCAGTACTTCACTTTCCAGAACTATTTCACGTCACAAACACTGTTTCGCAATGTCGACATCCTGCCAGCTGGCACGTACGCACATGTCGCGACTGACAGCCCTAGTATATCGCCGGTCCGCTATTGGGATTTCAATTTCGAGGAACCAGACAATTCGATTTCTTTCCAGGAAAGCTCTGAAGAGCTGGTACGGCTATTCCAGCGAGCCGTGCAGCGTCAGTTGGTCAGCGACGTGGAAATCGGCTCGTACTTGAGTGGCGGAATGGATTCAGGTTCGATCACGGCGATCGCTGCCAGGGAATTGCCGTACATGCGCACGTTTACTTGCGGGTTCGACTTACATTCCGCGTCGGGACTGGAACTGGCGTTTGACGAGCGCGAAGCCGCCGAGCACATGTCCTATTTGTTCAAGACCGAGCATTATGAGATGGTGCTCAAGGCCGGGGATATGGAGCGTGTTCTGCCCAAGTTGACATGGCACCTGGAAGAGCCGCGAGTTGGTCAGAGCTATCCCAATTACTACGCCGCGCAACTGGCCAGCAAGTTTGTTAAGGTGGCCCTCGCCGGAACGGGGGGCGACGAAATTTTCGGCGGCTATCCGTGGCGCTACTATCGTGCCGTTGCGAACGACAACTTTGATCACTACATTGACCAATACTACGCGTACTGGCAGCGTCTGCTGGAAGATTCGACGATGCCCCAGGTCTTTCGCCCGATCTGGCAAGACGTCAAGGATGTTTCGACGCGCGGCATTTTTCGCGACATTTTCGGTAGCAATACAGCCGACCTCGATCGTCCTGCGGACTACGTGAATCACAGCTTATACCTGGAAGCGAAGACCTTCCTGCACGGGTTGCTGGTCGTGGAAGACAAACTGTCCATGGCGCATTCGCTGGAGACGCGTATTCCATTTTTGGATAACGACTTGGTGGATTTCGCAATGCGTGTTCCAGTGAAGTACAAACTTACCAATATCGACTCGCCAGAAGTTTTAGACCACAACATCTCGGGAGCGAACAGCGCCGCAGCGAAAGCGCGCCTGCGCGATGGCAAGACCATTCTCCGCCAGGCGATGAACAGTTTCATTCCTGCCGAAGTCACGGATCGCAAGAAGCAGGGCTTCTCCGCTCCCGATGCGACCTGGTTCAAGGGCGAGAGCATCGACTACGTCCGTGACAACCTATACACCAAGTCCTCACCGATTTACGAGTACCTGGATTACAACACCATATGCCGCGTGATTAACTCGCACCTCACAGGCCAACACAATTACCGCCTATTGATCTGGTCGCTGCTCAACTTCGACTGCTGGTGCAAGACGTTTCGCGACACGAATGCTCCTTGCAAAAGACCCGTAATAGGTTCGTTGTCGGCATCAGGAACATCCGAACGAAACCCATCTTTTAGCTAGGTCTCGGATGCCATGAATCGCATCAAAATGCCAGGACGAATCGCCAAACTCATGTGCGATTCCATTACATGTCTTGAACTCGACCTAACCGACACCTCTGTACTAACGGAAGCGGCGTCGGGCGCATATGTTGTTACTTCCTTGCTCGCGGCGTTGTCTGGCTGTCCTCAAGTGATCGCAGTGGCACGAGATACCACACACGGCACAGCTCGTGAAGTTATCGAGTACTCTAAATGGTGGGCCTCTCAACTTGGCGTGTCATCGCGAATTAAATTCTCAGATGAGCCGGCGCACATCTTCGCCCCCGAGGTGGACCTTGTTACAAACCTGGGACACGTACGACCAATAGATAATGTATTCATAGAAAAGATGCGCCCAAATAGTGCGATCGCACTCATGTTCGAACCCTGGGAGTTTAGGCCAAGCGACGTCGACCTGCCGGCGTGTCGTCGCTGCAACATTCCTGTGATGGGTACGGATGAAACAGATTGCAGGCTAGACACCTTCAGATACGTAGGAATATTGGCACTGAAACTCTTGCTAGAATGTCAGTGCGAGGCTTACCGATCAAACGTACTCGTTATCGGGTCCTCGCCATTCGGAAGCGCCGTATGCGAAGTGCTCACCAACAACGGCTCAGCCGTCACCCTTCTTGATCCAATGGCTCCGACATATCGTAACGAACTATGCCAGGACACGTTTAAGAACTTGGATGCGATTGTTCTCGTTGAACATAAGTTTCGGGAACCTCTCTTTGGCGACGACTCGATTCCGTTGGAATGGATAGAAGCCACTTCGACCAACCTTATTCATATCTGTGGCAACATCGACACTGACCAGCTACGCCGAATTGGTATTTGCAAAGTGCCAGCGAATGGTGTTCCGCCGAGTTGGATGACGGTTGGAACCGACTATGTCGGCCCGAAACCGGTTATTGACTTGCATGCGGGCGGATTACGTGTTGGGCAAGAGTTGGTCGCCGCGATGAGACAGTTTAGCCACGCTGACGTTGCCGCACAACATGTGCTGTCTACAAGCGCGCCGGCCTTGCCGCTGGTTCCGGGCACGGCGAGGGCAGGGTCAAGTTAAGTATTAAGTCTAAATGGGAAGGCAGCAAGCAGCAGGACACCTTTCGATTCCAGATATCAGCTGCGACATTGTACGCCATTTGCACAAAGAAGGACCGGTCATATGAGAATTGCTGCAATTGGCAGAACATCATGGTTGTACCACAGCATCAAACGAATTCATGAAGACGGTCACGACATCTCGCTAATCGTGACAACAAAAGGCTCGCCTGAGTATAGTCGTACCGAAGAGGATTTCCTTCGATTGGCGGACGAGTACGGTTGCGAATGCATTTGCGATTCAAACTTAATCAACGCCATCGGTACGCTGAAGGCAGGGCGTTCTGATGTAGCCATTAGCGTCAACTGGCCCACTATAATTCCAGCATCCATATTGGAACTGTTTCCGCACGGAATCTTGAATGCACATGCCGGCGATCTGCCACGTTATCGTGGCAACGCTTGTCCAAACTGGGCGATTCTTTTAGGTGAACACCAGATTGCTCTTACGATTCACGAAATGTCTGGAGAACTCGATAGTGGCGCTGTCTATTCCAAACGGTACTTTTCGATCGATGACACTACATACATCTCTCACATCTATGAGTTTTTAGAAGAGGCCATTCCAGACACATTTGCGGAAACTCTAAATCGCATCGAAAGAGATTCAGCCCGACCAACGCCGCAGCCAAGAGACCCGAGATTGACTCTGCGTTGCCTGCCGCGTCGGCCGGAGGATAACTTACTTAACTGGAGTGAGCCGGCTACGTGGCTAGCACGTGTGGTTCGTGCTTCGGCCGAGCCATTCCCCGGTGCTTACACGTATCTTGATGATCGCCGAATGCGAGTCTGGCGCGCGCGAGCACGAACACTTCCGTGTCCGCATGTGGGAATTGCAGGCCAGGTTATCGAAGTCGATGCGACATCTGGACACGTCAGTGTGCTCGCAGGAAGCGGAGCACTCATTCTGGAAGAGGTACAAGTGGATACCGAACGTGTTCCAGCCGCACAAATCATGCGATCTACGCGTTGTCGCCTTGGCAACGTCATTTCGCCGCCGGTAGTGCTACCGGAGTGCACGTAAGTTTAGAGCTAAGCAACGCCCGTTTGACAATCAGTACCAAGAACGCGTCACATTCATTTACAACTGTTGTAAGTTCTTCAAAGCGACTACAATCCTCGCAGATTCGATTGAGGTAGTGCGTAAGCTCCCGACGTGTCGTCACAATGTACTGTACGCAGTGCTTCTGCAGAAGCGGCTCGATTTGTGGCCCTGGATACGGATACCTACCAGCGACTTGCATGAACTGCTCGACGGACTGAACTCTTTCGTCAAGATTGCAGCCGGGTGCAAGCACGTGGTGTCTAGTCTTCAACAAGACGGCCCATTTTATCGAGCCAATTGGCAGTACTATGCCTTGAGGCAAGTTATTCAACATATCACATGCAGCAACGACTTGGTTATGCTGCCGCTCCGCGAGCAAATGGTCGATTACGTAGTTTAGCACACTACACACTGTCGACGTGACACAGTAGCACAACACTACCAGAAGACTCCACGTGGGCAACCCTGTAAACAGAACAGCTGACATGATTACGGTGGGTGCAGTAGCAAACTCTAGGTAACGCTCCGGTTCACCTAAAAACGCAAGCCAGCGACATGACGTGATCAAGAATGCAACTAATGCACTTCCAATCCATGTAGTCATAAACGGCGAGCCACCATTCGTGTAAATGTACCAGCACGCGGCAAGAAGAAATGGTTGCGCGGTTATTGCGACGTGAAGAGTGTTCCGCTCTGTGAAATACCACTTCACTGCGTTCCACACTCGACCGCCGGTAAGCAACAAATAGCAGTGAGCGGCCGCGTCGTACATGTACCGGCCAAATGTTCGCGATTGCGGATGAAGGAACACCTTTTGCAAGTACCTAACATAGAAAAGGGAATGCCGAAACTGCCCCCGGATTACCCTGGCCGCATGCCCCATGCTGACCGCGGTAGACAGTAGGCATGCAGCTCCAGCAACGCCTGCATACGGCGGGTATATCACGGTGAAGCAAATACCAAAGAAGACAAAAACCTGATTAGCAAACTTCGCGGTCAGAATTAACAGAGCGCCGGCACCAACACTCAGGCAGACTAGCCACACGCTACCCGTGTGCGTCCAAACGTGAAATGAGCAGATGTGGATCAAATACAGCAATTGGCCGAGAACGCGAGGGCTACCATCAAACGCCCTTGGGCCTATTCCAATTCTCAACAGTGCGGGAGAAAAACAAAAGAACGTAACTACAAGTAGAGGTATGTGTTGAGAATCGTTAACGACACCGGCATCTTGAAGCGCTCGAGTATACGCGTACACAACTACTAGCGAAAGCGTATCAAAGGCCGCACCGGAAAATCGCTCCGCATAAGAACGAAGCCGAACGGGGAATAGGCCCAGCAGCAAATGATATAGTGGCGGATATGTATTCTCATTCGGCATGACTAGACGAGTAATCGTCTTGGGAATACGAAAGCGATTTGAACGATACAGTTCCGCGCAATAAAGATGAAAGCAAGTGTCGGCAGCAAGCGTGTGTCGAATTACGAATCGTGGCGTCGCTCGAATCACGAAACAAATACACACGATCGCAACACAGAGGAGAGAGACCATTACACCGTCCAATAACAGGGATGTGTCAATACGAGGTAGTTTTTTTGGACATCTTTGGGACGCGGCAAGAATGTGAAATCGTCGTATATAAATCGCTTTCCACTTGCAGTGTCGAGGTAGCAGTCTTGCAATGTATAGTGGTATTCACGCAGCGATGGATGGCAGTCGGAGAATTCAAAGCCAAAGTCGTGCAGTCGGTTAGCGACTGCACAGTAGAACTCATGACGCACCGATTTTCGATAGTCTCCGAGGCCATGAACCGAAAAAGAACGTGGCTCAAAACCGAGCTGTTTCGTAAATTCAGTTCGTTCACGCTCTAGTTCTCCAAAGTAGTTATCCTTCGTGTAGCAGGATGTGTGCAATCCAATTTCAATCCCCCTAGCGTGCAAGTCCTGAAAGAGGTCACGGAACGCATGTGCAGCGTAATCTTCACCGTCGACTCGGACATATACTCCCGGGTTAATCGTGAGTTCGAGTTCCAAGTCAATCATTCGCTGCAAGTTGCCGATACATTCGCAGGTATCAATATCATGACGAAAAAACACACTTGTCGAATTGCCGGTCATGGTTTCCGCGAACCCGCAACATGTCACGTCCGTCATGGCAAGGAGTCGGTTGATGAAGGCCTTGTAGAAACCGAGCGGTATCGGAACATTTAGCATTGGCTGCCGCTGCTTTTCGAGTCGATAGGAGTCATGCCTTCGCCTCAGAGCTGCCCATCGACGTAGTAGCTTCTGTGTCAGCTGTTTTTTTCCAATTGTAGGAGACACTCAAATGTCCTCCAGAATGTTCGCGTTTACTGAAGTAGCTGACGATGCTGAACCAGATCAGTTTTGGCACGAACCAATCATGCCGCACTGTCTTGCCTGTGGCCAAGAAACTTTCGAACTGAAGCCACGAAAGATGGTTAGCGGGGGCTTCGATCGCCGTGTGTGAAACCGACACGTCTCCAAAACCACTCGACTGGAGCAGGTGAACAATTTCATCGTCGGAGAAAAAGTCATTGCGAGCTGTGCCAAACGACAACTGAAGAGCCTTACAATAAGCGGCGTATGATTCCGGGACTCGATCACCATATCGCCGTTTAAGGCGACGCATCCTGTAGGTTGGATTGTCGTACGCGTTCTTAATCACGGGATGTCCAGTTCCGTTTGAAACAACGAGGCGTCCACCGGGTTTTAATACTCTCGCAATTTCTGACAGAAACTCGCGCGGCTTTGGAATCATGGGAAGCACTTCGCTAGCAAGGACTACATCAAACGAGTCATCTGGAAACGGCAGCGATTTGCCTGAAGCGACGACAAACTCTAGCTTTTCCTTCAATTCGCTTGGTACTTTGAGCGTTGCAAGAAAGGGATTGGTGTCAATCCCGTAGGCCTTTTTCGCGAGCTTGGCCATTTCAACCGTGAAAAACCCGAGGCCGCATCCGAAATCGAGAGCAACGTCGGTTGGGGCTAGATTTAACGCTTTGATAATCTCAGGTGCCTCAAGACGCTTACGAAGATTGGGATGGCCAAACAGCGTTCGCTCAAGATCCTTCAACCGGTTTCCGGACGGAAAGTAGCCGAACCTACGAAAATTGACTTTAGGGCAGACGCGAAATAGCATTAGCTTCTCCGATTTGTGCTTAGTGGATCAGTGTCATATCCGAGTAACTCGCACAAGTTTCTGTACTTGTAATCCCGGAATAGGTACTTGATTTCGGAAGCTGAGAACAACTGTTGATATTTATTGTCCAGGAACATTCCGTCACTTCTCTGATATTGAGCACGTCGCAACGCATGCACATCTGATTCACCCCCGAGCCAATTCTTTGTTGCGATGAAATGTGTTCCTGCATTGCCGCCAATTTGATGATGCACAAATCGGTAGGGCTGAGATACTAGTGGTGAATTCTCAACACGAAGCGAGCTCATCACTGGTGCGAGAGTCTCCCATGGTCGTTCGGCCACGTCTTCGTACCTGACCCTGTGGGTAATATAGTCGCTCGGCATAAGCGAAAATAATCGCTGATACCAACGGTGAAATCTCGCAACATACTTCCGCATCAAGAATTGTCGGCGCAATCCACTCCACCGAGACACGTGTTGTGAGGCGGGGGAAAATGCTTCCTTGTTGGCCAGATGCGATGCAAGGTGCCGTAGTGGATGCTTTGTCAGAACAAGCAGAATTGGCATCACTTCGCGATTTGCGCCCGTATGCAGCACGCGTCCAAACCAATCCCACTCCTTGGAAGTATCAACGATAATCGATGTGCTAAACGCTCTCGCAATGCCCTGGTAAAACGTTTCAAGACTGAGGCTGTTGATAAGGTTCTTGGTCCAATACGGGCAACCCGTCCCGCAATTCGTGCACGCCACATCCCAGTCGAATGAAGCCTTGTCTGGTGCGAGTAACCAATGCAACTCCCCGCCGCCGAATATCCGAGGGTGTCCATCCAGGCAATAGTTCAGTAGTGTGCTACCAGAATAGGCCATTCCCATTACACATATGACTTGCAAGGAATCAGCACGGTCTCTGATGCCACTTACATACGGTTGATCGACGTGAATCATCCGGATCCTTTTTCAACGGTGGTGATGATTTCGCACGGCTGCCAGAAGATGGGCCCTCGAGTAGTGGACAACTGCCTTCTTGCTACGAAAAAAGGCTTTACGTTTCTGTACTCACACCGAGTATTTCCTTGCTTGTCACAAATGACAACCCAGAGAGAATAGTGATTGTTCAGCAATAATAGTGGATCTAGCCGAAGTTCAAATGAACCCGCTGCATCTACTGTAAGAACCTTTCCGGATACGCTACTTCCCAAACGCTCGACGAGAAACCGTGTATTGATTTCACCAATATATTCACCGGAAGGAAGACGCAAGAACCCAACGAACAACGTAACTTCGCTTTCGTGTGGACTGAGGTTGGACACGTAATCAATCGTGATCGCCATTGGCTCGCCCGAGTAGAAGGCCTGCGTGGCATCGCCAGCCGCATTGCGCAACGCGATGTCTGTTATTGAAATGCGGCCGTCACCGTCAATCGGAATTAGTTCTGTCTGGGACGCCGCCGCTCGTGCTGCATGGTTTTCAAACGCCTCGCGATTGTATTCCGCAACGACTTCACTGGGGCTACCGACTGACACGATTTGGCCTTTCGACATGAGAAACGCGCGATCACATAATTGCTCAATATGAGACGTGTTGTGAGAAACAAATAGAATTGTTGCTCCATTGCGACACAACTGATGAATCCGCTCCATGCACTTGCGTACAAAGGCTGTATCACCTGTCGCGAGCGCCTCATCAACAATGAGGATATCGGGGTCAATGCTCATCGCTATCGAAAACAGAAGCCTTGCACGCATTCCAGAAGAATAGGTTCGAAATGGACGATCGATGAAATGCCCGAGTTCTGAGAACGCGATAATGTCGTTCATTTTTCTGAGCACTTCACTTTTTTTCATTCCAACGAGTAACCCACCGTATAACACATTCTCGCGTCCCGTCATTTCGGGCTGAACGCCAACACCGAGCGCAAGTAGTGCAGTGACTTTTCCGTTTATGACCAGGTGCCCTCGGTCAATTGGTAAGAGGCCAGCGACAAGTTTCAGTAGCGTCGTTTTTCCAGCGCCGTTAGCACCAAGTATTCCGACAACCTCGCCGCGCCGAATCTCAAACGACACATCATTTACAGCGTAAAACTCTTCGAAAAAGCGTTTTCGATTCCAGAAACACAGCAGTTCCAAAAGTGGTCCCGTAACAATATCTTTGTATAACTTGAACCTCTTAGATACATTCGCGACTTTTACGGCAACTTCGCTCATATGGGAACTTTAGTGTTGAAAAAGTGGCACAAATCCAAACGGACGATGACTAGGATCAACAAAATGGCAATGGTTACATCGCCTGTGGCACATTATGCAAACTTGATACCACTCGTCGGAATCGATGCACGAACTCGGCAGGAGCCAACTGGCGCATCACAATTCCCTCAACCGATACAGACTGTTCGACTATAGGTCCCGACCGCAGCGATACGGCAGTAACCTATACTAGCCTGTGTCGACCATTCCACCACATTTATTCAATTGCACGCGGTTACGTTCAGTGACAACAAATCAAACGTTAATAGCCAGAAATAGGTTTTACTCACTTAACGCTCCCGTCTTAATGATTCTTTCGATTTACGTGAATCGTGAGCTAATCTGGGAGATGGCGGTGAAAGACCTAAAGGGAACCAACAAAGGTGCGTTTCTCGGGAGCGCATGGGTCTTGCTTAACCCGTTTATTCAAACCGCCGCCTACGTGATTATTGTATCTTACGTCTTCCAGTCGCAGATGCCGACCGGAAACGACAGTCGCTTCGACTATGCTCTATATGTGCTCTCCGGAATGATACCCTGGCAGATAATGACGTATTCGATTATGGCTGCACCGTCGCTAGTACGTGAGCGTATCGACTTGGTAAAACAAGTCATTTATCCCATTGAGACGTTACCTCTGACAAACCTAATTGTTGGTGCAATCGGTGCCATGGTGTCACTCGCGATATACATGCTTACTGTTGTCGCTATTGGCGCGGCTAGTTGGACTCTTGTGTGGCTACCTTTGCCTTTCATAATCCTTGCATTGTTCGTTTTGGGAGTGTCGTGGACGTGCATGATCATTGGTGTTCTCGTCAAAGACCTACGCGAGATCGTTGCGGTTGTCATGAACCTGATGGTATTTGTGTCACCTGTCGTGGCGAGTGAATCATTGGTTGGAACTGAAAGATGGCATTACATCCAGCTCAACCCCCTATCACATGTTGTCATTTGCTTTCGCGACGTGTTTCACGCAGAATTTCACCAATGGAGTTGGATCATTTTTATCGCAATCTCTAGCATCACGTTTGTACTTGGTAGTCTCATAATGCTCCGCACCAAGACGCTTATAAATGAGTACATTTGAGGACGTCGCTACTCTCAGCGTTGGCCTATGCCCGAAAACTGAGTGTGACTGTTCCTCCTAAACACGAACACATTACAGCCGCTGCTGGTACCGACGGACTTGTGGTTGTCGAGGACAAGTCCGGAACCGGCACAGAATTCGGTGATTTCTTCGCTCGAGGCGACTTCGAAGGGGTAGCCGCCGATCCAGTCGATGACGTCGTGCCAGTAACTCATGCCGCGTAACTTGCGATACTGCAGACGACGGCGGACAAACTCGATCGGCGAAAACAGGTGTCTGCCGAATCCAAGCAGCTCGGTCGCGCCGCCGATGGCGAGCGCCAGCAACGGCTTTGCCAGCTCCGGCGAGTGGCAGTACGCCTTCTTAATTTGTCGCCAGACGCGGCTCTTCCAGCCCTGGTCGTTGTAGATCGAAATGAATAACTTGCCGTGTTCGGCCACCGGGATCATGGCGTTTTCGATGGCTTGCCACATGGCGCCGGTGTGATGCAGGACGCCCCAGGAATAGACGATGTCGTACTTGCCCAACGATTCCAGGTAGTCGCGGTCCAGGACGCTCCCCTGCTCGATCTGCCACGCGGTGTTGTCCGGCTCGAAGCGCCGTTTCAATTCCTGCGTGCAGCCGACGCTGCTGGGATCGTAATCAAACGAATGGACCGTGGCGCCCAGGCGGACGGCGGCCAGCGACGACAGTCCGCTGCCGCAGCCGACGTCCAGGAAGCGCAGGCCGGACAAGTCGTCGACCTGCAGCATCTGCGTGATGTCCTGCTGGGCCATCGCAATCCGCTCGCCGTCCACCGTTTCCAGGAACCGCAGCCAGTTGGCACCGAACGCGAAGCGCTGGCCGGATTCAATTTCTACCGTGGCTTGCATGTGGGTTGCTCAGTCTACAAATGTTGTTCGAGAGGCGATAAGCGTAAAAGGGTTTCGGTGCTTTCGCGGCGGGTGAAGGGTTTCGAGTTCATGTGTGCCCTCCCCGCTCGTTCCTCGCGACCCTCCCGCAAGCGGGAGGGTGGATGTAGTTGGTTCGGTCGTTGACTCGCGATTACCTCAGGCATGGGACACGCTCCCGGCAGGGGCGAATGAGACTTCGGGGTTGGCGTCCAGCCAGATCCCCAAGATCATCAGCAGCCAGACCATCCGCCGCCGCTTGGGGTTGCCGGCAAGACTGGCGACGATGTGGGCGATTTCGCGCTGGTCCAGCAATTCGTGGATCCTGGCTTGATCTCGCAGCAAGCAATCGTGAACCAGGTGTCCCAGCGCAGCGTCGTCGCACAGCCATTCGTGCTCCGGGATGCCAAAACCCATCTTACGGCGATGCACGAAGTCGTCGCTAAATCGCTGCTCCAATAATCGCTTGGGCAGGTATTTCAAAACGCGGCCATGGCCGTTGCAGTGGCGAATCCGTTGATTCATCGGCAATGTGGCCGCCAGCTTCGCGACTTCGACGTCAATCAACGGTGTGCGGACTTCAAGACCGTGGTACATGCTGGCCCGATCGACCTTGGTCAGGATATCACCCGGAAGATACGTGTTGATGTCGACATGCTGCGCGAAGGCGAGGCGATCAAAGCGTTCGCCCGTCAGCGCCGCATCATGAAAGGTCGGTGCCGAGGGAAATAGCTGCTCATGAAACGATGGCTTCCACAATCGCTGGTAACCGACGGTCGCGAAGACCCGGATCGATTCCTGCCAGCCGACACTTCGCCTGGCGATTCCGCTGCGACCGACAACGCTGCCCACGATTTTCGAGCTGCGGAGCGGATTCAAGGCGAGATTGCGAGGAAACCTGGCCAAATGAATCAGTTCGCGAGGTGGCAGGTAGGAGTTCATCCACCATCGATAACGGTGATAACCTGCAAAGAATTCGTCGCCACCGTCCCCGGACAGGACCATCGGAACCTGCGAGTGCGTGAGACGGCTGAGATACCAGGTCGGAAGATTGGAACTGTCCCCAAACGGCTCACCATAGTGCTGGGCGAGTTCAAGTACCAACTGGACGTCCGGCTTCACGATTTCCGCGTTCAGATGAATGCCGCACTGCTTAGCAGCTTTTTCGGCGTACTTGATTTCGGAGTACGGCGTTTCATCGAAGCCGATGGAAAAAGCTTGTACGCCCGGGCCCAGAATCTCGCTCATCAAACACGCCACCAGCGTCGAGTCAATCCCGCCAGACAGGAAGACGCCGAACGGGACGTCGGACACCAGATGCGCCTCGACCGATTCGCGGATCGTCGCTTCACATAATCGCTCCCATTCGACGTCATCCAGCGAATGGTCAGGCTGGAACTCCAGTTGCCAGTAACGTTCGGCCGGCGTCCGCTGCCCGTCGAATGCGATCGTCATCCGGCTGGCCGGAGGGAGTTTGAAGGTGTCCTGGTAGATTGTCTCGGGGTCCGGGATGTAGCCGAACCGCA
>CALBSZ010000095.1 GCA_937967665.1 uncultured Planctomycetaceae bacterium
GGCGTGGTCAGGTCGAACGTCTTGAAGCCCTGACTGCCGTGGCGTCCTTGCGCCTGAATGAACAGCCGGGCCCCGGCCGCGGAGTGCAAGGTGGTGCGGTGTCCGTCGCCTTGCGGCAGGTGGGCCGCTTGCTTGCCGGTGGTCAGCTCAAATACGTGCAATCCCCTGGGGCTTGTCAGGTACACGTGCCCCTGGGCGATACAGGCGGCGTATTGGTCGCCGTCCAGAAGATTCGATGTCGACCACGCCAACTTCGCGCCTTGCGGACTGAGCTTCCAGCCGTTCAGCCCGACCCTCTGCCAGCGGAACCCTTCTCCTTCAATCTTTTCAGTCACCATATAGTCGCCGTCACAGGAGACCGTGTTCTCGTCAATCCAAATCCGGTTCTTTCCCGCCGCGGCAACGTCGCAAATCCAAGCCGTGCTCCCTTTACCATCCCGTAGTCCGACATATGAAGCCTCTCACGCTTTTCGCAGCTCGTCGATCGGGCGGCGGCCGGCGGCGAATTGTTCTGTCTCGATGCCAATCGTCTGCAGGGCCGTGAGCCACAGGTCGGCCAGCGGGCGGTTTTTCAGGTGCAGATGCTGGCCGTGTTGTAGGCCCAGCGCCCCGCCGCCGGCGAGAATCGTCGGCAAGTCGGAGCAGTTGTGCCGGGTGCTATTGCCGCCGCCGTAGGCGACCAACGTGTTGTCCAGCAGCGTGGAATCAGCTTCGCGGTAGCTCTTCAAACGATCGAGGAAATGGCCGAATCGCTGGCTGAAGAATTGATCGACCAGCGTCCACTCCTTCCCCATGCTGTGGCCTTTGTGGGAGATGTCGTGGTGGCCATGATCGGAAATGCCCAACCGACTGGTGAGGTTTTGCATCGAGCCGTATTGCTCGCGCGACAGCATGTACGCCGCGACGCGCGAGGTGTCGGTCTTCAGTGCCAGAAAGATGATATCAAGCATCGTGTCGACATAGGCGATCGGTTCCTCAACCGTCGCTTGCAGTTGCAAACCCGAGCCGTCCACCTGCGGTTTGGGGATGTCGATCCACTGTTCCGACTGCTGCACACGCCATTCGATTTCGCGCACCGACGTCAGGTATTCGTCCAACTTTTGCTGATCCCGCGCACCGAGGTTTCGCTTCAGTGACGAGGCGCTGTCAGCGACGACATCCAGAATACTGTGCTGCACGGCGAAAGCCCGCTTCTTCTGTTGTCGCGTGCCACCCTCGTCGGTAAAGAGGCGGGCGAAGATCTGTTGCGGATTGGATTGCGACGGAATCGCGCGGCCCTTTTCATCATAAGATTGCGTGTGCGCGCGGTACTGTTCGCCGACGCCTGCATCGTTGCACATGACCAGCGACGGGAAGCGGGTCTGGTTGCCGAACGACTGAGCGATCAACTGGTCGACCGACAGGCCGTTGGCGTATTGGTTCGCACTGGTGAGGTGGTTGGCACAGCTCAGCCAGTAGTCGCCACAATTGTGCCCGCTGCCGCGAATATTCAAATTCAATCCGCGCATCACGGTCATGTCGGCCTTGTGCCGCTGCAGCGACTGGAGCGCGGGCGAGAGGTTGTAGTTCTGACCAGTCTGCTCGGGATACCATGTGGGCGTGTAGCAGCCGTTGGGGAAGTAAAGAAAAACGGTGCGCCGCGGTTGTTTGTCAGCGGGCGCGGCCCACGACATCGCTTCCAGCCACGGCAGAGCAATGGCAACGCCCGTGCCGCGGAGAAACGTTCGACGGTTTAAGTGCCATGATTTTGTCATTTGAAAGCCTTTTAGCAGTTAGCAGTTAGCGATTAGCGGTCAGCACACAAAAGCTAAATGCTAATCGCTAAAAGCTAACCGCTACTTCGTCCGAAATGCGTCGCTGAGCACAATCGCTCGATACACGCCGCGCATGGTCGCTCCGTTTTGCTTGACTGTTTGGACCAGTTCGTCGACTTCCGCTCGGTCGGTGTATTCCAAACTGCGGCCCAGTGCGTAGGCCAACAACTTTTCAATGTAGGCTCGGAGAAACGCGTCGTGCTTTTTCAGCAGCAGATGTTGTCGCAGTTCGGCCATGCCCGCGATCTTTGTACCGTCGCTGAAAATCGCTGTGTAATCAACCTTGCCGTCTTTCGAATTAGGCATGGCGGTCCGCCAACGGCCGATCGCGTCGTACTGCTCAAACGGAAATCCCCACGGATCAATCTTGCGATGACAATCCAGACAGGCCGCGTCGTTGCGGTGTCTGGCCAACTTCTCCTTAAGCGTCAATTCGTCGGAGTCCTGCGTGCGATTGTCGAGTTCGGGTACGACATCCGGTGGCGGTGGCGGGGGATCGTTCATTACCGTCCGCAGAAACCACGCGCCGCGCAAAATCGGCAGCGTCCGCGTGCCGTCTGCGGAGAGCGTCATCACGCTGGCATGACCGAGCAGGCCGCCGCGCTGCCGGGGCTGCGGCCAGTGGACTCTCCGAAACTCGCGCCCAAGCACGCCCGAGACGCCGTAATGGTCGGCGAGTGTTTCGTTGAGGAACGAATAATCGGATGCTATCAGATCAGGGCAAGGGGCGTCGACGAGCACCAGTTGTTCGTAAAACCGCCGCGTTTCCTCGAGCATGTCCGCTTTCAGTGTCGGCGGCCGGTCGGGAAACAGTCGGTTGTTGATGTTGATATTGTCCAGCTTGCTTAGTTCGAGCCACTGGTCGACGAAATCACGGAGCGAGCGTTTCGACTTGGGATCGTCCAGCATACGATCGACCTGTGCCGTGAGCACTTTCGGATCGAGAAGTTTGTCGGTTCGGGCTAAGGCAAGCAACTCGTCGTCCGGAATGCTGCACCACAAGAACATCGCCAGCCGGCTGGCCAGTTCAAAAGCGTTTACCCGGCGCGGCTTCTGATTCTTTACCTCGGCGTCCGGCTCCACAAGAAACAAGAACTCCGGTGCACACAACGCGGCCGTCAACGCGTGCTTGATTGACTCCTCGAACGAGTATTTGAGCTGGCGCGATTGCATATAGACAGCGATGAACCGCTCGGCGTCCTGCGGGTTGGACGGCTTGCGAAACGCACGGGTGACAAAGCGGCGGATGATCTCCTGTGCCCGCTCGTCGGTTTCATCGGTCGCGGTGCCCATGATGGCGGTGTAATGGGCGGGCGGCCAGCTTTCGATCATCGGCCCTTCGAATTCCAACTCATAAACGAGCAGGCTCGAATAGGCAGGCTCGCCGGGCGGAAACTCGCGTTTGCCGTGCTTATTCTTGGGTGGCTTGGGAGCCGGGTTCTCCAAAACAACGCGAATGTGTTTCGCGTACAAGATGTTTCGCAGCGGGACGTTCTTGTTTTCGAAGTAATTTTCAAATACGAAGTCGCGAGGTTTGCCAACCGGCGCATCGACGTCGATGTCGGCGATGGGGACTTCGGCACCGGATGACCCCTTCGTGCGTGCTCCGAGCTTGATCCGCAGCCGCGCCGGGCGATGATCGCTCGGCTTTTCGCGGCCGACGGGCGGCAGGCTGGCCGCCTTGATCCGAATCCGGTATTTGCCCTGTCTAGGAAACTCTTGCAGTTGGAGAACCGCAAATTTGCGATCGTTGGAATTCGGCGACAGAACGATGGCATCCTCGGCCACCGTCAATTCTCGGTGGTCCAAATGGGCGAACGCGCCATCGCGCCCGCTGCTTTGCCGTTCCTTATTTTTGTAGGAGACGAAGCCGCTGATCTGTTGCGTCTTTTCATCAACGGCCATGACGGCTTCGAGCGGGATCGGCTGCCTGCCGTCGGTTGTTGACTCGAAAAACGTCGCCTTCAGCTTCGACTTCCGATCGCCGTCCGGCTCGACAAACGGCGTGTGGTCGAACGTGAACCGGTAGTGGGACATGTCCGGTTTCTCACCGTTGACCAGCGCCTTGTCGAGTGCCTTGCGGGCGAGAGCCAGATAGTTCTCGATGTGCAATGACGAGACACTGATCTGGGCCCCGTTGTTGTCAAAGCCGTCCGCCGAAACGGCCTCGGGAGGCAGATCGCCGGTAAAATCCAACTCGACTCCCAGCAGATCCTGCAACGCGTAACTGTACTGCTTGCGGTTCATACGACGCACGACGACGCGGCCGTCGGTGGAACGCCGAACCCGTGCCGCCCGTTCCAGCTCGGACGTCAACCAGCGGATCATGGATGTCAACGCTTCGGCCTCGGGACGCGGCTTTTCCTTAGGAGGCATGCGTCGCGCGACAAGCTGATCCAGCACTTCGTTCCACAGCGCTGCATCGTCGCCAGCCGCCATGTCGGGATTCAGCGCCAGCAGATTCAACTCGGCCTTCTGGGTCTTCTCGCCATGACAGCCGCTGCAATGCTTGACCAGAAACGGTCGCACGTGGGCATCGAATTGCAGACGATCCCAAGCCGGAACGTCGTCCGACGGCGGTTGCTGCGCATGGCTCAAAGTGCACGGTGCAACGAACAATGGCAATAACAATAAGACTCGCTGCAGGTATCGGCCGCGTCTCGACGGGTTGCAGTCAGTGAAGACTCGCATTACGCCATTTTATCGAAAAGGGATTCATCGCTGTACTGCGGAAGCGCGCCGGCATCGGACTCGCCCTTACTCAGTACTTGTTTGTTGGCGGAAGAATGTGCCAAAAAATCTCCGACTCTTAAGTGAAGGTCGCCGCAAGTTAATGGCATGACACGACTTAATGGCGTTCATTGGTGCGACAGAGTTATTCGGACGGGTTTTGTTGGCAGGTTCCGCCAGGCTGCAACAAGTAGATATTAGAGGAATGCATATTTGGCGGGTTAGCACATGAGCGAGTTGAATGCAAATCACGAACGGATTGTTGGGTTGCTGGTTCGGCATCAGGAGCAGCTCTACCGGTACATCTTCGCCTTGCTACCGGATGCGACCGAAGCTTGGGACGTGTTGCAGGAGGCTTCGATGGCGATTGTCCGCAAAGCGGACGATTACGACGCAGACCGGCCGTTCCTGCCGTGGGCTTACCGATTCGCATTGCTCACGACTTTCGATTGGAAACGAAAGCGGAAGAAGACAATATCGCTCAGCGACGAACTGCTCGAACAGTTGGCATCCGAGGGAGCTCAACAGGAGGACGAACTGATCGCTCGATTAGCCGCGTTGGACCATTGTCTGCAGAAGCTCCCACTGAAACAGCGGGATCTTGTGCGGATGCGGTACGACAGCGATGAAACGATGGAAGAGATCGCACGCCTACAAGAAGTCAGCTTGCGAACCTTGTATCGACGCCTGGATAGCATTCGGGAATGGCTACATGACTGCATCAACGGACGTTTGGCCACGGAGCGTAGCTAGATGACGACCAGTCAGCAAAACGAACTGCGGCCGCTGATTTCTGCCGTACTCGACAAGACAGCCGATGACTCGCAGGTCGCAGAATTGGAAGCGATGCTGCGTGCCAGTGCGGAGGCTCGGCGTTTCTACCTGCAGCTTGTCCACATGGAAGCCAGACTGAGTCTGGGAGACGGCCCACCACGCCCAGCAACGATCCGCAAGATCGAGCGCCAGACGCAAGAGCAGCCAACCATAGCGCAGCGGGGCAATCGCGTCACGCCATTCGTTCTGGCGGCGGCCGTATGCGTTGTCGCCGTAGCACTGTTCACCATATTGCAACCAGATTGGTTTCGCGCGACCGTTCCGCCTGACGAGCCCAATCAGCCGCGCGTTTCGGACCGTATTGTCGCTGCTCAGATCACGGGCAGCGTGGACTGCGTATGGGAGGAAACGGCGCTGCCGCTGGGCTTCGGTTCAAGCCTCTACAAGGGGCAACGGCTCGAACTGCTCGACGGCACGGCGGAAATCACCTTCGCGGGCGGAGCCGTTGTGACGCTCGCGGGTCCCGCCAGACTGGTGATCGACTCGGAATCGCACGCATCCTTGCGCTACGGCACACTGGCCGTGCGAGTGCCGAAGGCCGCAGTCGGCTTCGCGATCCAGACGCCGCATTCGCTGGTGACGGATCTGGGAACGGAGTTTGGTCTTTCCGTATCGCCTGCAGGCGAGGAAGAAGTTCACGTCTTCGTAGGAGCCGTTGAAGTTTCGTTACCGCAAGAGAGCGATGTTGCGGTAAAGCGGTTGAATCAGGGCGAAGCCGTACAAGTCGTCCGCAAGGAATCTGAGGGGCTCGAGCTTCGGCCACTGGACTCGTCGCAGCGTCAGCAGTTTCCCGGTGAGATTGGTGGAGCTGGCGATTCGACGATCGCCGAACCGCTGCCGCCGGATCAGCATCCGCCCGTGACCGAAGGCTTGACGCTCTGGCTGTCCGCCGATGGAGCGATCCGCCGCAACAGTAACAACCAGGTTCAAGTGTGGGGCGACATGCTGACGGGCGACAATCGCAAGGCCCAGAACGCGACTCAGCATATTGACGACAAGTGCCCGCGATGGATTCCTGATGCAATGGGCGACAAGCCGGCGATCCGGTTCGATGGCAACGACGTGTTGCAGTTGGCAACGCCGAGCAACCTGGGTCTGGTGAATGAAGATTACGAAATGTTCTTCGTTGCACAAACTGCGAAATCAAGTATTCAGTTCCTGATCGCGGGCGGCTATGAAGATTTCGAATTGCACATCAACGCCAATATCCACGGCGATCCCGGCGTGCGGTTCCTTCCGCACGGACATCAGAGAGGTCTTGCATCGAGCGACCTCGGCACGACCAGTCAATTCAGCGACGGAAAGCCGCATATTTTCGCGGCTCGACTGTTGGCAAATGACGGTCATCGAGGCGTGGTTGCCGTGGACGGTGAAGAAAGCGACGACCGCACGTCCGATGACGCTCGTAACGTGAACAATACGCCGCTGCAACTGGGTTTGCGATCAGAAGGTCGTTTTCCTCTACACGGTGCGATCGCCGAGG
Source organism: uncultured Planctomycetaceae bacterium (assembly GCA_937967665.1). Classification (GTDB taxonomy): domain Bacteria; phylum Planctomycetota; class Planctomycetia; order Pirellulales; family Pirellulaceae; genus CALBSZ01. Next base: position 6,862 of record CALBSZ010000095.1, read on the forward strand.
TGCTGATTTACCGACGGGCATTGACTGCTGCCGAGAGGCAGACCGTTGGGCAGTACCTAGCGAAGAAGTATCAGATTGAAACGTCGTATTGAATTCGTCGTTTAACCGTTGGCCCAACGGGCCGCGCGCGGTTGACGCCGAATCACGCAGGCCGTTGGCCTTGCGGCTAAACTAGCGTGAATACCGAACACTTCAACAACTTCACGAGACGAAATACAAATGTCACAACAGCATCCTTGGCCTCGTAACGCAACTGCAGGTCGAATTAGCAAGCCGCCCTGCTGGTTCCGATCCGGTTTCGGGCATTCGAATTTGTTTCGGATTTCGACATTCGCATTGGTAGTTTGTGCCGTTGTCTCGACGAACGCTGCCGAAGAGCAGATTGATTTTGTGGAAGACGTCCAACCGATTTTCCGGCAGCACTGCATCAAGTGCCATGGGCCTAAGGAGCAGGAAAGCAGTTTGCGGCTGGACAGGCGGGCATCGCTGCTACGGGGCGGGGATTTCGGCGAACCTTCGATTCTGCCGGGGAAAGGCAGCGAGAGTTTTCTTGTGCAGGTGGTCGCCGGGAAGAACCCAGACCTGAAGATGCCGCCTGAGGGCAAACCGCTTTCAGAAAACGAAATCACCACGCTGCGGGCCTGGATCGACCAAGGTGCGAAGATGCCGGATGAATTGTCCGGCGGTGATGCGTTGAAGATGGACCACTGGTCGTTTCAACCAGTGGCTGAAGTCGAGCCACCGGCGATAAAAAGCTCGTTCGTGGCCAACGGAATTGATGCTTTCACCCTCCGCAAGCTACGGGAAAACAAGCTCGAACCATCGAAGCCGGCCGATCGTCTGACGAAGCTCCGCCGTCTGTATCTCGTGATGCATGGCCTGCCGCCAACGCGAGAAGAAATCGCACGCTTCCTGGCCGACAAGTCTGCCGGCTCCTGGCAAACTGCCGTGGACGACGTGCTCAAAAGCCCGCGCTACGGCGAACGTTGGGCGCGGCACTGGCTCGATCTGGTTCGCTTCGGCGAGACGCATGGTTATGAAACGAATCGCGAACGTCCCAATGCGTGGCCGTATCGCGACTACGTCATCCGGTCGCTGAACGACGACAAACCGTATGACGAGTTTGTCCGCGAACAGATCGCCGGAGATGCGTTCGACGCGCCGATCGGCACAGGTTTCCTCGTCGCCGGGCCTTACGATCAGGTGAAAGGCGGCGGCAACCTGGCGGCCATGCAGCGAATGAACGAACTGGACGACATGATCAACACGACCGGCACAACGTTCCTCGGTCTGACACTCGGCTGTGCCCGTTGTCACAACCATAAGTTCGATCCGATCACGCAGACCGACTACTACGCCATTCAAGCCGTTTTCGCTGGCGTAAAACACGGAGATCAGTCGCTGCCGGTTTCGCCGAAAGCACAAGAGAAGGTCGCGGCGATCGACGCCGAGATCGCCATGCTGACTCAGAAGCTCAAGCGGTTCATTCCCAAGCCGGAAGACTCGGCTGCCTCTACAATGCGTCCACCCGTCAACGCAAAACACAACCTCGAAATCTTTGAGCCACGCGAGGCAAAGTTCGTTCGCTTGACGATTGAAAAGTCGACCCGTCAACAAGCCTGCATCGACGAACTGGAAATATTCAGTGGTGACGCAAACGTGGCACTCTCCAGCGGCGGCGCGAAGGCGACTGCTTCGGGATCTCTAGCTGGCTATGACATCCATAAACTCGAGCACATCAACGACG
>CALBSZ010000096.1 GCA_937967665.1 uncultured Planctomycetaceae bacterium
ATTCCTCCCCCCGCCGTTGAAACTGCAGCCGTTAAAGATTGGCACAAAACCTTCTTCGGCATTTGGCGAACCTTCTTCGGCAGTCAGTGAAGTGGCGATCAACAGCACGAATACGATAGTGAGGCAGCGCATGCGGTTTCCTTTCAGGGGTGACAGGCCACCAGCATATCGTCGCGCTGGAACGATTGCAAAGCAGCGCGGGCGATTTTGCGGATTTCGCAGGCGCCGGACACCACTGCTTCCGCGTTCCCGCTAAATCCCTAGCCGTGAAGGCAAACCTCATCTAGAATACGGGTTTGCCTGATAGGACTCGAACTTGCGGGAGTTTTTGCGGATGACGGAAGGGTTGAACAAGTACAGTAGCCGAATTACGCAGCCCAAGAGCCAAGGTGCTTCGCAGGCCATGCTGTACGGCACGGGCATGACCAGCGAGGACATGCAGAAAGCCCAGGTAGGTATCGCCAGCGTGTGGTACGAAGGCAATACGTGCAACATGCATCTGCTGGACCTGGCCGCGCGTGTCAAAGAGGGCGTCAGCGCGGCGGGACTCGTCGGCCTGCGGTTCAACACGATCGGCGTGAGCGACGGCATTTCAATGGGGACCGAGGGCATGAGTTTCTCGTTGCAGTCCCGCGACCTGATTGCCGATTCCATCGAAACGGTCATGGGCGGACAGTGGTACGACGCGTTGATCGCCCTGCCGGGTTGCGACAAGAACATGCCGGGCTGCTTGATCGCCATGGGGCGACTGAACCGGCCGGCGATCATGGTCTATGGCGGCACGATCAAGCCGGGCTGCACGCGTTTCCGTGACAATGAACATCCCAGTGAGGAAACGCCGCGAGACATCGTGTCGGCCTTCCAGTCGTACGGCGAGTACCTGGCAGGGAAGATCACGGAAGAACAGCGGCAAAGCATCGTCCAGAACAGTTGCCCCGGGGCCGGCGCTTGCGGCGGCATGTACACGGCGAATACCATGGCCAGCGCCATCGAAGCGATGGGGATGTCGCTTCCCTATAGCGGCTCGGTCCCCGCCGAAGATCCCGACAAGATCAAGGAATGCCACCTGGCCGGCCAGGCCATTTTGCACCTGCTGGAACATGACATCAAGCCGCGCGATATCATGACGCGAGAAGCGTTCGAAAACGCGATGGTCGTGATCATGGCTCTGGGCGGTTCGACCAATGCGGTGCTGCATCTGATTGCCATGGCGCGCAGCGTGGACGTGCCGTTAACCATCGACGATTTCCAGGAGGTCAGCGACCGCGTTCCCTTCCTGGCGGATCTCAAGCCGAGCGGTCGCTGGGTGCAGGAAGACCTGCACCACGTCGGCGGCACGCCGGCTGTCATGAAGTACCTGCTGGAAAATGGCCTGCTGCACGGCGATTGCCTTACCGTTACCGGCAAGACACTGGCGGAAAACCTGGCGGCGCTCCCCGGACTGAAACCGGGACAGCAGATCATCCATACGCTGGAGGAGCCGATCAAGAAGACGGGGCACATCCAGATCCTCAAAGGGAATCTGGCGCCGGACGGCTCCGTGGCCAAGATCACGGGGAAGGAAGGATTGGTCTTCCGCGGCACGGCCAACGTTTTTGATTCCGAAGAAGAAATGCTGCAGGCACTCGAAAAGAAAAAGATCACGAAGGGAGATGTCGTCATCATTCGCTACGAGGGACCCAAAGGGGGACCGGGCATGCCCGAGATGCTGACACCGACGTCGGCGATCATGGGGGCGGGCCTGGGATCCGACGTGGCACTGCTGACCGACGGGCGGTTTTCAGGGGGCTCGCACGGTTTCATCGTGGGCCACATCGCCCCGGAAGCGCAGGCGGGAGGCCCGATCGGCCTGGTCCGGAACGGGGACAAGATCACGATCGATGCCGAGAACAGGCGCATCGACGTCGACCTCAGCGACGAAGAACTGGCCCAACGCAGCGCAAGCTGGACGGCACCACCGTACAAGGCCACTCGCGGCACGCTGTACAAGTACATCAAGAATGTGAAATCCGCGTCCGAAGGTTGTGTCACGGACGAATAGAGTCCTCACAACGCCAGGCCGTGCATTTGTCTCCATGAACCCCAGCACAGTCGATAATTCGATGAGCAAAATCGCAACTTTGACCGAAATGTTCGAATTCAATCGCGTCCGCACGCTCGGGCTGCTTGACACCGTCGCTGACTGCGGCGACCCCGCGGCGGCCTTGGCCTGGCGTCCCGGTGCGGAACGCGCGCACATCGCCTGGCAGTTCATGCACATTGGCATCACCGAAGAGATCTTCGCGACGGAACGCCTCGGGGATCCGGAGCGGCCGCGGGCCTTTGAAGAACTCTGGCCACGCTTTCGGGGAGGCAGCGTGCCGGATGACAACGTTCCGTCCATCGATGAAATCCGCTCCGTGTTGCAGGCATCACGAACCCATTGGCTGGAAACCTTGTCGACGTACCGCGACGAACAACTCGACGAAATCCCCGCACGCTGGACCGAGCGGGGACTCAGTTTATTGCAGATCCTGCACATCGTCAGCTGGCACGAAGGGCACCATCAAGGGCAAGCTCACATCACCTTCAACATGTATCAAGCCTCGCGCTGAATCGGCGTTATGTCCGACGACTTCGATCCCTACTACACCTGGCTGGGTATCCCGGCGAACGATCAGCCGCCCAACCATTACCGGCTGCTGGGCGTGCAGCCGTTCGAAGACAATCCAGACGTGATTTCCAACGCGGCCGACCAGCGCATGGCTCACGTCAGGACGTTTCAAACCGGAAAGCGCGCCCGGTATTCGCAGCGCGTGCTGAACGAACTGGCCGCGGCCAGCGTTCAGCTGCTCGATCCCGAAAAGAAGTTGGCCTACGACACGAAACTGAAGGCCGAATTGCAATCACCGCCGTCCAAGCCCGTACTCGCCTCGGCCGACGAGCGGATCATTATTGCGCCGACCGAGTTGGACGAAGACGATCCGGAGTACCAGCTGGCGCCAATGATCGATACCGTCAAGCAGCAACTGCTGGCGGACAAACAGGCATCGGCTGCCAGCGAGGATAGCATCAACGTCGCGGATCTGGATGATGTCAATCATTCCTCCCGCGACCCGTTGGCGGATGCCATTGCCGTCGAACGAAGCCTCGCAAAGCCAGACACGGCCGCGTTGCCGAAGACGCGAGCCCCGGCCTCCTCGAACCCGACACCGGTCCTGTCGGACCGCCAGACGATCGCTCCTTCAACCAAGATGATCATCGCAACGGTGGTCGGTAGCCTGGTCGGCTTCATTCTGCTCGGCGCGCTGATTGTGTATCTGGTCACGCGCGGCGGCAAGCAGCCCGTCGCCGTCAATCCGGCGCCGCCCGGCGAAACGGATCCGGCAACATCGGCCGATCCGACAGGTCCGGAGTCGAATCCGACGCCACCAGCATCTACGGAATCGGAGCCGAACCCGGAGTCGGCCCCCGTCCCACCGGCAGTGGAAACAGAAGACGATCCCGCAAGCGACACCGCGACGGCGGAAATACCGACAGCGGACCCTCCGGTCGCGCTCCCGGTTGATCCAACGCCTATCGATCCACCGCCTTTCGATCCACCGCCCATCGATCCACCTTCGCCCGATCCGCCGCCTGTCGATCCGCCCGCAAGCGACCCGCTGGCAGCGCCCCCAGTACCGGAACCGATTGAACCGCCGTCGCAGGACGCTCCCGAACCGGAACCCGCGCCGTCGCGGGCACCGGTTCCGAATGGCGTGGAACTGGCGGAGGCCCGCAGCTTGATCGAAGAAACGATGCAGGCGGACATCGCCGGCGTCAATACGCTTCAAGGACGGAGAAACCTGGCAGACAAACTCTGGCAGCAGTCCCGCGTATCGCTTTCGTTGCCGGTGCAACAGTACGCCTTACTGCAAATGTCCGCCGAATACGCCGCGCGCGTCCCGCACCTCAGCAAAGCCTGGCGCGCCTGGGATGAAATGGCGGAGCACTTCGAAACCAGCGTGATTCTTGAGAAAGAAACCGTGCTGCGTCGTTGCGTGGACGCTGCAAAGAATGACAACAATAAGTCACCTGCCGATTTCATCTTGCTTACCAAAGCCTGGATACGCCTGTTTGAAGAAGCGGTCGACGAGGACCAGTACCGCGTGGCGGAGCGTTATGCGATGGAGGCCAACCAGCTTGCCAAACTCTCGTTCGACGACGACTTCAAGAGCTACGTGCAAGAGGGGCTGGAGGCCGTCAAGCAACTGGCCGACGCGGCCGACGCGCTCGGTCCGGCGTGGGAACAAGTAGAAGCATCCGCGGAAGACGCCGAATCGGCACGAAAGGTCGGTCGTTTCTACTGCACGTTCAAGGACGATTGGCAAGCAGGGCTGCCCCTGTGGTCGCGAGGCGGCGCTGCCGGACTGGCCCCCATGGCCAAACTGGATTTGCGCGAACCGACCGACCTGGAATTCCAATTGGAACTGGCCGACGCCTGGTGGGCCGAGGCCGAGTCGTCGAGCTTTGCGTTCCCGCGACGGTTCTTGAAGAAGCGCGCGGCCTACTGGTACCAGCAAGTACTGCCCCACATGGACCCGGCAGACCTGCGCCGCGTACAAATCCTCGCACGCCTGAAGGACTCGGCCAGTATCGAAGTGCGTGCCGTCAGCGGCAAGGCGTTTGACGTGCAGTCCATGTTCGACCTCACGCAATTTAAAAGCACGCGCGCCGTCGCCCGTCGAAAAACGGCGATCTACGTGAACACTGCCTCTGCCGTGCGCGTCCAGGCACCGCTGACTGTGGACGGTGAATACGTGCTGACTGGCTGTTTTCGACGCGTGGAAGGAGAACACGGTTTCGGCATCGAGTTTCCTGTCGGTCGCGAACACGCGGTCCGCTGGACCGTGGGCGATGCCGCCACCGCCACAAAACGGCTCGACGGCCTGCCAACGGATGCCCAGGAGCGACTCCGTCAGGAACAAGCGGATGCCATCGCCGTGGATCAGTTTCACTATTTCCGTATCCACGTGCTGCCCAGCGAAACCACGGCCAGGATCGCCGTCCAATTGGACGGACGCGACGACATCCTCTGGGAAGGAGAAACGAGCGCATTATCCGCCACGTTTTCCTTTGACGGGATTGGCATCTTCGCCGACGGTCCCAGTAAGATCGAATTCAGCAGCCTCTACCTGCTGACACCCAGCAATCGCATCGCCCCCATCCTGCGTTAGTACTACAGCGCAGGGTCGCGAGAAAAGGGGACTGGCTCGGTGATACAAACGGGTACCAGCTTGCAAATCCGGTCGCGTCCGCCGTGCCTGTCCCCTTTTCTCGCAGGCCCAGGGTGATACTGGTCC
>CALBSZ010000097.1 GCA_937967665.1 uncultured Planctomycetaceae bacterium
GACTCCGTTCGCGGGGTCCCGCCGTAGTTCCGCGACTCCGTTCGCGGGGTCCCGCCGTAGTTCCGCGACTCCGTTCGCGGGGTCCCGCGAGCGGAGTCGCGGGACTACAGGTACATTCGCCTCTGCCGCACCTTTATTATGCTACCCCATTTTCGCCTGCCCTGCACACGTCACTTTGTACGATTACCAGTTGCAGTTGCCAACTTTGTCTAGTGCTGGTTTTACCCTCTGGCGTTGGCGAGCAGGCTGTACATCGCCGCGACATTTTTCCGCAATTTTCTATCCACGTCGTTCTCGTCCTGGCCCTCTGCGAAGACGCTGACAACCGGCTGCCCAGACGCGATTCGAGTCCCGGTGGCGGGGATATCGGCGAGCAACAGCGAAGTGCCGTCGATCTCCGAGAGCTCGCGCAAGTCGGGCATTGCGTCGATATCATGCGTGGCAAACACGATCGCCTTTCCCCGCCAGCCCGCCTGTGGTGCCACGGTGTCGGGCAAGTCGGCCAGATGCCAGCCCGCGAGGTGAAAGGTGAGTACGTTGTCGCAGTACAACTCCATCGATGCCGTGTAACGCGGGTTGACTTCGATCGGCCAGATCGTGGCATCGTGGTCGCGGATCACGTCGACGCCGAAGAGTCCCCGGAGGCCGAAATGGCGGGCCAGCACGGTGCCGATGTGTTGGAACTGCTGCTCTTCGTGTGCGCTCAAGGAAAGAGGCCCGAGGGAGCCACAGTACTGGAATCCCTCGACGCCGCACCAGGTTTGACCCACCAGCTGCCTTGTTACCCCAATCAGCATGGCCTTGCCATTGCTGGCCGTGTAGGCGGCCCCCAGGAGCTGGCCGAGAACGAAACGTTGAAAAAAATGGCGCCCGGCCGTGCCGGCACTGGCGGTTGCCGGACGAATGGAGCGACCCGCGCACGATGTAAAAGGTTTCCGCAGCCAATTGGCGCCCGGATCCGTCGGCGGCGACAGTCGAGTCTCGGGAAAAGGAATGCCCGCGTCGCGAAAAACGGCGGACAACTGCAACGGGTCGCGAACCTGTTTCAGGACGGCGCCGGGATTGCCCAGCAGCGGCCGGTTCCGGGAAATCGTGTCGACCACATCCGGATGATTCTCCAAGCCGCCGGTAAACATCCACGGAGCGGGTGGCAACGTCGCGCAGGCCGGCGCAAAGCCGTGGGGATAATCCAGTACCTTCCGCGTTTCCGCCGCGATCGCCGTCAAGTCCGCATCTTCGAACAGGTCAGCGGCCCAGACCCGGTAGCCCAGCGCAGCCGCCTGTTTTGCCGCGGCCCGCGCGCTGGCCCCCACGATCAGGATATCTTTCGATTCGGCGGCCATGACATCTCATCCGCAGTGTTGGGAAGATCCCAATGTAGCACGGTGACCACGAAACGGCATCCGCGTTTCCAACGACTGTCGTCGCGGACGCGCCTTTCTCTACGGCAGATCAAAATAGACCAGGAAGCCGGCGGGCAGTTGTTGAGCACGGTTGTCGATCAGGAAGACGCAGCGATAGCTGCGCGTGGCGGGATCGACAAACGGATTCGCCAGTTTCAAAGTCGCCGGCAGCGGGCGGTTGACCGGTAAGGACGCTTGCAGTTCGTACTGTTGGCCGACTTGAAGTTGCCCATAAATCTCGAGCGGCAGATAAAGTTCGGCCTGCAGGACGTCCAGCGAGCCGACGGTCAGGATACCGTTCTCGTTGAACGCATCATCCCCCGCGCGGGTGTGCACACGAATAACCCGACCGTCAATGGGCGACGTAATGGTATTTTGCGCCAAGCGAGCTTCGGCCAGTTTCCGATTCGCTTCGGCTTCACGGCTTCTTTGGAGTTCGGCGTCGTACACCGCCCGGGATTGCTCTTTCCTGAAGGTGGCCTGTTCCAGTTCCACGGCCGTTCCCGCGCCGCTGTCAACGGCCTGCTGCAGGGCCTCGAACTGCGCCACGGCCATTTGCCATTCCAGTTCGGCGCGGCGAATGATGGCCGAGCGATCCGAGGCCGCTTGAGCAACGGCTAATTCGGCCAACGCCACGCGGTTGTCCAGCAGCGCCAGCGGCTGTCCCGCCGTGACGTTGTCCCCTTCTTCAACCAGGATCTTCAGGATGACTCCGCGAATGGGCGAACGCAGCGTGACTTCGTCGCGCGGCGCGGCGATACCGTGGAGTCGTGTGGCCAGCGAATCGAAGGACGCCGCGGGATCGGGGGCCTGGCGCGAAGCGTTCTCACCCGCTACTTGCGCCGCGATGGGCGGCAATGTGCCGGCCAGCACTGCCAGCACTACCGCCGCGATGCGAAAACAGGGTGCGGGAATTCGAGAGCTTGCCGTGATTGGGATCAGCCTGTTCATGTCAACTCTTCTGGCTCAGTTCATTAAGAAAGTTCAAAAATCGGCGGTGGACGAAAGCGGCAAGGGTTTCGTGGTGCTGGCCCAGCATGACATCCGCGGTCATGCCATGCAGCAGACGATCGTCATCATGGTCCAGCACGACCGTGATTTCAAAGTACTCTTCCCATGCTTGTTGGGACGCGGCGTCGACGGCGATGTCCCCTCCGCCAACCTGCGTCAGCGCCGCGTTCTGGATTCGCTTGTTGCCGCTCGGAGCGATCTTCAAAATCGTACCGGCCAGGACTTCGCCTGCAAAAGCGTGAACGCGGCATACGACGGCCTGTCCGACTCGAGGGAGCGCGTCCGCCAGGGATTCCGAGTTGATCAATACCCGCACTACCCGGCGCCCGGCGACAAGCGTGGCCACCGGTTGGTCCTTGGTCAGAAAAGTGCCGTGGATCCGCGGCGATAGCACTTGTACAACCAGGCCGTCATGCCCCGCCGTTTGGCGCAGCATGGCGTCTTCGCGACGCGATTTGGCCACGGCCGTTTCCAGGAACGCAATCCGCTGCCGGGTCTGTGCGGCGAGGATGCGGTCATCCTTTTGTTGTATGTAGAACTGTTGGATCGTGCGCTGCAGTTCCGCGGTGTCTTCCGCCAGCCGCGCGCGGATATCCAGGTTTTCGATTTCGAAAAGGGGCTGGTTCGCCGCTACTTCGGAGCCCGGTTCGACCAACACGTCGTGCAGGATGCCGCCGACGGTGGGCCGGATCAGATGTTCGTGTTCGCTGCCAATAGAACCGCGGGCGCGAACATGGCCGGGGATCGGGACCAGCATGACCGCGGAGGGAATTCCGAGCAGCAGCAAAAGACTTACCAATTGAGCGCGCCAGCGCTGGGAACCCAGTTCCTCCGACAACCACAGGTAGCGGCAGACGCGCAGCAACATGCCGCCCACCGTGGTGACCAGGTAATAGGCTCCCAGGAGCAAGCCGGGAATCAAGAACTTGCTGGCGATGGCGGCGGAGATTGCCAGCACGACGACCATCCTGTAAAGCGCCGAGCCGACGCCGTAAGCGAAAAACAGCAGTTGGGTGCTCAGTTCCCGTGGTCCCATAGCATCGCGAACTCCGAACAACCAGCGTTTTCCCAGGCTCTGCAGGTACTGCATGCTGCGCTGCCGCAAGTTGGGAATGCCGGCCAGATCGCACAGTACGTAGTAGCCGTCGTATTTCATCAGCGGGTTCACGTTGAACAACACCGTCACAATACTCGCCGTGATCACGGCGTAGTACGCGCACGAATTAATGAGGGACGGTCCGGTGAAGTTCCAGACGAACAGGGCCACGGCAGCCACCATCGACTCGAAATACATGCCTCCCAGGCTCACGATGATCCGCTGCCGGGTGCTGGCGAATCCCCAGGCCGCGCTGGCATCGACGTAAGCGCACGGATTGAAGCAGATGAAGTAGGCGCCCATTTCCGTGACGCTGCCGCCAAATCGCTTGCAGGCGTAGGCGTGTCCGAATTCGTGAAAGAACTTCAGGACCAGCAGGCATCCCCACAGAAACCAGATGTTTTGTAGTGCCAGGACGTTGTTTAACGGATTGACGAAATCACTCCAGCGCACATACAGGACGGCGGCACATCCCAGCATCAGCAGTAGCCACAGGCCGAATCCGACGGGGGAGAAGAAAATGCGAAACAGGTGAATGGTCCGGTCCAGGAAGGCGTCCGGATTCGACAGCGGTACGCGCAGGAACAGCAGGCTCAGGAGCGAACGTTGCCGCGATTTCTCTTCCCGCGCCAGGTAGCGCGAATACAACTGTTTGCCGTCATTGATGGGCAGTGTGAGCAGGCCCAGCCGGTACATGTCCAGGATGAAGCGATAGAACGACGATTCCGCCGACTTGTCGAGGATCCCGCGTGAGACCATTTGGTCAAACAAAACGCCGAGCGGCTGCTGGTCGCTCAGGTTGGCGAGTATCTGGTAGTCGGCCGCCGAGAAACGATGGCTTTCGTAGGTAATGGGATCGCGAACGACATAGTGCACCTTCCCGCGCATCACATGCCGGCTCACCTCCAGATCACGGCGCGCGCCCACGTGCGTCTGTTGCAGTCGATCCATTGGTAGCTGGCAGGCGGTTGCCATTGGTTACACCCATAACAGGAGGCGGATTCGATCGATCCAGCGGTGCAAAACGATCCACCAGACCTTGCGCTGGCCCACGTGAATGCGCGCGGACCCTTCCATGCCCACACGCATCCACGGCGGGGGATCGCTGATTACAGCCTCGGCCAGAAAGACGTTCTTGCCGTCGACCACTTTGGCCGCCGGCGTGATCCTTCGAATACGGCAATCCAACGCGGTTCCCGGCCGGGCGGTGGGCGCGAACTGGCCCGCGTTTCCCTGTTGGAAGTGCAGGGCGACGTTTTCGGGGACCTTGAGTTCGACAAAACGTCCTTCGTCCGAGCCGATTTCCACGATAGGGGTTCCCTTGGGAATGGTCTGGCCAATGTTGCGGGTCACTTCCCCTTGCAATACGATTCCGGCAGCCGGAGCGCGAATTTCCGCCAAAGCGAGTTTTTGTCTTACCAGTTCGAGTTGCACGCGCAGCACTTCCACATCCGCCTGACCGACGGTCGCCTCCGTGACATTCCGCTGGGCGACGGCGCGATCCACGGCGATCTTCTGGGCGGCGATTTCACGCAGCAGTCGCTCCTGTTCCAATTCCCATTCGCGGGTGTCGAGCGTCAGGAGCAACTGCCCGGCCGCGACTCGATCTCCCATTTCCACAAACGATTCCGCCACGGCGGCGTCGAAAGGCGAGACGACATGCCGCACTTCGGCCGGGGCGATGTTGCAGGGGACCGTCACCTTGTAATCCAAGGATCCCATCACAAACCAGGCTCCGAACGCCGTCACGGAGCACAACAAAGCCACGCGGCGCAATCCAGTGGCAAACATCCCTGCCAATCGCCG
>CALBSZ010000098.1 GCA_937967665.1 uncultured Planctomycetaceae bacterium
ACTAAAGACACACATACTCCTGTCACCTGCCTTCGCGACTCGGTGTACGTTACACCCGCATGCTTATACGGACGTCGAAAAGAAATATCGCGTCAGATGATAGAACACTGGGGCGGCGAAACAGATGGAATCGATGCGATCCAGGACGCCGGGGTGACCCTGCACCAGGGTGCCGTAATCTTCGACGCCGCGATCCCGCTTGATCGCGGACATGGTCATGCTGCCCGCGAAACCCATCACGGCGATCACCATCGACATGCACGCGGCCTCCCAGATCCGGAACGGGGTGGCCCACCAGAGCAAAGCTCCGACCAGCGTGGTGGTGGCAATCCCGCCGAAAAAACCTTCCCACGTGCGGCTGGCGTTGATCGCGGGCGCAATCACTCGACGCCCCAAGAGTTTTCCCCAGCCATATTGAAAGACGTCGCCTAGTTGCACGGTGAGTACAAAAAAGAACAAGACGCTTTCGTTGTCGCCCACCTTACCGGTCCAGATATGATTCTGGTAGTCCACCAGTTCCAGATGCAGCAGCGCCGGCGCGTAGCTGAGCGAATAGACGCAGATCAACAGACCGGCCTGGATCTTCGCGCTCCGTTCCAGGAACCGTTTATGGTCGCCCGAAATCGCAATGCGAGCCGGAATGAACAGCGACGCATAAACGGGAATCATGATGCTGTATAGGCCGTAAAAGTCGACACCGGTCAGCCCCAGGGACCGCCCTGCCCAGGCTGTCCAATCGCCGTCCATCGTGACAAACGAACGGCCAATCGCGACCAACAGATACTGGACGGGAGTAAACACGAAGAAGACCCAAAACAGCGCGCGATGATCTCCGCGACGCGTGGGCGTCATCGTCACGAATTCTCGTAAGGCCCAAAACGAAACCAGAAAGAACAGGAATACGGTGGCGCTGGGCCAGCGCAGGATGAAGCCGAACATCAAGATCGCGCACATCATCCACCAGGCGCGAATGCGCAGATTGAATGTCCGCAAGACGGCCACGTTGATCGAGCCCTCTGGACGCCGTCGCATTACCCGGCCCACGGCATAGGCGATCCCTAGCACTCCCAGGACCACGCCGAATAACCATAGCGTCTGCGCCTTCAAACGCGACGATTCGACGGCCAGCGATTCGGCGGTTTCCTGTGCTAGAAGTAGCAGTGCGTTCATGGCGATCTTCGTTTGTAAGCGTCGAGTTCCATTGTGGCCGCGTTCAACACCAGTTCGATCCCAACTCGATTCCTAATCCAGCTCGGCATACCGCCCCAACGATTGACAGCCATGCAGCCGGCGTCATCAGGTCTCTTTCAGCTTCTGTACCGCCTCGCGGGCACGTTTCAAAAAACTCGCCTTGGTTTCACCTTGCTCCAACCAGATCGGCGGCCCGATGGTAATACTGCTGAGCAGCGGTACCGGCAGGAACTCCCCGCGCGGAAGCACGCGATTAAGATTATCAATGTAGACCGGGACGAGTTCCAGGTCGGGTCGCTTTTTCCCGAGGTAATACAGGCCGCTCTTGAATTCGCCAATGCCGTCGTCGACGTTACGGCCCCCTTCGGGAAAGACGATCAGCGAATGGGTATGCCCGATCGCGGTAATCATGGCATCCACGGGGCTTTGGTGCACCTTGATATTCTTGCGGTCTATGAGCAACAGGTTGAACGACTTGGCCATGTACCGGCGGATCGCGCCTTTTTCCCAGTAGTCGCGAGCCGCCACGGGCCGCGTGACCATGCGAATCTGTTTGGGCAGCGAAGCCAGGAAGACGATGGCATCGAGATGGCTGGTGTGATTCGCAAAGTAGACGCGCTGGCACGTATCGGGCTGACAATCGACCCAGCGCACGCTCGAACCGCTGACGATTTTGGCCACGGTAGCGATGATGGATGCCGTAACTTGCATGAGGAAATCGGAATGTTCAGGTTGCGCTCGTCACAAGCTACGTGGTCGAATCGCAAACGAGGCGATGGCGTTGCGGATGGCAATCCACGACCACATTTAATCGTAACTCACGCTCTGCCCTGATGATAGGTGTACATCGACCTTTCCACCCGCGAGAGACCCCGGACGTTCCGCGTCACGGTCAGTCGCGAACTTCCTGAGGCATGGTCTGGCAACCGTTTATTCGACCAGGCTGGCGTTGCGCAGTGGATCGAGATGCTTTTCATAGCGCCGCCAGCGATCGATGGATCGCGTGTTCAGCGGCTGGCGAACTTGCCAGTTGCTCGCCGTTTGCACCACGCGATCCGTGCGGTGAAACTCCAGGCAGGCCGCGTTCCAGTCCAAGTGGCAATGCCGCAGCAGTTCCCGCGTCGTCCGTTCTTGATCGGTGACAAGTTCTTCGTAACGGACGTTGTGAATGGCGATGGGCAGGACGTTCGACCAGTGTTCCATCAAGCGGCGATAGTGCTTGTAGTACTCGGCAATCACCCCAAGGTCGCCGGCCCAACCGGGGCGGTGGCTGAAATCCTGAAAATAGCAGGAGAGGCAGGTGTCCCAGGAATGCCGCACGCTATGCACCAATGTGGCTTTGGGAAACAGCAGGGCAATCAATCCCAGGTGCAGGAAGTTGGTCATCATCTTGTCGACCGTGCGAGTCGCCGCGCCGGAGGCGCGCCGCATGGTATCGAGGTACGACTTGGACAGTTCGGTTACCTGGGCTGCGTTCAAGCGGGAAATGCCGCGCGGGTAATCCTGGCCCAGCAGCGCCGGCAATCGCTCCGTCATCTGAGCAATCTCCTTACGTTCGCCCACGCCCGCCACATCAGGATGGCTGGCCAGGATCTGCTCAATCAGACTCGTCCCGGAACGCGGCATGCCGACAATGAAAATGCGGCTCGCGTCCCGGCATCCCAGCGGCGCCAGCTTTCCAAACAGTTCTGGCTGGTACGCGGCCATGATCGCGTCGACGTATTCCCCGAACGCGTCCATCCTGAAACGCACTCGCGTCAACTGATTGCCGTGACGATAGTGTTCGAAGGCGGTGTCCCACCGTCCCAGGTCGTTGTTCGCCTTGCCCAGGGCGAAATGGATGTGGCTGCGGTCTTCGTCGCGGAGCTTCGGGTCGGCCAGAACGCGTTCCATCTGCTGCAACTCGGGCAAGTCCGCTTCGACAAAGCGGCGCGAGTGGGCGTAATTGGAGTAGACCTGACCATACCGCGGATTGATTTCGATCGCGCGCCGGTAATGCGCTTGCGCTTGTTCGATATGTCCCTGATCGTCGAAGATATTGGCCAGGTTGTTGTGGGCGATGGCATTGTTGGGCTGCAGCTGCAGGGCGCGTTCACAGTGTCGCCGGGCTGCGTCGTGTTGCTTTTCATCGCGCAACACGCGGCCGAGGTTCACATGCGGTTCCACAAACTTCGGATCGATCTGAGCCGCGCGCTGATAGCAGGCAATCGCTTCGGCGCCCCGGCCGATCTCGCGCAGCACGACACCCAAACTGTTGTGGGCCGGCGCGAAGTTGGCCTGCAGCGCGATGGCCCGCTGCAAATGGGTAATCGCGGATTGCCACTCGCCCAAACGCCGGTAGCACTCACCCAGATTCGCATGAAACACGTACGAATTCGGGGCCAGTGCAATCGCCTTTTGAATCCACTGCACGGCAGCGGCGTGATTACCCGTCTGGTGCTCGACCAACCCGATCAGGTGACAGAGATCCGGATGATCCGGCGAGTCTTGAAGCAACCGTTGATAAATCGCCAGCGCCTCGGCAAGCCTGCCCGACTGGTGCAGTTGGACGGCGTGAGACAGCTGCTGGGAAAGCGTGTCCGAAATGAGTCCTACCTCCGAAATCGTCTCGTCGACGGCATCTGGAACGCTGTCGCGAACCCTCGGCCTTCGCGGCGATGCGCAACGGGGCGTGCGCAAAGCCCTGCTTTGTTCATTGTAGTTTCGCTTGCTCTGGTTAGTTATATTGGGTTTTCCCGTTCTGTCCACTTGCCTTCGAAGGGTCGCCGGTGAGTATCTCCGTCCGTTGCACTAGCTGCCAGACCGCCGATCAAGTGCCCGACACGATGGCCGGTAAGCGCGGGAAGTGCCGTCGGTGTGGGGCTGTCGTCGAGGTCCCGCAGCCGGCCGCCGCGGCGGCACCGAAAGTAGCCACATCCGTGGCAACGGCTGTACCCCGAGTCGCCGCGGCATCCCAACCGTCGCCTCCGCCGGCACCAGCAAACGGCGAGGCGAATGCAGTGGACCCGCGCGACGGCCGCTTCCAGCGCTGGATCCTCGAATCATTCAAGGGGACGATTGGCACGGTGGAAATCGGTTTGTCTTACCAGGTCAGCATCATGCTATCGTCATTCGTCATGCTGGCCTTACCGCTGGTCTACGTTTCGCTACTCTTGCTGGTCTGCTACGTGGTCGCGCGTTACACCTTCAGCCTGCTGGGGCCGAATGGAGACGTGGGCCTGGG
The DNA here is from genome assembly GCA_937967665.1 of uncultured Planctomycetaceae bacterium. Lineage (GTDB taxonomy): Bacteria > Planctomycetota > Planctomycetia > Pirellulales > Pirellulaceae > CALBSZ01. The sequence goes on from CALBSZ010000098.1 coordinate 4,415, forward strand.
CGCCCTGGTGCCGGCGGCAGTCGGTATCGTTTCGATCGTGTTTCTGGTCAAACCGTTTTTCGCGCGTCATCGCGACCCAACGCGGACTCGCTCCCTGACACGGGAAGGCGAGCCCTTGCTGTTTGCCTTGGTCGATCGTATTTGCGATCACGTCAACGCTCCGCGCCCGAAGCGAATCGACGTGGATCACAGCGTCAACGCCGCGGCTTCCTTTCGGCGGGGCATCCTGAGCATGTTTGGGGATGACCTGGTATTGACCATTGGCATGCCCTTCGTCGCGGGACTGACCATGCAGCAGTTCGCCGGCGTGATTGCTCATGAATTCGGTCACTTCACGCAGGGCGCGGGGATGCGGCTGAGATACCTGGTCCTGCACGTCAGCCACTGGTTCCATCGCGTGGTGTACGAACGCGACGCATGGGACTACTGGCTGGAGCGCGCCAGCTACGCTTTGGGCTTTCGCCTGGGCTTCATCCTCTGGATTGCCAGGTTCCTGATCTGGGTGACTCGCAAGATCCTGTGGGTGCTGATGATGCTGGGACACGCCGTCGCCGGGTACACGTCACGTCAGATGGAATACGATGCGGACCGCTATGAAGCCCGCATGGTGGGCAGCCGCGAGTTTGAAATGACTTGCTGGCGGTTGCAGGTCATGATGCTGGCCCATCAGGGCGCGGTCGCGGACTCGCGCACGTTTTATCGCGACGGTAAACTTGCGGACAATCTGCCCGAGCTGATCATGTCCAACGTCAGCCAGGTACCGAAGAAGTGGCTGAACAAGGTAGCGGAATACATTAATGAGTCCCGCACCGGTATCTGGGACAGCCATCCCTGCGATCGTGATCGGATTCTCAGCGCGCGAGCCGAACGTGCCCCCGGAATTTTCCACCTCAAGTATCCCGCGCGGCACTTGTTCTTCCACTACGAACGCCTCTGCAAGAACGTGACTTGGGATTTGTACAGCGACATTTTCGGCGCCAAGTTCAAGCAGTCCGATATGCACCCGCTGCAAGACCTGCTGGTTCAACAGAGCCAGGAGCAAGGTGATACCGATTCCCTGATGCGTTTTTGCCAGGGCGTCTTTTCGGCGCTCCGCCCGCTGCGCTTGCCCGAGTGGCACTTGACGCCCGCATCCCACGCGTCGGCCACGGCCGCGACACTGGCACAAATGCGCGAACAGGTGACACAACACTGCTTTCACATGCGCGAAGTGCTGAAGAACTACCGGCACGAAGACGGCAAGTTCGTCGAAGCCTTGCAGGCGGTCGCCTTGTACGAAGCGGGATTCAAGGTCTCCAAGAAGGATTTCGAAATCTCCGTCGGCAGCAAGAGCGCCGCGCGGCAGGCGCAGCGCGAGGCGGGGGAAAGCGTGCAGCGGCTAGGAGCGGAACTGGAAGTCTTCGAACAGGCCGTGGGAAATCGACTTTGGGCCGCGCTGCGGCTGTTGCACACGGCCGACGTGGCCGCGCGGATTCCCGGTGCCGCGGCGCTGCAGGCCGAATGCCTTCAGATCCTGCCGCCGCTCCAGGCCCTGTCGCAGAACATCTCAGCCTTGCTCCATGTGCGCAATGGCAGCGCCCGACTCGGAGTCTTATGCGGTCAGCTGGAGGGAAACGGGGACAACCAACGTCTGATCGACGCGATTCGTACGGCCATGCAGGACACCTACCAGCACCTGGTCCGACTCGGTGAAGTCTTTCACAACATCCAACACCCGCTCGACCACGCCCACGGGCAGTTGACCGTGCAGCAGTACCTGCTGCCTGTCATACCGCTGGCCGACGACCTGGGGGGCATCTACGAAGCCAGTGATGAATTGATCGACAAATTCGCGTCCATGTACGTGCGGCTGGCCGCACGTTTGGGAGCCATGGCGGAAGCGGTCGAAGCGAGTTACGGGCTGGCGCAACTTCCGGAAATCCCCAACGAAGAGGACGACTGAACCGCCCTCTTTGCCCTGTTGAATAAGCCGAGTGCCAGGGGCATTGGACAGAAGCGGCCGAGTGGATCACAATAGTCGCGTCCCCCCAAACTCCGAGGTCTCTATGAATGCTCACCGTTTGGCCATAGTCCTTGTCTTGCTTGCCGCTCCCGCGCTGGCTCACGAACACGGCGAAGTATCGACCGCGAAAGGCGTCGTGTTTCACGATGCGAATTGGAATCGGCGATTCGACGACGGCGAGCAGGGGATCGCGGGCATCAAAGTGTCGAATGGAAAGGACATTGTGGTGACGGACGACCACGGCCGCTATCAAATCGACGTTACCGACGACACGATCGTCTTCGTTGTAAAGCCGCGCGGTTGGCGCACGCCGTTGAATGAACATCGACTGCCGCGGTTCTATTACATCCACAAACCGCACGGTTCTCCGCCGTTGAAGTACCGCGGCGTGGAGCCGACCGGGGCGCTGCCTGACGCCATCCACTTCCCACTGTATCCGCAAAAGGAACCGGATCAGTTCAAGGCCATTCTCTTCGGCGATCCGCAACCGCGCGACCAGAAGGAAATCGACTATATTTCGCATGATGTCGTGGAGGAACTGATCGGGTCGGATGCGTCGTTCGGCGTGACGCTGGGCGACATCATGTTTGATAATCTGGACTTGTTCGAGTCGCTGAATAAGACGATCGCG
>CALBSZ010000099.1 GCA_937967665.1 uncultured Planctomycetaceae bacterium
GTCAAGGTAGTCGTGTAAATGCCTTCGTCATCCGGCGTAAAAGAATACGAGGCAGCCGTTCCAGGGGCGACGGATTGTCCGTTGTCAGCTACGGTCGACCATGCATAGCTCAATTGCGTCGAATCGGCGATATCGCTGTCGAAAATCGTGGCGTCCAATACAGGACCGAAGAACTGGCTCTCGGATGCCCGATTCGCGCCGGAGATTTCCATTATTTGACGGTTGCCGAAATCGTTACGCGCGCTCACGCCGCCGATATTGAGGGTATAGACACCGGATGCCTCCGGTGGCTGTGTGCCGCCGCGGACCGATAATCGCAGGTTATCAACGCCCCAAAACTCGTCAACATCTAAAGGATCGAGCCCTCCGCCGATCATTTCCAGCGCCAGGGTATCGCCAACAGAAGTGAGTGTAAACGACATTGCATAAACGGAATCTTCATCTTGCGGATAACCAAGCGAACCGACTTCCGCCGCACCGGTCCATGCGGGATAGTTCGTAGGATTATTGACGTCGTATGCGTCTGGAAATGACTGTGGCAGTGACGATTCATTCGAAAAAGTTGTATGCAGTATCGTCTCTCCGTCGCGAATTCGGATTTGCCAATCGTCGACCGGACTTCCGTTCGAGTTGTTGCCATTCCAGGAGCCGATGATGAATAGGTCGAAATCGATAGCGACAGAACAGGTCGTCAGGTCACTGCAACCCGCATCTGATAAGACATCGTCAAATACCGCAGTGACGACATTATTCCCAAACGTGCCGAAGAAATCGCGCCCAGACGGCGTCGTCGAAATGCGAGACGGCAGACCAGCAGCTTGGGCTGTCAAAACTGTTGCTTCAAAGTCATCGATGCCAATTTCGAACATGTTGCCGGCAAAACCGGAACCGTTTCCGACCATGAACCCGAAGCGAATAGTTGCACCGTCGTCGCTGAAATCCGGATTGTTTGGACCGGAATCATTTGCATCGAGTTTCGTGAACTGTGTCGCAACCAATGAATCAAACGAAATCTGCTGCCAATCACAATCGGGCAAGGAGCCGATACAGGCGATATTGCCATTGCCACCGCGGTAGATCACGCCACTCTGCTCCAGCAAGGCAGAAACACTTACTTGGGGATCAGAGTGAGTCGTATTACTGAGGATTCTCCCATCGAACGAGTACGTAATAGTGTCGATAGCACCTTGCGACGGTGGATCATATTCATAGGCTGCTCCCGTTCGGATCGACATTACCTGGTTGATCGACGGAGATCCCGAAGCAAGCGTGTAAGTGATTCTGCGTAAGTTATCTCCGTTGTCCTGTGTACGGTCGCAGTCGAAACTATCGATGTTATTCGATGTCGTTGCCGGACCTTGAGCACAAATCCATTCGTTTGGATCGAAGGCGCCGTCAGCGAAGGCATGTGATGTTGGTGGGGCACTAACACTTACTGAACTCCATCTACCGTCCAACGTGCCTTCGAAGTCATTGACGTATTCCGCATCGGGCGACGAAGCAACCATGTTGCCAGCGACGATCTCCCGCACAAATTTCGTACTCTCAATCGCAACGTCTAGTCCAACAAACCGATATGCCCCGTTGGCGTCTGTGTAGGTCAGCGGTTCGCCGGCGTCATGTTGGCCGTTGTCGTTGTCGTCGAGATAAATTGTGACGCCTTCTAAACGTCCTTCGTTGGGATCACGCAAACCGTCGCCGTTGATATCGTTAAACTTAGTGCCATAGATCGCTCCTCTGCCGACATGTACGTCAAGCGTGTGCTCTGTCGTCCGCCCGCGATGGTCGCCGGGGAATGCAGGACCGTCGTGAGCGGTGACGGTGACATTGACCAAACCTAATGGTTGCTCAGCACTCTCGGTAAGAATTCGCATTTGATCTTGGGCACCGCTCACGGACCAATGATCGAGGAATACAGTACGTCGGTCATCAGACAAACGAATGGCATCATCCGGCGGTGACGTTCCTAGTTCAACACCCTGTGAAGAGCCATAGAATGTGTTTGAATGTTTCAGAGCGGAGGAAGAATCTAAAGTCTGCTGGGTCAATACGATTCCTAGAACTTCCCGTTCGAACACTATTGAGCCGTTAACGGTCGTTAAGTCTGTTCCAATAGGATCGAACGTTACAAACAAGCTGTCGATTGCCATTCCAGAACTAATGACACCATTTGTCAACTGAGCGTTGCTCGTGTACTCTCCCGGACTAACTATGTCAACGGTGAGGTCCGCAGGAAGTACGTGGTTCTGCTGTTCTGAGAATACGTTGATCCGGTCACTCTCAAGCTGGCTTACAGAAACATTCGCCGGTGGGTTAATAATGTCAACCTCACCGATGGAATCAGCCGGAATAGTAGAAACAACCAATTCGTTCCCAACCACGTCGACTTTAACGTGCAGGCTATCGCTTGCTGCCGAGTAAATGTGTTCGGTCGCGTCGTACCGCTGTCCGTCGCTCGTGTAACGAAACAGACTGACGTCCAGATCATTGCCGTTGTGCTGACGACCAGCAACCAGAATTGATCCGTCCGCCGCCAAATTGACGGAGAACGCGCTATCGTGACCGTCGCCAAGCGGCTCAATTACCCTTCCATCTGTACCAAAGGTCGGATCAAGTTGGCCACTGGGAAGGTAACGCGCCACCACCATGTCGTAATCTGTCTGTTGACTCACCTTCGCACTCCGGCCCACGGCGACGATCTTACCGTCCGGTTGGAGAGCAATATCATGGATCGTATCGCGACGATTGTCGCGGATGTCCGTGACGACAATACCATCAACCCCAAAAGACGTGTCGCGCGTGCCGTCCGGATTGTGGCGAATCATTGCGAAATCATAGGTCCGCACGTCAATTGCCGCCTCACCGGCGGTTATGATCTTACCGTCGGCCTGAACTGCGATTGCCTCCGCATTGTCGGCGTTGTGTTCTAAGTCCTGTCCCTGGCCAGCCCCCGGCCAAACTTCATGCGTTACATTGGTCGCGACCCATCCATCTCCTCCGTCGGCTGGATCGAATGTTGTATCGAGTGTTCCGCTAGAAGTCAGACGGAGAAGGATGAAATTGCGGTTGGAGCCTGGGCCACGATGCCCCGTCAAAAAAATATGTTGCAGGACGCCGTTCGCTTCTACGAGCTGCATTGCGGTTGCGATTTCGTGCGTGGATCCCGTGCTTATGATTGAAACGCCATTGGCACCGAATCCCGAACTTGTGTCGATTTGTCCGTCGTCATTGAATCGTGCCGCAAGGTAATCCCACTGCCCGTCGTACGATTCACCTGCGATGACGATCTTGCCGTCCGACTGTATCGCGACGTCGTGCGCCTGATCAGATCTCCCAGAAAAGTCAACGATACCATCGTTGTCGAACAGCGTCTCCATTTGTCCCGTTGAATCCAGGCGGGCAAGCATGACGTCCCAATGAGTTCCGCCGACCATACGCGTCCGGCCGGCGACCACAATGCGCCCCTGCCCGTCAATCGCAACCGACTCGGCCACATCGGTCCCGAGGAAGCTCATAGTTTTGATGCCGGCACGTCCGAACGAAGCGTCGAGTTCTCCCGTTGGTAGGTATCTCGCTACAAAAACATCCTCGTCGGCACCGTTGAACGTACTACCAACAACGACAATTCTTTCGTTCGAATCGACAGTCGAATCGTAGACCAAGTCATTGCCCATGCCGAAACTTGTGACGGTATGGCCATCATCGAGCGGCAACCCAAGGTCAATTGACAGCGATTCCCCTGCTGTGATCGTTTGCGGTTGAATCTGCTTTGCGAATTCAGGCGGGGTAGGATTTGGGTCGTATCTAAATCGTTCAATGTCACGTCCGATCAGGTTTGCATCATCACTGTCGTCACCCACGGGATCGTCGATGAAGACGTCGTGAGCGTAGTTGGCCAATGGGTTGCCGGTGATGGTCAGCGTTTCGAGGTTGGGTAGCACGGTGAGCGGTTGGCCGGAGTCATTGACCGGGCGGAGGACGATTGCATCGGCATAGACAAAGCCGGTTTCCGATGCAGATAAGGCGACTTGCATTGTGTTGCCGGTGATCTCGAACACGCCGAGACTATGCCAGGTGCGAGGGTCGCGCAGGTTGAAGTCGCTGGACGGTGCGAAACGTTGGTTTACGGGCCCGGCCGCTTGAACACCAGCCGTTCCTTCCAAGTCGTTGATCAAATACGTCGCGTCGAACGCTCGGTTATCGTGCGGCAGCCACTGCGTCAGCACTTCATAATTGCCGGGCATCAAATCGGTGAACGTCCAGGAAGCGAAAGCATCCGGATCATCCGCAGCCACCGGCGGATGAATGCGGTAGTCAAAATCAAACGCACCGTCGAACGGATTCAGATTTCCTGTCCAGCCATCACCCGTCTCGAAGTAGCTGCTAGTGCGAACCGAGGCGTCCTCCCAGTACTTCGGATCGCCATCATCGGCCAACGGCATGCCGGCCAGGTGGTCGATGTGTGTGAGGTTGTTGCCGTCGAGGTAGAGGTGCTGTAGCGTATTAAGAGTAGTGAGTGTTTCAATCGCTGGATCTGTGACCCGTTGGTTCATCAGGCTCAAAGTCTGTAATTGGTTCAATCCGCGAAGATCTGCCAATTCATTGACTGGAAGTTGCAACGCCGGCTGAAACGTGCCGCGGACATCCTGGCTTTCTACATCGAGAACAGCAACTCCAAATAGCTCGCCAAGCCCCAAATCGTTACGACGCAAATCGAACTCTCGCGCGCCGGAATTAACGAGCACATCGAGTGATCCGCTGCTCGTGCCGACAATCAGATCCGATAGGCCGTTAGAATCGATATCTCCGGCAGCGATCGATCCGCTGTCTTCCCCGATGAAGTACGCGACGTACTCACCATAAAGCAGTGCTCCAGAGCCATCGTACCGTCCGTATCGAACGCCGATGCTGTTGGACAACTGGGCCGTGGCAATGTCAGGGACTCCATCACGATCCAGATCGGCAACGGCAAGTGAATAAGGTTCGGTATCAATAGCAGTGTACGAGACCGGCAAAGAAAAACGTCGTTGTCCCTCGTTGAGCAATGTATAAGTCGTGTCGCCACTGCGGCTGATCGTGATAATGTCCAACCACTCATCGTCGTTAAGATCGGATACAGCGACATCGTAGAGATTCGTGCCGACAGCGATTAGCGTCGGATCGTCAAATGATCCGTCACCGTGCCCGAAATATATCGCCAGTTCGTCAGTTCCCTGGTCGCTGGCCACGATAATGTCAGAAGCCCCGTCGTTGTCCATGTCGGCAACCTTTACCGCGAATGCTACGCCGTCGTGGCCGTCATGACTGAGAATCGTTCCATCCGAAAACGTTCCGTCACCGTTACCAAACAACAGGCTTACGGATAACTCTTCTACGCTGCTGGAACCGTTGTTGACGACCAAATCCAAGACGCCGTCGCCGTTAAGATCAGCCGTAGCTATTCCTTCATGACGGTCGCTGGATGGAGGCAGTTCGACGGCATTACCGACGAAATTGCCGGCTCCATCGTTCAGGAACACACCGAGTGCTTTGGGGCCGCTTGTTCGGACACTTCCCGTGGCAAAGTCGATATATCCGTCACTGTTGAAGTCGGCCGCGACCACACGCTGTCCGAGTGGGTCGGTGGGGCTGGAGTGACCGCCGTCGCCGGGGTCGGGAAACGTTAGAGTGGCATGCACGGTGAGTCCGCCGCGTCCGTCGCTCGTCAGAACATGTATGTCGGACGAGTCCGCGTCGACAGCGATGACCTCCAATGAACTGCCTTCGGGGAGGTCGACGCTGAGCATTTTCAAGTTGGCCGGGCCGCTTCCACTGTCCAAATTGCGAGTCAGCGGCGAAAGATCGCTGACGTTGTTGTGATCCAGGCTGAGGACTGTCAGATCGCTGAGCAATTCTAAGTTGTCGATGCTGCTAATGCGATTGTCGTCTAACACTAGCGTTTCCAACCGGGCCATGCCTCGCGTTGTGCCGACGAGGTCGATACTGATTGGACCTTGCGTCCCGTCGAATCGGCCCGGCTCCAGGGGGCCGAGGTCGCTGACGTGGTTGCCGACCAAGTTGAGATGCCGCAGGTTGTAGGCGGTCTCCAGACCGGTCAGGTCGGCAATGTTGCGGAAGGGAGCGTCCAGCCGAGTTAGCTCGGACATGTCGCTGGCCAAGATGTCACGAGCGAGCAGCGGATTGCCGTCGTGACCGGTCGTGGCGGAAATGCCGAGCGTTTCGGCCAGAGCGAGACGTAGGTTAGGATCGGGCACGTCAACGACCGGGTCGATGTTCTTGCTGATCGCAGGACCGATCTGATCGGCGGGCGGGGCGACGATGATTTCGGTTGGCCCGGTTTGTCCGTCTTCGAAGTCGCGGATTTCCAAGTAGCTTTCTTCCTTGAGCGGGCCGCCGTCGGCCGCCGCCGCCGCAACGTCGTAGCTGGCCACAAACGTGTCGCGGCCCGAATCGCCGAACAGCCGGTCGATGTCATCGTTGCCGATAATGAAATCGTCGCCGTCGCCGCCGCGGATCGTGTCGCGGTCGGGGTTGGAATACGGACGCCGGGTTTGACCGGCGAAAGGTACGTTGGCGGTGATGGTGAAGGGGAGTGGAGAGTTGAGAGTTGACGGTTGAGAGTTGCTGTCGACAGAAAGCACTCGCAGGAAGTACGTTCCGGCGTCGAAGTGACGCATGTCGACCAGTGACTTGCTGGTGGCGATGACGCCGCCGTTTTCATCGTACACGTCGACCAACACGCCCGGAGTGAGCTGGGCAACGTGGAGGCGGGTCCCGTGGCGTGGGCTGCCAGCCTGCGATTCAGACGGCAAGCTGGCAGCTTGCCCTACGAGATTCGTATCGAAATCCCAACGCAGATTGTTGTGTTCGTTGTCGGCCGATACGCGGACCGTCATGCGCGTCCGCCCGGCATCGAGCGTCTCCTGGATGTAATCCGCCAAACGCGGATCATCAATTACCACATCACCGCGTCGATCGACTTGGACAATGATCGGCTCGCCGACAATGTCCGTATCCAACGCATCCTCTTCCGTAATCGCAAAGTCACCTTCA
>CALBSZ010000100.1 GCA_937967665.1 uncultured Planctomycetaceae bacterium
GCCGGTACTCGCCGGGACACTCGATCCGCTGGGCGCCGATCCGACGCTGCCCAGCGCTACCGTGGTGCCGATGAACCTGACGGCGTCTTCGACGCCGGTCGACTCAACGGTTTCAGGGACGGGGCCGTCAGCATCGGCTAACACAAGTTCGGAACAGGTCGACGAATCCGAAACCGTCGTTGGCGGTAATGCCGCTGGTTCGCCGGTCGTAGACGACAGTTTATTGAGCCTCGCCGAATTAGACTTCATCGTGGGGGCGGCAAAGTCGCGCTGGTCGGCCACGGGACTCTCGGACGCGCAGCAATCCGCGCTGGACGCCGTGACCGTCAACGTGACCGACCTGCCCGGCTGGTACCTGGCTCAAGCAACCGGCCCGCGGATCGCCATCGACGTCAATGCCGCCGGCTGGAATTGGTACGTCGACGCCACTCCTCAAGACGATTCCGAATTCAATAACCTTCCATCGTCAATCTCCAATCATCACTCAATGGATCTGTTGACCACTGTGATGCACGAGATAGGACATGTGCTTGGCTTGGATCACAGCAACAACGCCAGCGACATTATGTCGGCGAGCCTGACACCGGGCGTCCGCCGAGTGCCCACGGCCGGACAGGCCGACGGCGCCGTACCGCTGAGCATACACGCTACGGAATACATGGTCGGCCCCTTGGCAATTGGCGATTTGCCAGCGGGAAAGAGCGTCCGCATCTTCTTCGACGCGGACGTAGCCGATCCCTTCACGGGCAGCAACAACTACGTCGAAAACCAGGGCACGGTCAGCGGCACCAACTTCGCCGACGTCACGACTACCGACCCCGACCCCAATGCCGTTCCCGGCGGCCAAACGCGCACGAACGTCGTCGTGTTTGACGCCGTCGACGACGATTACACGGTGAGCAATCCGATCACCGAAGACCAGTCGCTCAGTATTCCCAATGGGCCGACCGATCTGTTCGCCAACGACGCTGGTTCCTTCTCGCTGTTCGGTTTTGACAGCGCTAGTGCGAACGGCGCGACGGTGACGGTCAACTCCGACGGCACCTTCACCTACGACCCGACCGGCTCGGCCACGATCCAGGCGCTCGACGAAGGCGTCATGGTGACCGATACGTTTACGTATACGATTCTGGAAACGCCGCCGGCGCTCAACGAAGACGGGCTATTCAACGTTAGCGCCTTTCGCGTCGTGGGCGGCGGGGGATCGAACGACAACGATCTGAACAGCACCACGGAAACGCTGGGGATCTGGAACACCATCGGCTTCAATCCCGGCAGCGCCCCCGGCGCGGTAACGGTCGGCAGTACCACCTACAACGTCGACCGGTTCGAAAACGACACGGAGAACGTCGTGGATTACGCCGGCGGAGGCGGAGACTTCGGCACCAACCTCGCCTATGCCACCATCAACAGCGACGGGCCCGGCGGGGGCGGAGGTGGCATTACTGGCGGCGATGACTTTAGCGTGCGAACCAGCACATTGCTGCGGTTTACCAGTGGCGGGACCTTCAGCATCGCCGCCGGCAGCGACGATGGACGGAGAATCGAACTGACTGAGGCCTTCGGCGGTTCCGCGACGGGATACACAGGCTTCATCGCCGAAGGCGGCCAGCGCACGGGCGAATCCGATCCGAACGTGGTCTTCTTCAACGGCACCACCGGTCACAATCGCACAACCGGCGCCTTTACCGTGGCCGCAGGCAATATCCTCCGCTTGGACAGCTTCTTCTTCGAACGCGGTGGCGGCGATAGTTTTGAGATTTCGATCAAGGCGGGCAACGACACCGGCTTCGGCGGTAGCGGCGATGGCTGGCAGCTTCTGACCGACGGCCTGTTGGGCATTGAGCTTTCCAGCGACTTTGCCTCGCCCAACACCGACACGGCCACCGTCAGCGTCAAGGTCAACGGCGTCAACGACGCGCCGAACGCGGCGAACGACAGCAATTCGATCACCGAAGCGAAGGACGGCGTGCCGGCACCCAACACGGTCAGCGGCAACGTGCTTACCAACGATAGCGACGTGGATGATCCGAATAGCTCGTTCACGGTTACGACGCCAACCGCCCCGGAAACCATTCTGTCAACCGATTTTGACGGCCGCACGGTCGCCGGACCGACTGCGTCGAATCTGACGTGGGTCACGGCCGGCGGCATCGCCGATCCCGGCAATTTGACCGCCTCGCACAATCTGTTCGATACCCCCAACTCGCAGAACCGGTTTGCCGTGGACCGCAACCTGCACAACGAAGGCGACTGGACGGTCGACGTTCCGCTGGACCTCGGCGCCTCGACGATCCAGTTGGACTCCGTTTCGCTGGATGCGTTTATTTACAGCAATTCCGGTGCGCTCCAAGCCGCCCAGCGCGATTTGGACCTGCAGGTCGAACTGCTGGACGCCTCGTCGGCGGTGATCGACAGCGATATGGTCGACAACATTTACGCGAACAGCGGTACGCCCGACCAGCCGCAGGCCGTGTCGTTCGACCTCAGCGGCAACATCCTCACGGCCGGGGCCGGTTACACGCTACGGATCACGGCCAGCGGCACGGGCCCTGGCACCAACGCCGGCATCGACAATCTCGACGTGACGGGCGTCGTGGGCGGAATGTACGGCATGCTCGACCTGGCCGCCGACGGTTCGTATACCTACACCCTCGACGACAACAATCCGACGGTCCAGGCGCTGTTGCCCACGCAAACGCTGACCGACACGTTCAACTACACGATGTCGGACAACCACGCGGCCGGCAACGCCAAGTCCGATTCGGCCGACCTCTCGATCACCATCAACGGCGTCAACGACACGCCCACCGCGACCGACAACACGGCGGACGTCACCGAGGACGGCGGTGCGGCCGAGATGGATTCGGGCAACGTGATCACCGACGACGACGGCAACGGCGTGGACAGTGATCCGGACAGCGCGCCGATTCACGTTCGTGGAATCGGCGGCGTGACCAATCCTTCCATCGATGTGACTGGCTCGTACGGTTCACTCGATTGGAACACTACTGGCAGCTACACGTACACCCTGAACAACGCCAATCCGGCAGTGCAAGGTTTGGGTGCAGGCGAGATGCTGACGGAGTCCTTTACGTACACGTTGACGGACCGGCTGCTGTCGACGGCGGCGGCCACGACTAACACCGGGTCCGCTGTCTTTGTGCGCGGCACTGGAACCGGAGCCCTGTTGGGAGGCGATCTGACCGATCCGGAAAACGATGGGAACGATGCAGTGCCCGGCGGCGCGAATTTCAACGCCCTGTTCAATACCAACGACACCGGCGACGCCGGCTTTTCGCCGGGCGATCCGGGCGGCGAAAAGACCTATGACATCTTTGATAACAAGGTCGGAGGCGGCGAAGCGAAATGGTGCTGCAACGCCCCCACGGCCGCAGTGGATGGCAACGGCCTGTGGGTCTCGGCCCAGTTCACCGCCCCGCATGTGTTGACGCACTTCACGATCACGTCCAGTAACGATACACCGGGACGCGATCCCGACGTGTTCGCAATCCAAGGTTCTAATAACGGCAGCACGTGGACCAATATTTTCAGTTACAGCAACGACGGAACGGCACCGTTTACCGCGCGGAATCAGGTCCTGCTCTATACGAGTTCCAATGGGCGGACTGATCTGACGAGTGGTGCCACGCACTTTGAATCGAGCACCGGTTACACGTATTTCCGGTACTTCGTCGATTCCACCGTCAGTGGCGGGCACGCGCTCAGCGAGCTGGAATTGTTCGGCGTGCTGACTCCGCAGACCGACACGGCGGATCTCGTCGTAACGGTCAACGGCGCGAACGACACACCGACCGCAGTCGCCAATGGCCCGTACTCGACCGATCCCGGTCAGGACTTTCAAGTGGATGCCACCGGCAGTAGCGATGTCGACACCAACGACATCCTGACCTATGGTTGGGATTTCGACCAGGACGGGACGCCCGATTTCAGTACGACGAATCTCGTGGACACGGTCCCCTGGCAGGCGACGCAAAACCTGTCCGGCGGCGGCAGCCTGGGCTTCGGCACTCACAACATCGACCTGATCGTGACGGACGATTCGGGAGCGGTGAACGACACGTCGCTGCCGGTAACGACGCAACTGACCATCAGCAACACATTCGTCTTCAATGCCCAGTCGCCGATTCTGGACTATACGCTGCAACTCGACAGCGGCACGCTGCGCATCTTTGAGACGGGGAATTCGGGAAATGTCCTTGCCAGTGTGCCTTTCGCCGATATCAACCTGGTTGATGTCAACGGCGACAATACGGGCGCGGATACCTTCCGCGTCGACTTCAGTGGTGGTACGAATCCGATTCCAGCTGGCGGCGTGGACTACAACGGCGGCGGTCCCGCGGTCGCACCCGGAGATGAACTGACGATCGAAAACGGCATCTTCGACACCGTCACGCACAACATGGACGACGGCAGCTCGGGCAGCATCGGCATCACCGGGCATGGCACGATCACCTACACCGGCCTGGAACCGGTGATCATGCCTGCCGGCTCCAGCGACTTGATTATCAATCTTGCCGGCGGCTTCGACGACGTGGCGATCCTGGAAGATAACGGCGCGACGCCGGGGGACGGTCAATCGCAGTTGCGGACCACCAGCGGCACGGCGGAGACGTTTACATTCGGTAATCCGTCGTCGTCGCTCACCATTAACCTGGGAGCGGGCATGGATTCGCTGACCATCGATTCCAGCTTCGACAGCGGCACGGGTGTGGGACAATTCGACGCCGATTTGATTATCGACGGCCAGGGCGACGACGACACCGTCACCAACAGCGCGACGCTCAGCGCGGCCAGCCTGACGGTCACCTCTGAAACGATCAACCTGGGCGGCGACGTCACCACCACGGGCGGCGGCGCGGTGACGCTCAACGGGCTGACCAATTACACCACGTCGATCACCGTCGACACGACCGACGGCGGCAACACCGCGGCCGGCGGTGATATCACCTTCAACGGTGCGCTGCTCGGCACAACACCGGGCGACGACGACATCACGCTCGACGCCGGCACGGCCGGTAACATCTTGTTCGCCGACGTGGTGGGTGGTGTTGCCACCGTAACTTCCGCTCATCAGGAGAGCGGCGGGGTCATCGCGGTCGAAGCCGAGAACTTCCAAGCCCGTGCCGATGGCGGTGGTGCGGGCTGGCTAAACGTCCCAGGCGAAAATGCGGGCGACACGGCCCATCCCAATTCGCGTAGCGGGGACTAGATGCAGGTTGTGCCCGACGGTGCCGGAAATATCTCTAATAGGCCATCGATCGCCGATCCCAATGCACCGCAAACCAAACTCGATTTCACGGTTTCGATTTCCACACCGGGAACGTATCGGCTGTGGTCACACGCTTCGGGACACGATGGCACCAGCGACTCGCTGTATGTAACGATTGTCGAGCTTCAAGACGGGCCGGGTGGCCAGGCGGAATGGTATCGCATCCTTCCGGGCACCGGCGCAAGCTTCAACTGGGACGGTTCCGGTGAACGCGAAAGCACGGACTTCTCCGGCGAAGGCGACCAGATGTTGTGGGATATGACACCCGGCGTCTACACGGTGCGGTTCATGCCGCGTGAAGACGGCGTGTCTCTGGATGCGTTTGCGCTGCAACTCGCCAGCCTCGGCAACATCACGGGCAGCGGTCCGGCCGAATCGACGTTCGGCACGACCATCGTCACCGATCCGACCGGCGCGGTGTTGATTCAAAACGCGAACGACGTGACCGCTAACGCATTGATCAACGCCGGCAGCGTGACGCAGGTCGCCGGTCAAGGGACGAGTCAATTCAATTCGACGGTCGACGCCGACACGGCCGGCATCGATCTGACCACGACGTCGATCGAATTGGCGGCGAACATGACTTCCGTTGGCGACCAGGTTTACAACGCACCGGTGACGCTGCTGGGCAACGTCCGCATGACGGGTGATAACATCTCGATCAACGGCGACGTGAACGATGACGGCGTGGGCAGCCCGGCGGGTGATCTGCAACTCAACGCCACCGGCGACGTGACGACCGACAACATTGGCGATTCCGACCCCATCGATACACTCACGATCGTCGACGCCAACAGCGTGACGGTCGACGGCAACGTGACGCTGGATAACGACTTCGAACAAGAGACGGTGGTCACCAACACGACCATCAACGGCGACGTGAACGTCGGCGACCGGACCCGGATCGACGACGGCGACGTGGTGGTCAACGTTTCGTTTACTCAGCCGAATCACGGCTTCGGCCACGTCTGCTTCAACGGCGGCAATGCTTCGCTGACGGTCAACACCGGTGCTGTGAGCATCGGCGGCGGCAGCGGCGATTTTGACATCGGCCGGACCGATATTACCAGCACGGATACCGTCGGCACCGTCGACTTTTCCAACGCGGCCTCGACAACGATTGACGTCACCGATTTAAGGCTCGGCACGATGCCCAGTTCAGCCAATCCGGGCAGTACGGCGATCGGCAATTTGACGCTGTCGGCAGGCGGCATGAATACGCTGACCGCAACCAGCGTTCGACTCGGCGATTCGCCGGGAGCGGGCAATTCCTCAACGCCCAGCACGCTCGTCTTCGGCGGGGCAGTCAACAATGTCAATGTAAATACTTTCCTCGTTGGTCACCTCAAGAGCCGCGGCACGGTGACGATCGCCAATGGCGGCACGCTTAACCTTTCAGGCGATTCCAACACCGCCACAGATCTGATTTTGGGCGACAACAACGTCAATACGGGAACTGGGGCGATCGGTATCTTCGACATGACGGGTGGCACGCTTAACGCAACACTGGATGAATTGGTCGTCGGCCGGCACGATCAAGGCGGCGGCCAAGGCGACGGGACGTTAACGTTCGAGGCCGGCACGATCACGGCTAACAGCGTCGTGCTGGCTAACCCGAGCTTCGGCGGCGGTTCCAGCGCGAACCCGCAGAACACCGACGGCACGATCAATCAAAACGGCGGCGAGCTGATTGTTTCGGGACCGATGACCAGCGAAGGCGGCACGGCCGACTACAACCTGGCCGACGGTACGCTGCGGTTC
>CALBSZ010000101.1 GCA_937967665.1 uncultured Planctomycetaceae bacterium
GGGATTCCATCGTCACGCAGCACGTGACACAGGGACTAGAGTTTGGCAACGATATCCTGGGTGTTTGTCATTTGCTTTCGTCAGATTGAGTTGTCGAAACCTGCGCCTTTTTTACGACTTCGCCGGACTCGAATTCGTTATTATCTTCGTATGCGTTTGCCTATGCTATTGAGCGTATTGTCGCTTACACGCTGGACATCCGCTTCATGCGGCAGCTTGCCAGACAGCGTCGGCGATTTCGCTCAGGATCGTTTCCAGTTCGCCTTTGAATACTTTGTTGATTCTGACGAATCCGCCCATCTGCTTGAATTGTCCGGTGTCCAGCGCGTCGCGGTCGACAATGATTTCCTGTTCCAACTGTTTGCCGATTCGTTCCAGCCATTTTCTCTGTGGTGCCGTCCACGAGCGACTTTCCAATATCTTTGTCATGGCACTCTGGACGCGGTCCTTGTGCGGAATCAATGCATCTCCGCATGCCACGTGTCGAATGTGACCAATGATCGAAGCCGCTATGTCCTGATTGGTCGTTTCCCGCCAGGCTGTTCGCAAGTTGGCTTCCGTAAAGCCGTCGTTATCCAGTAGTAATCGAAGCTCACGCAGTTGCGAGCGTGTGAGATCGCGGGGCCGCTGGGTGACGACGATCAATGCGGACATTTCTGTGGCGCGGTCTGTGATGTATTTGCGAAAAGCGTCTAGATAGTCTTCCGGCCGCGTCGCCTTCCCGTAGCCGCGTTCTACACGCCGCAAGTTGTCGCTGTGGTCAGACACAATGAATCGCATCGCAAACCGGGGGTTCTCGTCAAGAATCGTCGCGACTGCGGTGTTGCCTCGCAACCACGTGGCGAGTTCTTCCGGAGTTGTTTGGCGAACGTGCACGATGAGGCCACGCCGATTCAGCCCGGTAGCCGTTTCCAAGCGTTCGGCCTGGTCTTCATTCAGTCGCTTGCGCTGGAGTTTGACAAGGATCTGGTCTCTAACCTGAGAACGGAACCCGCTATCTTCGACCGTACAAAACTCGGTAAATAATTGATCGAAGGAAACGTTTCGACGGGCGACGACAGGTTTCATGTCGCTTACATCCTGCAATGCCGCATAGATATCGACGGCATCGAAGATCTGAAACCGTTCTTTGTCTTCACCGGGGGCAAACAGATCTTCGCACAGCCGTGTTGCGCGTCCCAGCATCTGTTCAAACAGAATCCGACTTTTCACGCGTCGGAGAAAAACGAGATTGGTAATCGCAGGGACATCAATGCCGGTCGTCAGCAGGTCTACGGTGACGGCAACCTTGGGAAGCTGTTCGTTTTTCAAACGGCGAATGAGCTGCAGCGGTTTGTCGGCAGTACCGGTAATCTTCATTACGGTATCATCGTGAATACTTCCATAAGCATCATCGAAAGCTTCTTTCAAAAGCCGGACGACCATATCGGCGTGCAAGTCGTTCGCGCAAAAAACAAGTGTCTTTCCGGGAAGTTGAGGATCAATGTGGTCGGCCAGTGCTTGACAGACGGTGCGATTGAAGTTTTCCGTGAGGACGCGCCTATTAAAGGCGTCTATCTCAACTTTCACTTCGTCAGGGGTGTTGAACAGTTGTAGCTGATTCGTTCCCGAATCAATGATCTTCATCACGTCGCCACGTTCCCACTTCATTCCTTCGTCGGCCAGTTCCGTTACGAGGCGGAACGGCGGCTCGTGGTCGACCAGCCAGCCGTCAACCACGGCCTGGCGGTAGGAATATTGATAAATGGGTGGTCCGAAGATCTCCGTGGTATGAAGTGCGGGCGTGGCAGTTAGACCGATACGGAATGCGTCAAAATGGTCAATCACTCGACGGTACTTGGAAATGTAGTCCGCTTCACTGCGAAAGGACAATTCGGAGTCCGTCATCTCCTGGTCCAGATTGTATCCACGATGACATTCGTCAATGATGACGCAGTCGTACTCGTCCACCGGAATGGGCTGGGAAGCGTCATCTGGATACAGCAGGCGTTTGACCATGCCCTGCACAGTGGCAATGTGTAGCCGGGTGTCCGAATCTGGCTTCAAGTCGCCAAGTT
>CALBSZ010000102.1 GCA_937967665.1 uncultured Planctomycetaceae bacterium
TTACGTCCGGATACACTTGCTTGCGCTGCGTGCTTGTATTCTTGCGAATTGACGCAAAGTCGTCATACAAGCTCGAAGCGCAAGCGAGTGGGTCACTTACGTCCGGATACACTTGCTTGCGCTGCGTGCTTGTATTCTTGCGAATTGACGCAAAGTCGTCATACAAGCTCGAAGCGCAAGCGAGTGGGTCACTTACGTCCGGATACACTTGCTTGCGCTGCGTGCTTGTATTCTTGCGAATTGACGCTCAACTGGCGCTGTCCAGCTAAGCGCTGCTGAGCTTCTTGGCAATCAATTGCAGCAACGCCTTCTGGGGATCCGCGAATTTCTGAATGCCCTCGCGCATGAGCACCGCTTCCATTTTGTCGAAATCGACTTTTTCATCGATTTCTGCGAGCACCTGGGCGTCGGGTAGCTGATCGACAGCGCGAGTGAATTGCAGGCCGCTGGCAGCCACCGCATCGTTCGTCGCTGGTGGATTTGTCTGGATATCACTTCCCGCAAAAGCGGCAACGTATTTCCATGGTTTCAGATCCGGGTCCTTGACCCCAGTACTCGCAAAAATGATTTCCTGCTGCAGCGGAGTCCCCTTATCGCTCCAAAACTGCTGGTTGTCCACCCACATGCGTTTGGCGTTCACAATGCCGACTTCGCCTTGTGCCGCGGAAGACAATTCAGGCACATGCTGTTGCGTGTAAACGTCCACGCGTGACACAAAGATGCTGTACACGCTCTTAAAGTGCGCTAGATCCGGCCGGCGCTGAGCTCCCCGCCAAATCGCACTACGTGCGGCCTGATACTGACGCTCCGTAAACAACAGCGTCACGTTCAAGGTCGTCCCGGCCGCGGCCAGTTCTTCCAGGGCGTCAAGTCCCGCCGCGGTTGCGGGGACTTTGATCATGCGGTTCTGATGCCCGGCCGACCACTTCTTACCCAACGCGATGTACTGCGCAACCCGTTCCGCGTGCGACAGACCGTTGGCGTCATCTTCCAGCAACGGATCCAGTTCGAAACTGACATAACCGTCGTTGCCAGAGGTCTCCTCCCAGACGGGCAGAAACACATCCTGCGCCGCGCGGACCAGTTCATCCGTAACCGCCCATGCCACGGCATCGCCGTCGAGTCCCTGGGAGGCAAACTGCTGCAGGGACTGATCGAACCGGCCCGTCTCAACAAGTTTGGAAACGATCACCGGGTTGGACGTGGCGCCCGTTGCCCCCAAAGCCCGATTCTCGCGCACCAGGTCAGGATCAATCGAGTCCAGCCAGAGTTTGGTACCGCAGGAGACCAGGGATTCGAGTGGTGACATGAAACTTCCTTCATTTCGGCTTGAATATCAGGCGGAGAACAGATCCACGGGCAGCGGCCTCCAGGAAACGAGGCCGTGGCCGTCAATCCTGACCTATCTTACACCAATACCACAATTTGCAAACTCGCCGTCTTAAAATGCCGTCCTGCCGCAACCTGATCATGTTGTTTGTCTCGAGCTTGGTTGCCGCGCTCGCCGGACCAACTGCCTTCGAATCGGAATCGTACCCGGTCAAATTGCGTCATTTGGAAACCTTGGAAAGATTAGGGCCGCGTGTAAATTTGGCGTAGACGCAACCTCAGTACCGGGTTACCTTTAAGTGTTTCGCATTGGTTCTGGACAAGGGGTCCGCTATTCCCAGCCGCGGGTGTAGGCGAATTGTAATCTCAGTTACGGCAACTCTGCTTAATGACGTCTGGTAGCGAAAACGAAAAAACGTTCTTCGAGCGATGGGCATTCACCATCTTGCTGGTCATCATCTTCATGGTGCCGTTCTCGCTGCGCGGTGCCCGCATGTCGTTGCGGAACATGAAGAACGACGTCAAGGACTGGCTCCCGTCTGACTTCTCCGAGACCAAGGACTTGGAATGGTTTGGCAAGCATTTCATGGGCGAGCGGTTTATCGTCGCCACCTGGCCCGGCTGCACGGAGAGCGACCCGCGATTTCAACTCATGGTCCAGAAGTTAAAGAACGAGGTCGCTCCGAGCAAAAGGCACGCGGTCTCGGCTACGACGACTCCGGCCGATCCGCAAGCGGAGTTACGAGAAAAAGCGCGCAGGCTTGGCGACACGTACGGACTCGCGCTGCCTCAGAAGGACTTTGAAAACTGGGGCGGTCTCGGCGAGAAATGGTTTCACGGTTACGACGAAACCTGGTTCTACATCACCCCCGACGGGAAGTTCTATCGCTGGAAGGGTAGCAACAGCCTGCCCGGCTGGGTCGGGCGAACGCTAGAGCGAATCGGCGGCAAGCAGCCTCCCGATGGCGAATTGATTGAAGACCTGGGCGTCGAAGGGCAGCAAGTTTGCGAATTCCATGCAGATCCTCGCCTGCTAACCGCGCGGCTCTTTGGTTCGATTACCACAGGACCTCAAGTACTCAACGAACTGTCCGCGCCGGGCGGCGCGCTATGGCCCATCGGATCGGAGTATTCGGACGAAGAAAAGCCGGCGATCGCGCGTCAAAAGGCGTTGGAGCGTTTAACCGGGACCCTTTTCGGCCCACCCGCCTACGACGGATTCAGGTGGACGATCGACGATTTCGAACATCGTATCGGCGTGCGGTTGCGCGCCAAACTCCCCGAGAACTGGCAGGATCGCTTCAGTTCGTTCGTCAGTCAGCTGGTCCGCAATTCCTACAACGGCGAACGGCAGGAGCTGGTAGACGCACCGGCCGTGGAACAACGGGAGCACTGGAATGCCTTGTTCGCCAAACTCGATACCACCCCCCCGGAACGGCTCACCTGCATCGTCTTGACGATGAGCGAAGCGGGGAACCGGAACCTGGCCGGCGTGATCGGCCGACCGGACTTTCTTGGTCGCCCCACCGGACGACTCGTGGATCTGGCAATCAACGAATGCGGTATCGCCGTCGATGATTTCAAGTTAGGCGGCCCTCCCGTGGACAACGTCGCCATCGATGAAGAGGGTCAGATCACGCTGGGCCGACTGATCGGCTGGTCGTGCGGTCTGGGTCTGCTGCTGGCCTACCTCTGTTTCCGCAGCGTGAAGATTACGAGCATGGTGTTCTTCGTGGGCGGCGTCGCGGCCACCTCCAGCCTGGCTATCGTCTGGTGGCTGGGAGCGGCTGTGGATGCCGTACTGATGTCGATGCCCTCGCTCGTCTACGTCTTGGGACTCTCTGGCGCCGTCCACATTGTGAACTATTACCGGGATGCAGTGCACGACAGCGGGCTCCGCGGCGCGCCCGAGGCTGCTTTGCGTCACGGCGCGTGGCCTTGCACACTGGCCGCCTTCACCACCTCGCTGGGACTGCTGTCGCTATGCACCAGTAACATCCTGCCGATCAAGAAGTTCGGCTTCTTCTCAGCGCTGGGCGTCTTCGCGACACTGAGCCTGTTGTTCACTTATCTTCCGTCGGCGCTACAGACCTGGAATCCGGGATATCATAAGCGAGAGCAAGATCAGCCGAGTAGGGGATTGCAGAAAGCGGTCGGTGATTTCTGGCAGCGTGTGGGCGGCTACGTCGTCCGGCGCTATGCGATCGTGGCGTCGTGTTGCCTGCTGGGGATCGTGGCGTTCGGGTTTGGACTCCCAAAAATCAATACGTCCGTGCAGCTTCTGAAGCTGTTTGACAGCGAGGCGAAAATCATCCGCGACTACAACTGGTTGGAAGCCAACTTGGGGAAACTGGTTCCCATGGAACTGGTCGTTCGTGTTGATCCCGATGCCATCGAGCCAACAGCCCTGGAACGCGAGAAATGGGAAGAGAACGACAGCCAACCGGCCAACCTCCCAGACCAGAAGTTCCAACTGACGCTGCTGGAACGCCTCGAGTTGGTTGCACAAGTGCATGATGCGGTGGAAGACGAATTCGGTCCCGAAGGCCAGGACATTGTCGGCCGCGCGACGTCGTCTCCCACTTTTGCTCCCGATTTGCCTCCGCCGGGAGCGTACAGCGTGCTGGACCCGTTCCGCGCCGTTTTCAATCGGAAGATGGAAGAGAATTACAAGGCCATGCAGGCCTCGGACTATTTGCGGATTGATCGCAGCGACAAACATCTGGGCAGCGAGCTATGGCGGATTAGTCTGCGATTGGGGGCGCTGAACGACGTTGACTATGGTGAATTCGTTTCCGAACTAAAGCGCGCCGTCGAACCGGTCGTTTCCGGTTACCACTACCGCACGAAAATCCTCCGTGCCGTCGACAAGCAAAACGACGGGCAAGGTTATGCCAAGGGGCGAGTCCTGTTCCTGGGCGTCGATCCGACCAAGCCGAAGCCTGCGGAATCGCAGCCTGCCGAATCACAAGTCGCGGAGGCCGATACGCATCAGGCACAGCGACATGTCAATCATGTGTCCGGCTTCGATCAGACCTGGATTTTTTCCCAGACCGTCCGGCACTCCATGAAGAACGCGGGCATCGCAGCGCAGTGGCACGATCCGGAAACAGTAAAGTTGACGGCCGACAAATGGCAGGCCGCGGCGCGGGCTTTCGATTGCATCGTCCTGGTGAACGATCATGCGGACTACGACCTGGAAATGCTGCAGGCGAACGCCAACCAGTTTGTCGACGCGCGCTGGCATCGTTTTCAACCGGAAGTTGGTTTGTACGAAACGGCGAACAGCCGGAATGAAGACATTCAAGTCGTCTACACCGGCGTAGTTCCCGTGGTGTACAAAGCACAGCGCACGTTGCTCGACAGCCTGATCAACAGTATCGGCTGGGCGTTTGTGATGATCGCCATCGTAATGATGTTCCTGCTGCGTAACGGACAGATCAGCCCGTTGAATGTGATCAACGCGCGGGCCGGACTCATTTCCATGGCGCCGAATGTCTTCCCGGTGATATTGATCTTCGGCGGCATGGGGCATTTGGGCGTGGCCGTCGACATCGGTTCGATGATGACCGCCAGCGTGGCCATGGGCGTGGCGGTCGACGATACGATTCATTTTCTCAATTGGTTCCGGCGCGGCATCGCCGTGGGAATGACGCGCAGCGAAGCGATCATGCTGGCCTACGACAAAGTCGCCACCGCAATGACGCAGACGACCCTGATCGGCGGTCTGGGGCTGGCCGTGTTCGCGTTCAGCACTTTTACACCGACGCAGCAATTCGGCGTGCTCATGCTGAGCCTGCTGGCCGCCGCCCTGGTGGGCGACCTGTTCATGCTTCCCGCCCTTCTGGCCAGCCCACTGGGTAAATACTTTTGCCCTAAGGTCATCAAACCGGAAGCTTCCAACCCACCAGCAGAAACAAACACTGCTTCCGTGGATGCCGAAAACGCCGGCCCCCTGGACGAACCGGACGGCGAACCGGCAACCGTCACACCGCATTCACGCCAGCGGGGCAAGACTGTCGTGCGGCAGGATGATCCGCACTGAGTCGGTTACGCGGCAAGGCGAATTGCGGTTTTGCATAGTACATGATTGACCGCATCGCTCCACCGCAACGTCCCGATCTTCCCATCGCCGGCTGGCAAGGCTGGCGTTCGCTGCTGTTCATACATTGGCCGGTCGACATCGCGACGCTGCGGGAGCAAGTGCCAGCGGACCTGGAGCTTGACTTGCTGGACGGCAAGGCGTACGTGGGCATTGTGCCGTTCGTCATGCAAGATGTACGACCGGGCTGGCTGCCCAAGTCGCTATCTCTCAACTTCCTGGAAACGAACCTGCGCACCTACGTCATCTACCGCGGGAAACCCGGCGTCTACTTCTTTTCGCTCGATGCCAACTCGTGGCTCGCCGTCCAAGCCGCCCGGTGGGGATGGGGCTTGCCGTATCATCATGCGCGGCTCGACCTGGAGCAGCGTGACGAGGCGTACCACTATCAACTGCGGAGACGACGATCGAATGTAGAATTACAGGTGCGCTACCAGCCAACAACCATGCTGGGAGCTTCGCGAGTCGACTCGGCGGAACACTTTCTGCTGGAACGCTATCTGCTGTTCGTTCGACGCGGACGTCACCTGTTCATGGGGCAGGTGCACCATTCACCGTATCCCGCGCAAGCGGTGGAAATCCATTCGCTGCGCGAGAACATGCTGGCAAACCGCCAGTTCCGGCCACTCGTCCAAGAACCTTCGTTCAGCCATTACGCGTCCGGCGTTGACGTCGAGATCTTTCCGCTCCGACGCGTTTCTTAATCCCACGGACCGTAACCAGGCGAAGTTTGAATCCGAGAATCGCAGAAAACTCGAAATCCGAAATGCGAAACAAATTCAAAACCCGAGATTCAAAAACACTTTCACCTGAATTCGACGGAAACGCGAAAGGCAACCGCCGTTGGTGTTTTGGATTTTCATATTGTGACATTTGAATTTGTTTCGGTTTTCGATATTCGTGCTTCGAATTTCAATCTCAAGAGTCGCAGGCCTCGATTGTTTACAGCACGTTTCGCGTAAGTGTAGCGGTTTTTTCGTCAATTGACACGGTGATTTACAGCGCCGGAGACGCTACACGTCCGTGCGACTCGCACTAGGAACAGCGCTTTAAGGTTGCTCGCGTCAGCAGATGCGGGGGAGGGGCGCGCCGAGCGGTTCGTCGAGCGCCTGTTCCGAACCGAGCAGGCGGCGGATCGTCACGGGGGCGATTCGCCGCGCACGTACGCTGCCAATCCGGCAGGCCTGACGGTGGCCGGGCAGTGAGTGCAGGACCGACAGCGCGTGGTCTGCGATTCCCGGCGCGACGGCCAGCACCATCGTTCCTTCGTTGGCGACGTGAACGGGATCCAGACCCAACAACTCGCACGCGCCGCGAACGGCGCTGGTGATCGGCAACGTTTCTTCATGGATGGCCATGGTAAGGCGGCTGGCCTCGGCCCATTCGTGAAGCACGGCCGACACGCCGCCGCGAGTGGCATCGCGCAGGGCGCGCAGCCCGGTGCCCAGGTGTGTTCGCAATTCCGCGACGACCTGCGTCAGGGGCGCGGAATCGCTTTGCGGCGGCGGTTCGAAGTGCAGTTCTTCGCGAGCGCACAGTACGGCAATGCCGTGGCAGCCGATGGGACCAGTCACGAGGATCTCGTCCCCCTCGCACAACGCATCCGGTCCAGGAGGCACCGGTGGGACAAGCTGGCCAACGCCTGTCGTCGTGACGAACAACCCGTCGGCCGCACCCCGGGGCACGACTTTGGTGTCCCCGGCGACAATGTCGACCTTCGTTTCCCGCGCCGCCTGGGCGACGCTTTGAAGTACACGATCCAGCACGGCCAGCGGCAGACCTTCTTCCAGAATAAGCGACAACGTCAGGTACAGGGGCTGCGCGCCGCTGACAGCCAGATCGTTCACCGTGCCGTACACGGCAAGTGATCCAATATCACCTCCAGGAAAGAACAGCGGCGACACGACAAAACTGTCCGTCGTCATCGCCAGTTCCCCGTCGACCCGCGGTAGCGTCGCGGCGTCGTTCATGGCGTGCAAGCGGTCGCCACCCAGGACTGCAACGATACGATCGCGAATCAGCTTTCGCATCAACCGCCCGCCCTCGCCGTGCGCCAGCAGAATGCGATCTCCGTCGTTGGGGATGGGCACGGGGCAGTAGCGCTGCCAGCCTGGTTGAATGCTATCGTCGGCCATCCGTTTTACCCGTTCTGCAAGATTCGATAGCGATGGTAGGCCGCACAAGCACCTTCGGACGACACCATCGGCGCGCCCAGCGGCGACTCGGGCGAACAGCCTGCTCCGAACGCGGGGCATTCGGGCGGCTTGATGCGACCGGCCAGCACGTCGGCGCTGCGGCATTGATCGGCTTCGACAACCGGCAACGCGGGCACGTCGCGAAAGCGCCGCCGCGCGTCGAACGCCTGCCAACGGTCTCGCAGCCGGAGTCCTCCGGAAGGAATCACACCGAATCCCCGCCACCGGCAATCGCAGATTTCGTACACTTCGCGCAGCAAGTCTTGCGCCGTCCGGTTTCCCGCCGCGCGCACGCTGCGCGCGTATTGATTCTCGACACGCGCCTGGCCTGCCTCCAGCTGGCGGACGCAGGCCAGGATGCCTTCCAGCAGATCCAGCGGTTCGAACCCAGTCACTACCACCGGCAACCGAAAGCGGTCCACGAACGCCCCGTAGGACTCGCACCCCATGACGGTACAAACGTGCCCGGCCGCCAGAAATCCCTGCACGCGATTGTCGGAGGCGGCGGCGAGTGCTTCCATGGCCGGTTGCACGCGGACATGCGCCACCAGCAGGCTGAAATTCTCCAGTCCGTCGCGCGCCGCCTGCTGGACGGCGAGGGCCGTGGCCGGCGCGGTAGTTTCGAATCCACCGGCAAAGAATACGATCTGTTCAAGCGGATTTCGCCGCGCCAGCTCGACAGCATCCAGGGGCGAATAAACGCTGCGCACACGTCCGCCCGCCGCCTGCACTTCCAGTAACGATTGGCGGCTGCCAGGCACGCGTAGCATGTCTCCAAAACTGGTGAGCGTCACGTCGCCGCGCCGCGACAATTGCTGCGCCAGGTCAATCGCTTCCAGCGGCGTAACGCAAACCGGACATCCGGGGCCGTGAATCAATTCGACTGTACCTTCCAGTTCGGAGACAATGCCGTGGCGCAGCAGCCCATGCGTCTGTCCGCCACACACTTCCATCAGCGTCCACGGCCGCGTTGCGACACGACGAATTTCGTCCAGCAATGTACGCGCGGCGGTGGAATCGCGATATTCATCCAGGTACTTCATGTCCGCGGTCCTCTCCAGCCATCGTCGTCGCCCAGCGCGGCGAGTTCGTCGAACACGCGCTGCGCTTCGATGGGGTCGATGCGGCTGATCGCGATCCCCGCATGCACAATCACGTAATCCCCCTCGTCCGCTTCGGTCACACACGCCATATGGCAAACTCGACGGATCCCGTCGAATTCCACTTCGGCACGCGCGAACGTTTCCTCGCGATCGATCCAGCGGACGACTTTTCCAGGGATTCCTAAACACATGCGGAGACACTCCGTTGGCGACTCTTGGCTGCGGCGACGGCCAGCTGTCCGGCCGCCAGCCCGCCGTCGTTCGGTGGAATCCGCCCCGGCAGCCCCAGGGGCTGACCGGCCGGCAATAGATTCTCGGCTACCAATTCCACCAGCACTCGATTTTGAAACACTCCCCCACCCAGCACCACCGGCAGATTTGGAAAACAACGGCACATGGCAACCACGGCACTGGCCACGGCGCGATGGAATCGAGTCGCCATGGTCGAGGGCGAAATGCCGTTGCCGCGATCCCGCAAAATCTGACGGACAAGCGGACGCCAATCCAGCTGCCGCGGGCCACTGCCTTGCAGGGGCAGGTCATATTGCCCGACTGCCAGCGGATCGACCACGGCTTCCAGCAGCATCGCGGCCTGGCCTTCGAATTGCACTTGTTCGATGCCCAGGATCAGCGCTGCGGCACCGTCGAACAAGCGGCCGGCACTGGTCGTTCGCGGCGACAACGCCGGTCTTCGCAAAATGGCCAACAGGGAGTTGACGTCTGCCGTCGAAAAACCCAGCCCCACCGCGGACTCTTCCCGCTCCGCCTCGCGAACCAACGCCGTGGCGACGCGCCACGGTTGCCGTACGGCCTGGTCGCCGCCGGCGAGCGGAAATGGTCGCAAGTGCCCCACGCGTTCGCAATGGGCGTCCGTCGCCAGCAGGAATTCGCCACCCCAGATCGTCCCGTCGCTGCCATAGCCTGTACCGTCGAAGGCGACACCGAGCACCTGGCGATTCAACCAACCGTGTTCGCACATACCCGCCACGATGTGTGCATGGTGATGTTGCACTTGCGCCGCCTGCACTATCTGCGATTGAGCCCACTGCGTGGTAAAATATTCCGGATGAAGATCGCAGGCGACCAGCGGTGCAGCCGTATCATAAAGTTCCGACAGTGCTTCGAACTGTTCCAGGTAACGTTGGCGGGCCGTGATCGTGTCCAGGTCGCCGCAATGCGGTCCCAGAATGGCCTGTTCCCCATTGAACAGCGCAACGGAACTCTTCTGGTGTCCACCGACAGCGACGATCGGCTCGTCGGCATGCAATTCAAGTTCCAGCGGCGCGTAGCCGCGTGCCAGACGGAGGGACACCGGCCGTCCCGCTATGACCCGCATGACGCTATCGTCGATCGGTCGCAGAATCGGCCGATTGTGTTCCAGCCACACATCGGCAATGCCGCTGAGTTTCTCAAAGGCGGCTTCGCTTTCGTACGCCAGCGGTTCCGACTCGACGTTACCGCTGGTGCATACCACCGGTCGCTCGACCGCGTGCAGCAGCATGGCATGCAGTGGCGTTGTCGGCAACATCAGGCCGATCGTGTCGAGTCCTTCAGAGACAGCGGCCGCCACGTTGTTCCCGCTCCTGACCCGGACGACCACGATCGGGCCGCCCGGCTCCTCAAGCAATGGACGCTCTGTTTCGTCCACTGTGGCAAGGCGACTGGCTTCGGCGAGCGAAGCGACCATCACGGCGAGCGGCTTGCCGTGCCGACGTTTTCGCGCCCGCAATCGCTCGACGGCCGACGGCGACGTCGCATCGACCAGCAGTTGGTAACCACCCAAGCCGCGTAGGGCAACGATCTCACCGTCACGGATCGCGTCGGCGGCAGCGTCGACGGCCGACGCATCGCGCGGGCCGAAACGCCCACTGCCATCGACCAGCCAGATCCGCGGCCCGCATTCCGGACACGCGTTCGTCTGGGCATGAAAGCGGCGATCCCCGGGAGACTCGTCCTCGCGGCGACAGGTGGCACATAAGGGAAACCCATTCATGCTTGTCTGCGCCCGTTCGTAGGGCATGCGTTCGATGATCGAATACCTCGGCCCGCAGTTGGTGCAACTGACAAAGGCGTACTGGTACCTGCGGTCCGCGCGGTCTGCGGTCTCTCGTCGGCATGCTTCGCAAACCACGATGTCCGCCGGTACGCGAACCGATAGCGCCGCCACCGATGGCGACGCGTCTGGGCAATCACCGGGCTGGTGACTGGCGTTCTGGACGACGAAAGTGTCGAAACCGACGGGCGGCACGCGCACCTTGTCGAGGGACGTGATCCGGGCAAACGCCGGTAGCCGGACGGGCAATTCCCGTTCGAATCGCGCCACCTTCGGCTCCGCCCCTTCGACATGAATCTCGACACCGCCGCGCGTGTTGCCCACGTATCCAGCCAACGACAACTGCTGTGCCCAGCGAACGACCGCCGGGCGCAGACCGATTCCCTGCACATGACCGTTCAGCGTCATCCGCGCGGCGATGCGTGATTTCGTGGCAGAGTTTGAGGTCATGCGAGTTCCTGGTATGCGGCCAGGCGTTCCGACCGCAACTGGCACAAGTAATCACACCAGGCGGAAATCCCCGTGTCCTGAATCGCACAGACTTCCAGGATATCCAATTCGGGTTGAATACGGCGGGCGTCCGCCTGGACGGCCTCCACACAGAAAGGCACGTGTGGCAACAGGTCCAGTTTGGTAATCAGCATTGCCTGGCTCGTACGAAACATCTTCGGGTATTTTCCAGGCTTGTCGTCCCCTTCCGTCGTGCTCACCAGCACCACTCGAAGATGCTCGGCCAGATCATGGGAAGCCGGACAAACCAGATTCCCCACGTTTTCGATGAACAAAAAGTCGACCTGAGGGTCGCCAAGTGCTTCCAGGCCGCGGCGGACGAGCGGCAGTTCCAGATGGCAGGCTCCGCCGGTCGTGAGCTGGGCGGCCGGAACCAGCGGACTGAGCCGCTGAGCATCCCGGTCCGTTTCCAGATCGCCGACCAGCGCGGCCATGCTGTGGCGAGGGGTCAGTCGGCGCGCGGTCGCTTCCAACAAGGTTGTTTTTCCCGCGCCGGGGGACGAAAGCAGGTTTACGACCAGCGTGCCGCGCCGCGCCAGTCGCCGGCGTTCCGCCTCGGCATCGGCTTTCGCCTCCAGAGCGACATCGCGTCGGACGTTGATTGTTTTCGTGCAGTCTGTCATCGGCAGGGTTTCCTTCAGCTCGATATCTTCGCGTGTTCGTGACAAGCAACCGACACGCTGACCAACATCAACTCGTCCCCGCGGAGAATCCGCACGTGACCTCCGCAATCGGGGCAACGAAAGTCAAAAGCGTCTACTTCAAACTGCTGGCGGCACGATCGGCATTCCGCCTGCAGCGTCACTTCGTCAATCGCCAGTGTCGCGCCGTCGGCAAAGGTACCCGCGGCAAGCTGGTCGAAAGCCGACTCGAGCAACAGCGGTTCAACGCCAGACAACGGCCCCACCTCCACGCGCACCTCACGAATCTGGTCCGCGCCGTGCTCGCGGCGAATCGCGTCGACCTGTTTCAGTAATGTTCTTACGAGTGACTGTTCGTGCATGGTGTGGTTGCGCGCAAATCGGAAATGATCCATTGAACCATATTGGGGATGGCGTCTGCCACCTCGGGCGACAGCGGCGCCAGGGCGCCGCGGGGATTGCCTTCCACGGTCCAGATAACGACGTGTCGCGGTCGTTGCCCGAGCGATTCTGCCAGATCCAGCACCGCGGGTACGGAAAAGTCATGGGTGCCGGACCACTCCGCGTCCGCCAGTTCGCGTGCCGGCCAATCCCAGCGTCGGACGTTCCCCACGCCGCCCAGGCCGCGGCAGGCATCACAAATCACAAGCTGCTCAATACCACTCAACCAATCAAGCAGTTGCACGGGCGAACTGGCTTGCCGTACGTCAATATCGCGTGGCCGGATTTCACTTGCCAGACCTAGTGCCACCAGCCACCCCGCCTGATCATCGCCGTGTGGACTGCCGATGCCAACAATCAGGGTGCGTGAACTACTCATGACCGGTCAATCTTCACTTTCAGGAAGTGCGTGGAACAGCTGATGCAAGGGTCGTAGCACCGCACCAGGTTCTCGCACTGACGTGACGTGCGTGCCTCGTCGTCACTCAATGCCTGCGGTATCCACTCGCGCAGATCAGCTTCGATCTGCGGTTGGTTCTGCGATGTGGGGGGTACGATCTTCGCCTCCAGGACCCTGCCATCCGCATCGATGGCGTAGCGATGATACAGCAGCCCGCGCGGTGCTTCGGTGGCGGCGCAGCCTGCTCCCAAAACATACGAGTAATCGAGGCGAGGAGGCCGCGCCGGCTGGTAGTCGCGCAGGATCGACAGCGCTTCTTCGAAAGCATGGATCAGCTCGATACCGCGCGCGACAATACCGTGGAACGGATTGCCTGTCGGCCAGGCAATGCCCACTTCATCCGCCAGCCGACGCGCGGTGGGGGAGAGCTGATCGAGGTTCAGGCCCACGCGTGCCAGGGGTCCGACCAGGTAAGTGTCGCCGGTCTTCTTACGCAACGAGTGCAACGCGGTCGAATGCTCCACATGCCGTTCCTCGAATTCCTCTTCGTAATCATCGACCGCGATCGATTCGCCGGCGGACGTGACCACGCGCCCTTCATTCATCGGATACTCGTCATCGTGCGCAAGCGAAACCAGCTGGTAGTCGCAGCTGAAATCGGGAAACTGGAATCCGGCGACCCAGCGAGTTGTTTCTACGGCGGCTTGCAGGCACCATTCAAAATCCGGAATCAAACGCTGCAGGTCATCGCGGCGCGGAGCACGGTAGAAGCCGCCGACGGCGACGTTGATCGGATGGATTGCCCGGCCGCCCAGCACCTCCAAGAGCTGATTGCCGTGTTTCTTCATCCGCAACCCCCGTTTCACGGCTTCCGGAAACGACTCGGCCATTTCCAGGCCGCTTTCAAAACCAAGGAAATCGGGAGCGTTCAGCAGATAGACGTGCAGGGCGTGACTTTCAATCCATTCACCGCAGTACAGGAGGCGGCGGAGGCGACGAATTTCGGGCGAGATCGTGATCCCCAAGGCGGCTTCGAGCGCGTGGACACTGCTCATCTGGTAGGCCACCGGACAGATGCCGCAAATGCGCGCCGTGATATCGGGCACGTCTTCCAACTGGCGGCCGCACAACAACGCCTCGAACAGCCGCGGCGGCTCGTAAATCTCCAGGCGTACGTCTTCCACCGCGTTCTCGCGCAGCTTGATATACAGACCGCCTTCCCCTTCCACGCGCGTCAAGGCGGTGACTTTAATGGTTCGTTCCGTCATGCGTGCGGCTCCCGCGAGTTTTCCAGACGGTCACTTTCCACGCGAAACTCAGGCGCGTATCCGTTAAAGCTGCGCAGGCCGCGGACAACGTCGTCGCGCGGCACCCCGGCTGCGGAGAACTGGTTCGTGAGGCTGACTAGATTCGGTTGCGCGGCCGGACCGTAGCAACCGTAACAGCCGCGATTGTAGGTTGGGCACAGCGCGCCGCATCCCGACTGCGTAACGGGCCCCAGGCAGGCAGCGCCTTGCGTGACCATAACGCAGACCGTGCCGCGGCGTTTGCAATCCAGGCAGACGCTGTGTACGGGCGTGCGCGGCCGGCGACCGGCGAGCAGCGATTGAATGATTTCAATCAGTTGATACTGATTGATCGGACAACCTCGCAATTCGAAGTCGACCTTGACGTGATCGGCAATGGCCGTGGACGTGTCCAGAGTCGAAATGTACGCGGGCGTGGCGTAGACGGAACGCACGAATTCGGGACAATCAGCCCAGTTGCGGAGCGCTTGGATCCCGCCCGCGGTGGCGCAGGCCCCGATGGTAATCAGGAACCGGGCGTCCCGGCGGATCTGATGAATGCGTTCGGCGTCGTGGGCCGTGGTGATCGAACCTTCGACCAGTGCGATGTCGTAGGGCCCCGGCTCAATCCGGCTGGTCGCTTCCAGGAAGTAGGCAATTTCCACGGCGCCCGCCACGGCCAGCAAATGGTCTTCGGCGTCCAGCAGCGACAACTGACAGCCGTCGCACGAGGCGAACTTGAACACCCCTAATTTCGGTTTGCTGTGCATCAGAGTCCCTCGACATCCAAAAACGGAGCGATGCGATCATAGCGGAAAACCGGACCGTCCTTGCAGATGAAGTCGGGGCCCAGTTGGCAATGACCGCACAGTCCTACCGCACATTGCATGTTGCGTTCCATTGAAATCCAGATCTGCTCCGGCGACATGCCTCGATTCAATGCCGTCAATACCGTGAAGCGCATCATGACTTCGGGACCGCAGCAGAACAGCACCGTGTTGCGCGGATCAAATGACCGCAACCGTTCCAGCAACAACGTGACGACGCCGACATTACCCATCCACCCCAACGCCGAACGGTCGACGGTCGTGTGGACGATCAAACCGCGCTCCGACCAGTCATCGTATTCACGCGCATAGAGCAGCGTATCGGGGGAGCGAGCGCCGTAGAGCAAATTCAAGCGGCCGAACTGCCGCCGCTGGTGCAGTAACGCACAAATAGCCGGACGAATGGGCGCCAGGCCGATGCCGCCCGTGACCAGCACGACGTCCCGGCCAATACATTCGGCCAACGGCCAACTGGTCCCGAACGGCCCGCGAAGTCCCAAGGTATCACCCACTTTCATACCCGCCAGCGTGCGCGTCACGTTCCCCGCCACACGAATCGTATGGGCACAGGTGGCCGTGTTCCGCGGATCATCGCTGATCGAAATCGCAATCTCCCCCGCACCCGGCAAGTACAGCATGTTGAACTGCCCCGGAGCGAATCGATAGGACGCGCGAACGGCTTCGTCCTGGAACGCCAGGTCGTAGGTCGACACGCCCTCGACTTCAGGCCTCACCGCGCGGATGGCAACTGTGGACGCGCGCCAGGGATCGGTGGCGAGTCGCGGGTCGGGCAGCGGTGCCACATAGGAACTACTCACGGTACGTCTCCTCGAATCGCGGCAACCTCTTCGGTCAGGTCAATGCCGACAGGACACCACGTGATGCAACGGCCACAACCGACACAGCCAGAGGTGCCGAACTGATCGATCCACGACGACAACTTGTGCGTCAACCACTGGCGATACCGCGACCGCGTGTTGTCACGCACGTTGCCGCCGTTCATGTAACTGAAGTCGAAGTTGAAGCACGAATCCCAGTGCCGCTGCCGCTCCACATGTTCGCCGGATAAGTCGCTGACCTCCTTGACCGAACTGCAAAAACAGGTGGGACAAACCATCGTGCAATTCGTGCAGGATAGGCAGCGTTCCGCCACATGACTCCAACGCGGATGCTCAAGATTCGACAAAAGCAGGTCGCGAATGTCCGTGGTGTCCATCCGCCGCTCGATCTGCTGAACGGCCTGCTGCCGCGCGGCGCGCGCTTCTTGCTGTGTTTCAATCAGGGCCACAGTGGTTTCGAGCGAATCAAGAATGTCGGCGCCTTCCGCCGTTGCGGCATCGATGACAAAGCCGGAGGCCAGTTCGGTGAGGACCAGGTCGTAGCCGCTCGTGCACTGCGGCCCGGTTCTCATCGAAGTACAGAAGCAGGTCGAGGCGGCTTGGGTGCAGTTGACGGCGATCACCAGCGATCGGCTGCGGCGCCGCTGGTAAATCGGATCGACATAAGCCCCCGACAGGAAGACACGATCCTGCACGCGCATCGCCGCCAACTCGCACGCGCGAACTCCTAGAAACGCAAATTTAGGCGGGTCATCGGTGGTCCCTTCAAACTGCCAGCCGGCGTCTGTCTTGTTCGCTTCGGCAATCGTCGCCTCGGGAGGGAACAGAAAACGCTTCCACGAATGCGGCCCGACCACGTAGCCAAACAAGGCTTCGTCGTCGCGAGGCTTGAGTCGATAACTGCCGGGCGCCTGTTCGTCCGTCCAGCCCAGCGGCAAATCGTCGACCGAATGGATGCGGTCGTAGACAATCGCTTCCTGATCGATGGTCGGGCCGATCACCGTGTAACCATGATCGCGAAGCACCGTGAACAATTGTGCAAAGGCTTCCTTACTCAGGAACCGCTCTTTGGACTTGACTGCGGTCGACGTGGTCATGCTTCACTTTCCGAGGTACGGTCCGGGACAGGTGTTGGCGACGCGGCGAAGAGGTCGAGCAATTGCAGACGCGTCGCGACGAGGCGTTTCGACAAGGCCGCCGCCATTTGCTCCATCAAGTGATAACCAAAATCGCGATTCGCCCGACACAACTGCCGCAGCTTCTCCGCTTCCGCAACGACCACTTCCGAATCCTCTACCGCAATGGCACTGGCCGTCATCTTTCCTTCATCAAGCAACGCCGACCAACCAACCATTTCGCCCGCGCCCAACGTCAGGATTCGAACCGCGCCGCGCCCCGGAACACTCATCTCCAAGGCGAGACGACCGTCCCGAATCAGATACAAATTGTCGTTCGTGCCCCCCTCCCGAAAGATGACCGTTCCCGCGGGAATCTGCTTGATCGTCGAGGCTGCGGCAAGCTGATCCAGCACCTCGGCGGGCAACATGGCGGAGAACCGCAACTCTTCAAGAATGAATCGAAGTTGGCTTGGATCCATGTTTTTCCATCCCCACAGCGGTTTTCGAAACCAGAAGAACTCGCTGCAAATTGCGTTCAACCGCGAGACTTCCCTGCTTAAAGCGCATGTGCACGGCCGCACACTACGGCACAATTCGCACATATTCTACTCGTTCCCGACTCCTTCCACTTGCTGACACAGAACAATCTCAGCTACCTAAATCTCCCAGACCCGGATCTTACGAAGATCACGCAGGACGCACTTCAAACGAGGCAAATCGCGTGCCGTCGATTTGCCTGCGTCCCGGTCGGGAACCGTTCGGCTAAAACGGCATGAAACCGAGTCCCAACGATCGATCGAGGAACCAGCCGAGCCCACAGGCGGCGACGACACCGGAAATGGCCCCCTTGGCGTACTTACCGTAGCGCCAGCGAGCCAACGCGGCGGCCAAGGGAAACAGGATCAATACAATTGCCAGTTGCCCAGCTTCCACGCCGAGGTTAAACGACAGTAAGGAACGAACGAGGCCGCGCGTGGGCAAGCCGAGCTCCCGCAAGACACCCGCGAATCCGAAACCGTGGATCAACCCGAACACAAACGTCAGCGGCCACCGCCGAGCTTCCGCGCGGATCCAGAAGTTCTCGACGGCCACGTAAACGATCGTCGCGGCAATTGCCGTTTCGACCAGACGCCCCGGCAGCTGAACATACTCCAGCGTCGCCAGGATGAGCGTAATGGTGTGAGCCACCGTGAACGCCGTGACGATCTTGATGAGTTCGCGAAACTTGCACACCACAATCAGCGACATCAAAAACAGAATGTGATCGTAGCCCAAAAAAATGTGTTCCACGCCGAGTCGAAAGAAGCCCGCAACTTGGCGCCATGGCGACTCGTTCAAATTCGAACGCCGAACGGGCTTGTCCGCGTCGATCTCCGCCGGCGGTTCGGGCGCTGGTTCAGGGGCCGGCGTTGACTCTGGGAGCGGCGCTGACTCTGGGAGCGGCGCTGGTTCTGGGAGCGGCGCTGGTTCTGGTTCTGCCGCCGTTTCGGGAGGCGGATTCGCCGCGTAGCCGGTGTCGTAGAGGTAATCGGGTTCGAAATAACGGAACAGCACTTCATGGTCTTCCCCTTCGTGCTCGATCACTCCCAGCACGGTATGCTGTTCGCCGAGGTCTACGAAGAACTCGAACCGCACCCAGAAATCGGCCGGCGCCTGCGAGAGGGGATGGCGAAAGGAAAAGTCGACCAGCGATGTGGCGGCGTGATAGTCTTGCTCCCCAATCGCATCCCCGACGTCGGGCGGGAACTTGACAGGCAGCGCATCGCCGAAGCTGGCAGGCTGGCCGTCGATTTCAAACGGAATCCGCTGCCGCAGATAATCGATGATCACCGGCACCTGGGATGCCAATTCGGCTGATGTAATCTGCCGGTCCGCGTTGGCATCCAGTCCCGGCGCAATCCGCACCAGCGTGAACAGGTCGTAGGTAAGCTTCGTTTCGAGTGCGTCGCGAGTCACCTTAAAGCGCGCGTAACTGGTATCCGGATTGTGCGCGGAAGCCGGTGACGCGAAGCCAAGAAACATCGCAATCCACAAGATTGCGAAACGATTCCACATGTTCAGGGTCCTGACGTTGGCAAAGGGGCACGACGGCGCAGGGAATGTGCCGTCCACGACCGTCTTCGTCCGCCGATTAGGCGAACCTGCTTGACGCCACCGGCTTGATTCCTTGAGTCGATCAGAACCATAATATAGTGCATCTTGTGCAAATACGAACCTGCTTTACTTCAGGACGAAAGCCATGCTGAAAACCCTCTCGCTGCTTGCCGCCTGTTGCTGTGCCGCGGGTCCCGTTGATTTGACGCCCCATCCGCTGACGCTCCGTCCTGCCGAATTCCAGTCCGACTTTCCCGCACTGGCCATCGATTCTCATGGCACACCCTGGATCGCGTACGTTCAGTGGGACGGGAAGCAGGATACCTTGTGTGTGGCGAATTGCCGTGACGATGCACTCACGCAAGTGCTGACCATCGGGCAGCCGGGCATTATTCATCAGCCCGCGTTGGCCGTGGCAAAAGGCGACGAACTGGTGGTCGTCTGGTCGCAAGTCAACGACGCCAACTTGATGGAATTGAAGACACAGCGTTTGTTAAAGGGACAACCTGTCGGCGACGTCGCGACCTTGGCTTCGTCGGACAATGGAGGTAACGTGTTTCCCCGCGCCGCCACCGATAGTGCGGGGCGAGTGTGGGTCGTGTGGCAAGCCATGCGCGGAACGTTGAGCGACGTGTTTTGCCGCACGTTCGATCCCGCCGATAAACAGTGGTCGCCGGAGATCCAAGTCACGCGCGATCCAGGCGGCGATTGGGAACCTTGCATCGCGTTCGACGGCAAAGAAGGTGCCTGGGTGATTTATGACAGTTCGCGCGGGAACGAGTTCAACATCTACGCCAACCACGTCAGCCTGGACGGCACCGTTGGCGAAACCAAGACGCTGATCAAGACCGACCGTTACGAGGGCCGTACGAGCGCTGCCGGGACTCCCGATGGTCGCGGCATCTGGCTCACGTGCGAGCGAGGCAATCAGCAGTGGGGACTCGACATGCGCGCCCACGGCGGGCAGCAAGGACTGAACGGGCGCAAGGACAGCGTGCTGGCGTACTGGGATTTGGCGAGTGATCGTGTGGAGGAAATGCCGTCGGTCGATCCGCTGCTGCCGCAGTTGCCGGGACCCGTGCCGAATGTCAATCGGCCGAAACCTCGCGGCAACAACGCCAAGGCTCGAGCCAAGGCCAATCAGCGCGACAAAGCGCGCGTCGCCGCTCAACAGAATAACGCGAAACCCAAGTCGTCACCCGTGGCCGCCGTGAACCTGCCCCAAGTCGTGCTCGACAAAGCCGGGCAACCGTGGATCACGGTCCGCTACTTCAAGAACTATTGCTGGCGCGTCGCCTTGGCCAGGTTCGACGCGGCGTCTAAACAGTGGACCGCCCCGCAAGCACTGCCGTCTTCCGCTTACGCCCAAGATCGTCGCACGGGCGGCGCGTTGGCCGCCGACGGCAACCTCTGGATTTGCTGGCCCAGCGATCGGCGAAATTCGAAACTGCACCGGACGGTCGGAGTCCAATTGGCGAAGGTGGCCACGGACGCCGAACTGCCGCTGGTCACCGTGGCGGCAGGCCCAGCCCGCCCGCCCTTTGCGGCTTACATCAACCCGACGACGCCGGAACGCCCGCGGGACGAACGGCATACGTGGACGCATGACGGTACCACTTACAAGCTGTACTGGGGAGATTTCCATCGCCACACGGATGTGTCGAACTGCATCACGGCGAATGACGGCTGCGTGGTCGAACAGTTTCGCTACGCCTGGGACATGGGCAAACTGGATATGCTCGGCACCAGCGACCATACCGACATCGCCAAGATCTATCATCCTTACGAATGGTGGCTCAACCAGAAACTGGTCGACGTGTTCTATGCTCCCGGCTTCTTCTCTTCGATGTACGCGTACGAACGCGAACAACGCTGGCCCTACGGGCATCGCAATATCGTGTTTGCACAGCGAGGTGGTCCGATCGTGTACATCCAGCGCACCAATTACCTGGCCTCGCCCTGGCAAAAAGTCTTCCCTGTAAATCCCGAAGGGCCCAAGGAACTGACCCCGCAAGAACTCTGGGACGTCCTCACACGCTACGGCCAACCGGTGACGGCGATCAGCCATACCGGTGCCACGGGCATGGGAACCGATTGGAACATCTTCGACAGCGTCGACCATCGCGTGGAGAACGTAGTCGAAATCTATCAGGGCGCGCGGGTCAGCTATGAAGGGCGGAACGCGCCGCAGCCCACGGTGGGACTGCGCGAAGGCCAACGTTACAACGCGGCCGCGAAGCTGGCCGGTAATCCGCTCCCGCCCGATCCGATTCGCAGTTTCACCGACAAAGACAACGGCCTCTATCAAAACGCGCTCGGCCTGGGACATAAGTTGGGAGTTTGGGCGAACAGCG
This sequence comes from uncultured Planctomycetaceae bacterium, assembly GCA_937967665.1. GTDB lineage: Bacteria > Planctomycetota > Planctomycetia > Pirellulales > Pirellulaceae > CALBSZ01. The sequence continues at coordinate 21,293 of CALBSZ010000102.1, forward strand.
ACCACATTTCGACCCATACCAGCTACGGCGGAGTGTACGTGAAGGAATTCACGCGGGAAGGGATCATCGAGGGTCTGAACGCGCGCCGCACCATCGCTGCCACAGACAAGATCTTCGTGGAATTCACCTGCAATGGCCACCTGCTCGGCACGGAAATCGAAGTCACGCGGCAGCCGACACTGGCCTGGAAGATCGACGGCACTGCGGAGATTTCGCAAGTCACGCTGGTCCGCAACGAACAGAATTACCAGCAGTGGAAACCTGCGTCGAAAACCTGCTCACAGTCCTTTGAGGACGAATCTCCGGTCGAGGGCGAAAATCGCTACTACCTGCGCATCGAACAAGCCGACGGCAACATGGCCTGGAGCTCTCCGGTCTGGGTCCAGGTGAAGTAACGTCTCGAAAAATGTGCCTGCCTGTTTCGCAGCCACGGAATTCTCATGAAGGAGCAACAGACGTGACGACACCCAGAATTCTAGCCTTTGCCGGCAGTACGCGAAAAGAATCCTACAACACCAGGCTCGTTCACATCGCCGCCGAAGGCGCGCGGCAAGCGGGCGCTGAGGTGACGGTGATCGACTTGAAAGACTATCCGCTGCCGTTGTTTGATGAAGATCTGGAAAGCGAACAGGGCGCTCCGGAAAGCGCCGGCCGCCTCAAGCAATTGTTTCTGAGCCACCAGGGCTTGCTGATTTCGTCGCCCGAATACAATAGTTCCATCACCCCGTTGTTGAAAAACACCATCGACTGGGTGTCGCGGCCGGCTCCGGACGAATCGCCGCTGGCCGCGTATCAGGGCAAGTTTGCCACGCTGATGGCCGCGTCGCCAGGAGCACTCGGCGGACTGCGCGGCCTGGTACACCTGCGATCCATTCTGGGGAACATCGGTGTTACGGTCTTGCCCGATCAGGTCGCCGTAAGCCGCGCGTTCGAAGCCTTTGATGAGAACGGCAGGTTGAACGACGCCAAGCAGCAAGCTCGCATCGAGAACTTGGGCAAACAACTCGCCACGTTCCTGGCCAGGTTCCACGCCTGACCGGCATCTGAATCATCTCATGCAAGTTTTGAATTCCTTTTCGTATGCGTCGCGTGTCACCGATCCCCGGGTCGGCGATGTCATGGAAGTGGTATCCGAATCGTGGCTGCGGCAAACGGTCTCGCGGATTGCGGTACCGCGTAATCTCACTGCAGAACCATACAGGAGCTCAGATATCGCAGACTGGATCGACGAGCAACCGCATTGTCTAGGCTACCAGACACGTCGCCAGGGCACCGAGGACAACATCGCGACGTACCCCAGTGATGCGCACAGCTCCGTGATCCTGATCGGGGCTCACTACGATTCCGTCCCGGGGACTCCCGGCGCCGACGACAACGGCAGTGCCGTAGCGGCGATGCTGGCGTGCGCGAAAGCGGTCTCCCCGTTCTCTGCGGAATTGCCAGTGTGCTTCGTGGCGTTCAATCGCGAGGAAGAAGGTTTATTGGGGAGTCGTGACTTTGTGACCCATTTTGTCGTGCCCGGCCACATGAATGTACGCGAAGCGCACATCCTGGAAATGGTCGGTTACCGCAGTTTTCAGCCAGGTTCGCAAAGGCTTCCCGCCGGGTTGCCGATCCAGTCGCCGCGCGACGCGGGCGACTTCCTGGCCCTGGTGGCCAACAACGGTGCTCGGAAACTACCGGACGAGTTGGTCCAGTGTGCCCGCGACTATCTGCCCGAGTTTCCTGTGTTGGCGTTGAAAGTCTTCCTGGGCATGGAACGCATGTTTCCTCACCTGCTGCGGAGCGACCACACGCCGTTCTGGGAGGCGCGAATCCCCGCCATGATGTGGACCGACACCGCAGAATTCCGCAATCCGCACTACCACCAGACAACCGACACTCCAGACACATTGGATTACGCTTTCTGTCGCCAGATCGCACAACTGCTGATCGCCAGGGTGATGACATCCAGCACTTCTTCGTAATTGCCGCTTTTGCCGGCCGCCGTTCGACTTACGGGCGCTCCTTCGTGGCTTTTCCTTGCGTCCATAGGCGCAAGCCTTCCAGGCGCCGCTTGCCACGCTCGAAATAGGGAACGTCCAGGATTTCGAAATGCCGAGCGTAGAGCGCAGCGCGGTCTTCGGCCGCAAGCTTTACGTCAGCGATGTTCATTTCGGCCAACGTCTCCAACAGTCCTTCCGCAATCAATTGATGGCCGCGAAACGAGGGATGGACGTGATCGACCAGCAGGTTGACCGAACCCGCTTCGGCAAACAGCGACTCGGCGTCCAGCAGCGGTGTGTTAGTTTCGGCGGCCACTTGCTTGATCTTCTGCCGCATCGGTTCCAGGATTCGCAGCGGACAGATGTCTTCCTCTTTTGCCTGGAGAAAGAACTTGTCGGCCTCGTCTACCTGGCCGACGGCTACGTGGCATTGCGCCAGATGAAACAGTATCCCGGCGTTTCGCGGATCGAGCGACACTGCCTGCTGCAACGTCTTAATCGCCTCTGCTGGCGGCTGCTGTTTGGCCAACGCCCAAAGTTCGTTTGCCCGGCGGCTTGTCGAGACAAACTTGAACGGTGGAGTCCGGCGGAGGTCGCAAACCGGATTGACCAGGATGATTGGTTTGCCGTGCGCGCGTACCAGCGCAATCAGGCCTCTCAGGTTGAGCTCAAAATGTTCGATCACCGCATCGCGCCAGGCATCATCACGATGGTAAGCTTCCAGTCCGTTCTGGTAGTCGAGCAGCGCGTCAGGGTCCCCCGGCAGCCTGTTCGGGGGCGGCGGCGGCGGGGCGAGCCAGCCACGGAGCAGATTGTACGAGCGCAGGTTGGTCATCGCGCGGTGGGCATGCTTCAGCGGGGCGGGCGTGTTCTTGATGGTCGCGTACGTGCGCTCCTCCAGGAATTCGTTGTGTCCGGTATACAGCACGTACAGGTCCGGTTCGTATTGCAAGGTTTCCTCCAGGATCGATACCAGTCGATAGCTGGCGTAAGAAGCCCCGCCACAATTCACCACCTCCCACGTCCTTTCCGGATGCGCCGCGTTCAGATTCAACTCCAACCACGTCGTGAACGAGGTTTCGATGCCGTAGGGTCGACCCTGCACGGTGGAACCGCCGAGGCAGAAAATCCGGTATTCGTTCGGCCGCTTCCGAGCGGAAAAGGATTCGTCGTCGAACAGGTTCCAATGCGCCTCGGAAACTTCCCAGCGTTCCGTTGCCGTGTTCAATTCGAACAGAGAAGACGTGTCGCTGAAACGGATGAAGGGATCGTTGACAACGTCGTGATGTCCCAGACCCAGCGCGCGCAACACGACCTCGCCCACAATGAAAGGCGAGAGGCCAAGTAGCATGGCGGCGATTCGAAATAGCCAGGTACGTCGATTTGTCATCACACAACCGTTACGGCACAACACGTGTATGGCGACTGATGGCGGCGAATTCTTCGACCACGGCCGTGGCGGCTGCGGTCGCCAGAGACGGTTTCCGGCGTCGGAATCGCGGGAAAACCTCGCGGCAACGCGCGACCGGAATTCGGGGGCTACGGACCGACAATCCCCGTGGCATAAAACGCGTAGCCGATCGGGGCCGCGACCAGGATGGAATCCATTATATCCAAAACACCTCCCAAGCCCGGCAGCCAGGTGCTGGAATCCTTGCAGCCCGTTTCGCGTTTCAGCAGCGATTCCACCAGGTCGCCCAGCATGCCCGTAATCGCAATCGCAACGCCGAACGACAGCCACCCGTACCAGGCGGTGTCCACGGCTTCCCCCACTAAGCCTCGAGGAATCACGACATGGAAGACAAACCAGGACGTAAGCGTGGCGAAGACGATGCCACCGCAACAGCCTTCGATCGTCTTGCCCGGACTCAGCGCCGGAGCCAACTTGTGCTTGCCGATCAATCGACCGACCGTATACGCTCCGACATCGGACATTTTGACAACGGCGATCAGGGACAGCAGCGCCGCCATTCCCCAGCGATGATCGTGAAACGTACGCAGCAGCACTACAAACGACATAAGCAAACCGGCGTAGCAGACGGTGAAGACGCCGCACGTCAGTCGAATCAGGCGATTCCCCGCAGGCTGGTAAGTACCGACTTCGAAGGTCGCCACAACCAGGATCGCCACGGCGGTGGCCAGCAAGGGCCAGCCCAGTCTTCCCAGCGGGCAGTCGGCGGGATATTCCTGTCCCGTTAAGGGCCAGGCCAGCGGCGCGGCCGCGGCGGCAACGATCAACAGCGATCCGGCATACGCGGCGAAGCGCGGCGGACGCAAGTCCTTCGCCGCCAGCATGGCCAGGACTTCGGAACAGGCCAGTCCGGTGATCAGCAGCGCCAACGGAATCAGCCACGCGCCCCCTACCTGACGAATCGGGTAGTGGAAGTCCACGTGCAGGAACGCCAGTAGCACGCCCAGAATGATGGCAGCGGACATCAGTCGCCAGCGGAGCATAGGCTAAACTTCCCTAAGACCGCCAAAGCGTCGATCGCGATTGGCAAAATCGTGAATTGCCTGATGCAGGTCGGTAAGGTCGAATTCCGGCCAGCAGCGCTGCGTGACCCAAAGCTCCGCGTAGCTGATTTGCCAGAGCAGGAAGTTACTAATCCGCATTTCGCCCGCGGTTCGAATCATCAGATCCGGTTCGGGCATCCCCTGCGTGTATAAGTGGTTGGCGATGGTGTCCTCGCTGATCTCGGCTGGATCGAGTTCGCCGCGGCTGACCTTGGCGGCAATTTGCTGAACCGCATCGACCATTTCCGCGCGCCCGCCGTAGTTGATAGCCAGGCACAAGCGAGTGCCGGTATTGGCGGCACTCATTTCGATTGTCTTGTCGATTTCGCTGAGCACGCTGGAAGGTATGTTCTCGCGGCGCCCGATCACCGCCACGCGGATATTCTGCTCCATGATCAAAGCCCGCTCTTCTATCATGTACTGTTCCAGCAGATGCATCAGAAAATCCAGCTCGTGCTGCGGTCGCTTCCAGTTCTCGCTGGAGAGGCAGTAGAGGGTCAGCTGTTCAATGTCCAGCCGCGCGCATTCTTCGGTCGTGCGGCGGACACTGGCGACACCGCGCCGGTGCCCTTCGATCCGAGGCAGGTTTCGCCGCTGCGCCCAGCGGCCGTTGCCGTCCATGATGATGGCGATGTGCCGCGGTCGCTTATCGCTGGGCACGCCGAATTCCAACTTCTGGCTGCGGGTCGCGTTTTCGGACACGATTAGTTCACAAAGATGGTTTGCTCGCGGTCCGGGCCCACGGAGACAATGTCCACGGGTCGGCCCACGAGTTCACGAATGCGGTCAAGATAGTTCAAAGCGGCTGGCGGGAAATCGTCCATCCGGCGAGCACCCGTCATGTCCTGCTGCCATCCCGGCATCGTCTCGTAAATCGGCTTCACACGCCGCAAATCGTCGACATGGCTGGGGAAATGTTCGATCCGTTCGCCGTTCAGTTCGTAGGCCACGCAGATCTTGATTTCAGGAAGCTGGCTGACGACGTCCATCATCATGATCGACAGCCCGTCCACACCGCTCAACCGAGCCGTATAGCGCACCGCCACGGCATCGAACCAGCCGCAGCGCCGCGGCCGGCCGGTAGTCGTCCCGTATTCGTTGCCGAGGTCTCGGATGCGCTGCCCGGTTTCGTCATCCAATTCCGTCGGAAACGGCCCGCCGCCTACTCGTGTGGTATACGCCTTGGCAACTCCCAGCACTCGGCCAATCCAGCGTGGCGGCACACCGGCGCCCGCAGCCACTCCGACTCCGGAACTGTTACTGCTGGTCACGAACGGGAAGGTGCCGTGATCGATGTCCAGCAAGGCCCCTTGGGCGCCTTCGAACAGGATGCGCTTGTCCGCCTCGATGGCGTCGAGCAGGAAACGCGTGGTATCGGTAATGTACGGCCGCAAGCGGTCCGCGTAACCACGAAACTCGGCCGTAATGGCCGCGGCATCCAACTGTTCCGTGGCGGACTTCCCCAACCCGGCCAGGATCGTCTGTTTCGCCGCCACGATGCGCTCGACCTTTTCTGCGAAGTCGGGACGCAACAGATCTCCCAGGCGGATGGCGAACGAGCGCCCGACCTTGTCGCGATAGCAGGGCCCGATCCCGCGGAGCGTCGTGCCAATCGATTCGCCGTCGACAAGGGTTTCATTAATCGCGCGGTCTTCGGCGATGTGCCAGGGAAAGACGACGTGAGCCCGATCGCTCATCAACAAGTTGTCGTCGATCTTGACGCCGCGTCCCAGCAGCATGTCGATTTCGCCAAGAATCGTAGGCGGATTCAGGACGACTCCGGACGAAACGACGTTCAAGACGTGGGGGTTCAGAATGCCGCTGGGAATATGGTGTAGTTTGTATTTTTCCTTACCAACGACCACGGTGTGGCCAGCGTTCGAGCCGCCCTGGTAACGAACGACGATTTCAAACTCGGACGTCAGCAGGTCGACTAGCTTCCCCTTGGCTTCGTCTCCCCATTGCAATCCGATGACACTCGTTCCGGGCACAGTGATACTCCTGGTGCGAAATCTGCTGGGCAAACCTATGAGTTTATCCCCCCTGGGGGCACCAGGTCAACGGTGCGCCAATGCCCGGCATCAACCCCGCTTTCTGGCATTTGGCAGGCCGGCGCGTTAGAATGCGGGTTTCACGCAAATCTCACCTCTAGAAAGGGATTGGACGCATGGCTCGCCGAACGAATACGGGACTCAATCGACGCGATTTAATGAAGACAGGCGCCGTGGTTGGCGCCGGCTACTGGCTGGCAACGGAAGTACGCGAATCGAAAGCCGCCAACGAGAAATTGAACGTGGCCTGTATCGGCATCGGCGGACGGGGTGGAGCCAACGTCAACGGTGTCAGGAGTCAGAATATCGTCGCGCTCTGCGATGTCGATGACCAGCGTGCCGGCAAGCAGTACGAACGCTTTCCCAACGCAAAGAAATTCTATGACCACCGTGAAATGTTTGATGCCATGGAGAAGCAGATCGACGCGGTCACGGTCAGTACTCCCGATCACGCGCACTTCCATCCATCGATGATGGCCCTGGAGCGGGGGATTCACCTGTATTGTGAAAAGCCGATGGCGCACAACGTCTGGCAGGTACGCCGCATGACCGAGAAGGCGAACGAAAAGAAGCTGGCCACGCAGCTGGGCAACCAGCGCCATGCGAAGAGCAACATGCGGCGCATCGTGGAACTCATCCAGGCCAAGGCGATCGGGGACGTGACCGAAGTGCATTCCTGGATCGGCGGCAGCCGCGGCATGCCGGCGGACCCAAAGGACTTTCCACCCGTGCCGAGCCACTTGAAGTGGGACCTCTGGCTGTCACAAGCTCCCGAACGCAAGTACAGTCCCGCCTACTGTCCCTACAACTGGCGGTTCTGGTGGGACTTTGGAACCGGGGAAACGGGCAACTGGGGTTGCCATATCCTGGACATCCCCTTCTGGGCACTCGATTTGAAGTACCCCACCAAAGTCGCCGCGTCGGGTCCCGAGGTGGAACCGGAGAAGACGCCCAAGTCGATGACCACCGAATTCGACTTCCCCGCCAGTGGCAGTCGCCCTGCCTGTAAGCTCCATTGGTATCACACCTCCAGCCCCGAAATCCTGAAGAAGCACAATCTGTCGGGGAGGGGAGCGAATACAGTGTTTATCGGCACTGAAGGAATCCTGGTATGCGGTTTCGACAGCCGGAAACTTTACCCCGAAGACAAGTTCAAAGACTACAAGCCGCCGGCCGAGTCGATTGCGCCGTCCCCTGGTTTCCATAACGAGTGGATTCAGGCCTGTAAGGGAGGGGCGGCAGCGACATGCAATTTCGACTACACCGGCCCCATGGCCGAAACCGTCTTGCTGGGCAACGTGGCCTATCGCGCCGGCGGGTTCCAATGGGATTCGAAAACCTTGACGGCCAAGGACAATGACAAGGCGGCTCAGTTTATCCGCGAAGAGGTTCGGAAAGGCTGGGAAATCTAGTCGCATTCACACCGGTTTCTTGCCCCGGTTTGCGGCTCGGACGCCACGCTGCGGCGGCCCCGCTCGGCAAACCGGGCAGATTCTTTGAACACGACGGAGGGTCGAGGTCCAGTCGCACGGCGGCGGCCTCCGCTGCTAGCGGCCCATTTTTCTCGGTAACGTTCCTCCCGGCCCTCGCCATATTAGACATGGAAGGAGGAGGGCCGGCTCAATGGCGGTCGTGATGACCAAAGGCGACTTCAACACGATCCTGCGTGAAACGCAGACCCATATCCGCGCTTACATTGCGGGAATGGGGATCGCGTCTCATGAAGTCGACGATGTGGCGCAGGACGTCTACATCGAGTTTTACAAGAATCAGAAACGCATGCCCGCCGATTTGGAACCGATTCGCTGGTTGAAGGGAATCGCTCGCAACGTCTGCCTGAACCACATTCGGCGGAGCGCTCGACGCGGCCGGCTGCACCGGGAAGCGCTGGCCGAGATGCTGATAGAAGCCGAAAGCGAAGCCACACGGAATATGGAAGAAGGCCCGGCGCAGCTGGCTCTGGAAAAATGTATCGAGAAACTACCGGACAAGAGCAAGCGGCTGGTTACCCTGCGTTACACGGAAGACCGCTCTTCGGATGCGATCGCCGAGCTGATGGATTCATCGGCGCAGGCCATTCGCGTCGCCCTGCATCGCATCCGCGGCAGCCTGAAAGACTGTATTTCCGCTTCCCTGGCGCGCGAACGCTGGCGATGATAGGTCGAAAGACGGTTTGCCGGCCCTGAACGAGTTGAACGAAAGATGACGGACGAACAGGATTTACTGCAGAAGTATGTTGACGAACGCGATGCCGTCTCCGAAGACGAACTCGCCGCCGTCGTCGACCTCCTCAAAGACAATCCGGACTTAGTGGAACAGCTGAAAGAGCAACTGGTGGTCAATGATCTGCTGGGGCAGCATCTGGCAGTGGATCGAGCGCACTTTGACGCGCAGGTCGAGCAGCGCATTCGCGATCACGCCCTGGGCGAACAGGAATTGGATCGTCAGGCCAGCGAACTGAACGAATTGGCACGCGAACAACTGGGCGATCAGGTCGACAGAAACCTCAGGCGCAAATGGCGGCGGCGGTTCTGGGCGTCCATCACACTGCTGCTGATGGGCTGCGTCAGTTTCGCGTTTGGCTATCGCTACACGCCGTTTTTTCGTCCGCTGGCCGAGGCCAGCCAGGTGGCAGGTACGGCTTCGCTTGTCAGCGGAGACAGCGAACAGCCGTTGGTTAAGTCGCAACCGATCTTCCATGGCAACACGGTCATCACGGGCGCCGACGGCCTGGTGGCCCTTCGTTTTCGAGATGGCAGCCAATTGAATTTGCGCGGTAATACGTCGGTGACCATGGAAGGCCGCTATCCGTGGAGCCAACGGTGCGTGGTCTTGACGGAGGGCAGCGTCCTTGTCGATTCACGCGCACCCGATTCACCGCTGCTACTGGCGTCACCGCAGGTGGTCGGCACGCTGGCACCGAGCAAGTCTGTTTGGGCCGCCACGTCCGACTCGACACGTATAGAGATCCTCACGGGCCAGGTGAGTTTGTCGCATGCGGGACGTCAGGAGCAGGTGGTGGCCACCGCCGCCCAGGCGTTTGCGGCGACTGCGTCCGGTCTGGATGCAGTCGAATTCGCATGGCCCGTGGTGCGAGACGGCCTGGTATTGCATTCGGCGGCCAGGAAGCAGGCCGTCGCCCTGGTCGCTCCCGGGGGAAGACGAGCCGACTATCCGCTCGCGCCGCAGGGTCCGGCATCCTACGGCGACAACGGCCAACTGTTCCTCAATGGCGGTTCGTTTGTCGCCGCCGAAATTTCCGACTACTTGCTGGCCAAGTGCCAGAAGACGGACGAATTCACAGTGGAAGCGACCTTGGTACCGGACTCCCTTTTTCAACTCGGCGCGCCACGGCTGATCGCATTTGCAGAATCCGCTGAACACTACAACTTCGTGTTGGCCCAGCGCGCTACCACCTTGATTATGCAGGTCGATAACGGCAAGCCCGCGTCGGTGCCGGCCGAATCCCAGATCCGCCTCTGCCAGTTGGACGGCGAATTCCACCATGTCGCCATCACGGCGCGCGACGGCCAGCTGAACTGCTATCTGGACGGCAAACTCGTGCAGCGAGTGGC
>CALBSZ010000103.1 GCA_937967665.1 uncultured Planctomycetaceae bacterium
CGGCCGACAGTAGCAGCAACAGCTACGACGTCGACGGTAATTCGGTTGACCGCGGCACGGACGCGGCCAACGAGGTCGAATACGATACGGTCGAATCGCTCTTGCTCAACGCGGGCACCGGCGACGATACCTTCACGATCTTCATCGATAATGACGCGGACGGGAACCTGGCGAACGCGACGTTTGTGGGCAACGCGGGGAGTGACGAATTCAATCCGCCCACGCCGCCAGCCGGATCGGGGAACCCGAATCCCAACACGAATCCGCGCGGCAAGGTCGAACCGAGCAATGTGACGGAGCTGACGTTCCACGGAGGCGCGGTCGCGTCGGGCAATCCAACCAGTCCGGCGGATGGCGACACGGATATCTTCAATCTGGACATGACCACGGCTCCCGACCCCGTAGTGGTCGACGCCACTGGATGTGTCGCGAGGTCGCTTGCGCCGTCCAATACGCTGCAAGACATTTTCTTCAGCGGCATGGAGACGATTTGCTACGACGACAAATCGGGCGACGACTTGCCTGTCGTCATCGGCGACCTGTATGTGCGGACGACCGCCAACGAAGATCGTTTGGTCTTCTCGGACGGCGGGTCAGGAACCGTGCGGATTCAATTGCGCGTCGACAACGTCCGGCAGGACATGGGAGGCCCCTACGCGGTCACCAACAGCATTATCGCCTACGGCCAGGACGAGAATGATACGATCATCTTCGCCGGCAATCTGGCGCGCAATACGATTTCGTACGGCGAACAAGGTGACGACAACTTGCAGGGCAGCGTCCTCAGCGATCAGATGTTCGGCGGCGATGGCAACGATACGCTGCTCGGCGGCGAGGGGACCGACACGCTCAACGGCGAGGCGGGACAGGATCGCATCGTCGCCGGCGCGGGGAACGATATTCTCAACGGCGGCACAGAGAACGACGAACTGCAGGGCGAGGACGGGGACGACGTCCTGGATGGCGGAGCCGGCGACGACGACATGTCGGGCGGCAACGGCAACGACCTGCTGCGCGGCCAGGCGGGACTCGATTCCCTCTCGGGCCAATGGGGCGACGACATCCTGATCGGCGGCGATGATCGTGACGTGATCTTCGGGAATCAGGGGCGCGACCTGATGATTGGCGGCGGCGGCATCGACGACGTCAACGGCGATATCGGCGATGACATCATCGTGGGCGACAGCACCAGCTACGATAACGACGACACTTCGCTGTTGAGCATTATGTCGGAATGGCGAGCGACCGGACCTGACTTTGCCACGCGTGTTTCCACCATCACGACCGGGCCGGGGCCGAATCTCACAACCAGCAATATTCTTGCCGACTCGGCGATCGACAACCTGATCGGCAAGACGGGCCCGGACCTGATCTTCCAGCGTGTCGGCGAGGACATTGTTTTCGCACCGACGGCCGACGACGACATCATGTTCGTCATGTAAAGGGGAGCACCCTTGGCACTGCGACTTGGCACTTGTCGGCACCGCGCAATAAAGAAACCCGGCTCCACTACAATGGAGCCGGGCCTTGTTTACTCGTTCAGATCAACGGTGATCTCTACGAGACGGTGGCTGCCTGTCGGCAGTCCGCCGACCACTTTCAGGTCGAACCACCTCGATGGCCAGTAAAGACAAATATCACTAGATCACCTCCTTCCTAACTAGATACTCCTCGCCTCGACCGTTAGCCAAGATACGATCCCTCAGCGAGCCCCTAGTCCGTCGTGCTTGCGTTAAACACGACCCGATAACTGTATAATTGGCAAAACGAACGGATATTGCAAGTGCGATTCTTGCAGAAAACGAGACACGGGAATTTGCTGACGGTTCGTGGTATTTTCGGGAGGATTGTGCAGATTTCCAGGGAATGGCTCAATCCATCGTCGCCTGTCCCAGCAGTTTTCTCAGCGCGGTCATGCCAATTTCGCCGAATTGCAGCGGAGGCACCTGCCAGATGTGGGGATTCATGAGTTCAATCGAGACCGTTCCGGCGTATTGGATGGCTTGCAGGTGTTCGATCAGCGGGCCAAGCGGAAAATCGCCGTCACCCGGCAGGATGCGATCGGCGTCCGTAGCGAATTCCCGCGGCGTGTCCGCGAGATCGCTCAGTTGGACGTGGAACAGGTTGCCCGTGGTCAGGTAGCGAAGGTCTTCAAGTTTACTGGGCCCGATGAAAAAGTGAAACGCATCCAGGCACAAGCCAAGATGCGGGCTTCCCACTTCTTCGACCATTGCCGCGGCGGTCTGCAAGTTGTTGCCAAAGGCAGCGCGGGCCTGGAATTCCAACCCCAGCCGCATGCCGCGCTGCCCGGCGGATTGGGCCGCCTGGACCAGCGAAGTCTGGGTGCGCTGCACGTCGGTTTGGGTTAGAGGTCCCATCACATCGCAACTGACGACCAACGTCGGAATGTCGAGCTGGCTGCAGAGTTCCAGGCGAGCGTGAAACAGGTCCCAGGCCTGCTTGCGCTGCGGACCCTGACTGCTCAAGATACCGCCCTGAAAACTGGCGACGCGCGGCGTCACCCCATGTTCTTGGAAGACGTTGCGGGCGGCGTCCACCGAATGGCTGGCGACGAAGTCTTCCAGTTTTGTCAGCCACACGTCCATGCTGCCGCACTGGCCAGCGGCATAATCCTGAACGTCTTGAGTGAAGGTGGATGGCAGCGAACACACCTGGCTTAACGTGGGAATCATGGGGATCTCGTGAGAAGCTGTTTGAACAGGCGCGCGAAGTCCGGCAGTTGGTAATGGGCGTTCAGTCCGCTGGGGTTGGGCAGGACCCACAGCGTCGATTCGCCAAGTGTTTCAGCTTGCGCGCCGACCTGGGCCTGCGGTCGTTTGAATCCGGTGCGATAGGCGGTGATACCCAGGAAAGCAACGCAGCGGACCTTCCGCCGCCGTACCTTGCCTTGCAGTTTACGAACACCTGCCCGGATTTCGGTGTTCGACAATTCGTCCGCGCGGGCGGTGGCCCGCGCCACGAAGTTCGTCAGGCCAATGCCGTGTTCGACCAACCGCTGTTCTTCGAATGGAGTGAACAGCCGCGGCGTGAGCCCCGACTTCGCTAGTGCCGGCCAGAAGCGATTGCCCGGCCGCGCGAAGTGATGTCCCACGGCGGCCGAATAGAGGCTGGGGTTGATGCCGACGAAGAGGACCTCCAGACGGGCGGCGAGGACGTCGGGAATGGTCTTGTTCTTCGCCGCGTTGATTTCTTCAGTGCTCGGTTTGCGACTCGCCGGATTCATCGTGACGTTGGAATTCCATACAAAAGAGCACCCCGACTACAACCGGCAGCCGGGGTGCTGGGTAAGCAATTCTTCTGAACGAGTCAAGAATAACTTCGGCATCTTCAACGTGCGTGTCGATCGTGCGCTGCGTTATGCAACCCTCCCGCGCGCGGGAGGGTCGGACGCGGTAGCGGCCGGGGAGGGACTTTTCTGCACCGTGGACCCTGCCTTTTGGTCCAAGCCGGATTCCCTTCTCCGCTCGTTCCTCGCGACTCTCCCGGAGGGAGAGTTTCGTACTTGGGTTTAACTCAGCACTTTCAAACCACCAGAGACGCACGATCTTCATGAACGGGGGGGACGCATCAATTCCACCAACATTCGAAACTACAAATGCCGAATCTATCTCTGACCCGATCCTTCGGGGCGATTCGTTAGAATCCGATGGACCAATGACGTGCCGTGCTACTTGGCCGCGGCCAGAGCGGCATCGTAATTCGGCTGTTCCGCGATTTCGCCAACGTATTCGACGTGCTTGAGAACGCCATCGCCGTCGACCACAAAGATGGCTCGTGCCAACACGCGGTCCAGCGGCCCACCTTTGATCAGCACGCCGTAGTCTTCGCCGAACTTCGTGCACCGATGGGCGCTCAGCGTCGTTACATTTTCGACACCTTCCGAACCGCACCAGCGCTTCTGGCCAAACGGCAGGTCGTTGCTGACAACCAGAACTTCCACGTTTTCCAGGCCGCCGGCGACTTCGTTGAATTGTTTGGTTTCCTGCTGGCACACCGGGGTATCCAGTGACGGGACGGTGGCGATAATCCGCGTCTTACCTGCGCTGCTGGCGAGCGTCACGTCGCCCAGGTCCTGCCCTTGCAGATTGAAGTCCGGGGCCTTATCACCCGCCTTCAATTCCGGGCCAGCCAAATCGACGGGGCCACCTTTGAGCGTCACCGCTCCACTACGTACGTCGGCCATGATTCTTCCTTCATATGAATAGAGTGTTAAATTCACATCCGATAGCGATGGATCGACTGCTATCTGCCACACCGCCAGTATGTCGAATTAGCGCCGTGTTGCAAGTGGTCGCAGGGAAGCGGCTGACGTTGGTTCAACGCCGCCGACTCGGGCGGCCCAATCCCGAGAGGAAACCAATTCCGCCAACGGTGGTGGTGACGGGACCGAAATGAGTTGGAGGCGGGAAAGGAACGAGTTTGCGTGCGTGGCGGCGAGCAGGATGTCGGTGGCGTCCACGCGTGTATCGCGATTCAGGTCGTGTGGGTCGGTCACCGGCGCGGGATCGTTGGTGGAGTTGGCATGGTCACGGATCGCCGCGACGTCAAACGCGTTCACTAGCGTATCGTCAACGATGTTCCCGGTTTCACCGATGGCGTTGCCGAAATAGAAGAGATCGTCGGTCGCCAGTCCCGTGTTGCCGTTGGCCAGCAACCGGACTTCGAGCCACTGATCGTGAATGGCCCCATCGTTCCAAATAATCGTAATGCGGTCCGAGCCAGCCAAACCCGCGCCGGGACGCACGGAAAGGTACATCGGGTTGGGTGCCGGCGACCAGGTCGATGGGTCGGCGTGATTCCCCGTTTGGAAGACGAAGTCGGTCAGCGGCAACGACGTGGAAGCAAGATTCTGAACGTCGATCATCACGCCATTCAGGCCTCGGCTGTAACTGGTGTAATTGGCGAAACTCGCGGTTCCGCCGGGAAGGAGCGGCGCTTTGCTGTTGTCGATCGCCAGGTCGTCCGCCGGATCGGGACCGCGGGTGTGGTTGTCAAAGACCGATTTGTTATAGAAGACGTGTCGCGCCACGACGCCGGCCTGGGTGGAAACGAGCGTCCAGGTGCGTGTTTCGGTCATCAACGCCGTGCGCTGCGACTCGTCGCGCACCATCGCCGTATTGTCGACCACTTGTACTGACAGCGAATAGCTACCCGCCGGCAGGGTCAGGGTTGAAGTATCGAGCGTTTCTGCGGTAGCTCCGTCGATGGGGGAACCGTCAAGATACCATTGAACGTCCAGGCGGTGGCTCATCGGATCCATGGGGTCGACGAAGAAGACGTGGCCATCCTGGTAGCTTCCCGGAGCCGTGGCGCCGTCGATCGGATCGACCGTCTTGTAAACACTCAACACGAACTGCTCGGTGTTGACTTGTTCGAAGGGTCGACCGAGAGTGCGCATCTTCGAATTGCTGGTGGGGCGGTAGAGCCCCTTTTCGTTGTACATCGCGCCTTCAAACGTACTGACATTGGGCTCATCCAGCCAGCGATGCCACTTCTTCTGTTGCGCCGCCATGGACGCGGCGGTCAGCTTGCTGACATTGGGAGCGGACGGTTCGCCGCCGTAGTACGTGGTGCCAGTGTAAAAATACTCGTCCGCCAGATCGGCGAAGGAATGCCCGAACTCGTGCAGCGCCACTTCGATAGCTGCAGCATTCGCGCCGGAAAGCGTCCCTAAATTGTTGCTGGCATAGCCGGCACCGCCGTACATGGTGGAATTCGCCACTGCCAGGATCTGGTCGACCGCCGGCGCCGACCGCGCGGCCAGCGAGGCCTTCGAAGTGTTGATGCACAGCAAACGTTCCGTGCCGGCACACCAGAATGCCATGTCGAGCGCCGTGTTTTTCTGGACGCCTTGAGTCGGATCGTTGTCGACTCCCGATTCCAGGGATGCGACATCGACCCGGTGAATGTTGAAGTACGAATAGTACTCGTCCAGCGGTGCTTCGTTGAAAAAAGTGGGATAGATGCTGTTGACGTGGCTCGCATAGCTCGGCATTTGCGCGGCCGTGTAACCGTCGCCAACAAAGACCAGATCGATACGGTTGTCGCTGGGACCATGAGACACAAGGGTCGTGGATGGGTGCCGCGGCGTGTGGCGGGCAGACGGACGGCTCACCACATTCTGCTGCAGCGGGTCGGACTGGTCGGCGATTATGAAGCCGCCATCCAGCGTCCCCTTCTTGTCGATGGGATAGTCGTAATGAATGCGCGACGGCTGTGACGTTTCCGGAGCGGGCGGCGCAATCAACGCCAGTGACGTCGCAAAGTTCGTGCGAAAGTCACGCACGATGGCCACGTCGCTGCCGTCAACCCAGCGGTCTCGATTGAAATCGAAACGCGCATCCACGTTCCCGCGCCCGCTGCCGGCATGCTGCCGGACGAGGTCTTCGTCGACAACGTTGACGACCGCATGACGCAGCGAGTCGCCGGTTTCACCGACCGCATTGCCGAAATAAAACACGTCGCTGCCGGACAATTCGGTCCTTCGCGTCGGGTGGATCGTCACTTCCAGCCAGGTATTGCGCAGGTCCGCCGGTTCCCAGGTGAGCGTGACGCGGTCGCTGCCGTCGTCACCAGCGTGATTTCGTGTCGTAATGAATGGCAACGGCGCGGCGGCCGCATTGGTAAAATGGCTGTCGTTGCCCATCCGAAATTGGAAGTCGCTGGCAAGGAGCGCCGAGGCGTTGCTTCGTCCGGCCAGGTCAATCACCAGCCGGCGGATTCCCCGCACATCGCTGGTGTAATTGGCAAACGTCGCGGCCTCGCCGGGAAAAAGAGGTTGCTTGTCGGTCGCGATGTCGAACGCTCCGGCCGACGACGGAGCGTCGTGGGCGATAAACCGGCCGGCAACGGTGGCCAGCAACGTCCGCGACTCGAGGCGTTCGAAGACGCAATGCCGTCGGAGGAATCCGCTCTTACTCGACAACCCAGCCACCACACGCTCCTGAAACCCAATGCGCCGCGTTTCGGCCCCATCCGTCCAATCTAACTCAAACCAACGTCACGAGCCAGAAAGAAGTGAGTCGCGATACCGTTACGGAAGGGGCGCGAACGTACCAAGCAGGGCCGAGAACCCGGGATCGGGGCGATGCCATGCGTGGAGTGCTTTGCCGCGTCCGGTTGCTATTGGCCGAATAGATCGCGGATTTCCTGCTCCGTCGACTGCTGCTGGCTGGCCTCCTGGGCGCCCGCGGTGAACGCCCGCAGGAGGCTGGTTACGGTCTTACCCAGAGCACTCTCGCCGCCGATGGCCGTCAAATCGGTTTGGGCTGGCGGAGCCGGAGGAACTGGATTGTCCGTGAACTGCAAGACAAAGGTCTTGCCGGGCAGGTTGATGGTTACGTTCCTCTCGACCCGATTCGCCTCGATGCTGTACGTATACGTTTGCGAGGGAATATCGTCGTTGGAAAGGACGACACGACCGTCGCGTTTGTCAAGACAGAGGACTGAGGTGTGGACCTGGCGGTTGCCGCGCCGCGAAGTCGGCGTCATGTGGCGGATGAACGTCAGCACCGGAGCGTGAGGCGGCTGGTCGAGCGGCAAACCGTGCTTGTCAATGTACGCCGAGGTCTGCCACTGCGGCTTGCCGGTACTGCGATCGAAAGCGTAAACGTTGCCCGTGACCACATCGCTGAAATAGCCTCCTGGAGCGGCTTGAATGGAGATGTCGGAATTCGCCGGGACCTCGCCACGGGCGATCAGGACGTCATGTTCGGGGCTGCGGAAAACGAACACGCGCTGCAACTGCGGCTCTTCACCCAACGACGCGGAGACGCGAATCTGGTCTGTTTCCAGCGAGCGGACGATAAAGGTGCCATCGGGTTGCATCACGGCGACTTCATCGTTTTCCACGATCCAGCCCTTGGAACCGGCTGCGAATTCCTGCTGCCAGATCGGCTCCTGGGTCCAGGCATCAATCAGTCGCAGGGTTTGTGTCGAGCCCTCTTGTTCCCAATCCAGCACGTTGCGTCCCAGGGTCTCCCAGCGTCGTTCGAGCGGCGTGACGGGTCGCGTGCCCAGATGCCGGCCGTCCAGGACGCTGAAAACCTGCGCTTCCGCATCGCGCGGCGGCACGACGAACAGCAATTCTTCGTCGCCGAAGATCTCGGAACCTTGTTCCACGCCGTCACGCGTCCAGATGACATCGCCGGTCAGCGGATCCTTGCAAATCAATTGCTGCAGTTGCTGGTAGCAGATCCCCGAGTCGTTCAGGGGTCCGGTCGCCGCGATCCGCATCCGGCTGGCGTCGGTGGCCAGCATCTGAGAAGGTCCCCAGGGATTGGGAATCTGCCGCTGTTGGATTTGGGAGGTGGTCACGCTGGCCCCCGGAATCGAGGGCGTCAGGTCCTGCCGCCACAGGATGCCTTCTTCGCGATCTTCCCGAGCTCGCAACAGGTCGATGGCCATGAGTTCATAGCCGATGGACAAGAACAGCATGTGCCCATGCAACTTGGCATAGGTAATGCCGGTGTTTGCCGTGTACATCCGCGTGCGGCTTTTGTTTTGGATCGAGACCGTCGCGACTTCCTGTCCGTCGCCGTTGCGGACGATCACCGAGTAGCGGCCCTGGTCGTAGTAGACGCGTCCCCCGTCGGCCAGCGGTCCGGTGGCCGATTCGGTCGCGATGTGATAGATGCGGCGATAGCTATTGGAGCTATCGACGCGGTCGCCGCTGGTGTCGACGACAACTTCCCCGGCTGGCCAGGGCGTGAGTTCCAGATGCGGGAGCAGCGTTTCGTTTTCTTCGGCTTCGGCATAGAGTTCGGCACCGGTCTTCCCGGGAAGGCATTCGAATGTGGACCAGCGCTCGCGCAGCAGCGCGTAGGCGTGGCCGGCTTCGTCCAATCGCCCGACGTCCAGGTACAGTTGCGCCAGGGATGCCTGCGCCGTCGCCGCCGTCGGTTCGTCCGCGGAATTGACCAGGCGTTGCAGCAGCATTTCGCGTTCCAGCCAATCGCCGGACTTCGCCAGGCGCGTTGCCAGTTTCAGACGAACCGCATCCGCCACGGGGTGAGAACCGAAGTGATTGACAAACCGCCGTAACGCCTCGGTGGTGCCGGTTGCCAGTACTTGTTCGCCGCGCTCGACAATGGCTTCATTGATCGCGTCGCGATCGGCATCTTTCGCATCGGCGACCAGCGCGGTCAGGCGCGTTTGACTCCAGCGGCCCAGGCGGCCGCGATGTTCGGCGGCGATGTCTATGAACTCCACAGGTGCCTGCCCGACAATCGTCTGCGACGCGTCCTGCAAACCGGCCAGCTTCAGATACATGTCGAAAGATTCCTTGGCCTGGCCGATATTCTGGAGCCCTTCTGCCATGAGTCGCAAGTACTGCATGTGCTGGTCTGTCTGGTCGATCAGGCCTTCGACTTCCTCGGCGATTTGCCGATTGCTGGCAAAGCCCTCTTCCAAGGCGGATAACAGCGTCTGCACCAGCAGCATGCGGGTGCCGTGCGCTTCACGATCCAATTCGTAAGCGCGGCGCAAGGCGACCAGTGCTTCGGTGCGGCGGCCCTCGTCCAGCAATAACTCGGCGTGCCGCGCCAACGCCCACTGGTCATCCGGATTGGCGCTCAGCCGGGCGTCGACCTTCTTCTTCAACGGTTCCATTTGATAGAAGGAGGAAAGCCAGGTGGGACTTTGGGACAAAACCTGGTCCTGGTAAACGACCAGGTTGCCCAGGATGCCTTTCGACTTGACGCGTCGATCGACCTTGCCGGTTGCCAGGTTGATCCGCAACAGCGAACCCT
Source organism: uncultured Planctomycetaceae bacterium (assembly GCA_937967665.1). GTDB lineage: Bacteria > Planctomycetota > Planctomycetia > Pirellulales > Pirellulaceae > CALBSZ01. Next base: position 9,771 of record CALBSZ010000103.1, read on the forward strand.
GCGATTGCTGCACGCTGACGGTCGGCAAAAAATAATAATCTCCCGACTGGTAGCCTCGCCCCGACGGCGTTTCGCCATCCAGCGGCAGGGCCCAAGCGGCATTGCCGTCCGCCAACTGGATGGCTCGCACCTGGTCCTGGCCGACCATGATCGCCCGGTCACGGTGAATGCCACCGACATAAAGCATCGTGCCGCGAGGTTGCGGGTCCCACAGTGGCTGGCCGGTAAGCAGGTCGACGCAGTGAAGATGATCCGATTCGACCGGGGTCAGCAGCACGCAGTTGTCGGCGATGGTGGCCGAGCCGTCCGCCCAATGACTGCCGACCGGTTTCGGCGGTGTGGCAGTGACACGCCACATGTTCACTCGGCGAGGAGCGGCATGGGACGATTCGTAGGCGTAACCCCACAGCAGCGACCGCTTGGCGATATCCACAGCCACCACGGCGCCCGCCGAGGTGGGACAGATCAGCAGATTTCCCTCGCCGCTGGGAGTCGCTCCGGCCAGGCGCCGCGTGCTATCGATCAGAATGGTCTGAGAATCGACATAGGCCAACTGCTGCTGCCATTGCAGCTGACCGGTGCGGGCGTCCATCACGACCAGCTGGATTTCCCCCTTCAACTCGGCCAGCACGTACAGCTTCCCGTCGCGGCAGAGTGGCGGTCCCAGGAAAAACGCCCCCGCCAGTTCGTCTTCGTCAAAACCCGACTCGCCCCCGACCTTCCAGACAATCTTGCCTTCGGTTTCCAACTCCAACGCTACCAGCACATTGAACGGTTTCGGCGACCCGGGATTCTGCAAGGCCCGCCCCCCCGCGACGATCAAGACGCCCTGCGGGTAGTGGGGCGATGCGGCATAGCCAAGCTCGTCCACCAGATAGACCCGCTCGCCATCGCTGCTCAACTGCCCGTACGTGGCGTCGTCCCAGACGCGCTGGCTGAGTTCGACCTGGCGGGGATTCACGTTGCTGCGGCTGTTGGTGCGGTTGTACTTCGCCGCTGTCTGTTCGACGGCCGATTCGTCATACGGATACCACCAGATGCGTTTGCCTTCCTTGGCGATACTGAGTCCGAACACTTTGTTCGGCGAACGCATGATGACGTAATCGCCGACGATCAGCGGGTGCACGGTGGGCAAGGCGGCGACCTTGCCGGCAATGTATTGTTTTTGAAGCTGTTTGATGAGTTCTTCGTCCTTGTGGTCTTCGATCATCGCCCGGACACGCCAATGATGATTCAGCAAGGGTATGGTGCCCGTGGTGGCGGCCGTTCGCGCCTCGTTGCCGCGGAACATCCGCCATTCCATCACCGTGCGGGCGCCGAATTGCTGCGGGGTGCCGGCTACGTCCTTCAACCAGGCGAGCGCTTTTTCCGGTTCGCGAAACAAGGGGATCTGCGCGTCGCCAATCTGAATCTGGGCGTCCGGATTGCGTTCGGCAAAACGGACAATCACTTCCCGCGCCCTCTCGGGCATGTCGGCGTAGAGCCAGCAGACGGCCAGGAGCACCGAAAGTTCGGGATCCAGGCGGGTCAAGGCGAGTTCGTTGCGGGCCAGCCGGTCCAGGGTCATGGCGGCGGACATGGGGCGCCCTTCCGACAGCAGCGTGCGACCGAACAGCAGCGTTGCCTCGTAACCAGCCGTCGTATGGAAGAAGCGGCGAGTCACCTCGGCCAGCTTTTCACTGTCGCCCGTCGCGACCGCCTCGTCCAGCAGCGCGCGGGCTTCGGCGCCGAATTGCAATTCGTACGATTCACGTCCCTTTGCGGGCATCTGGGCGATGAGTCGTTCTGCTTCGTCCTTCAGGCTTAACAACTCCTCGTGATCCGCCTGCGTGACGAGAAAGAAGTCCTGCAGCTTCAGGTCGGCAATCTCCTCCTGACTCAGTAAACTGCCCAGCGTTTCGGCGGCAACGCGATAATCCTCGTTGTCCAGGGCTTCGCGCGCGGTCGACAGGGCCAATTTGAATTCACGCGGCGCGGGTCGGAAAACGCCGCTAAATTGCCCAAACACGGGAGAAGTCGCGGCCAGCAGCGTTAAAGTTGCAATTATTTTTGGGGCGAACAGGTGGCAGCGGCGGCACGCCATGGCGGGGAGCCTTTCGTCGAGCATCGTGAGTTGCCTAGCGGGACGCCATCCATGGCAATCGAAGTTCACGTTATCCCAACGTGAAGCCCTAACCAGTTATGATAGAATATCTTACAAAATGACACGGGAAGAGACAATGAATTCATTTCAGACCGGGTCCCGGTCCTGTTTTTGTGGCGAAGCAGGCGGCGGGGAGGAACGCAGGGCCTGAAACGGAACGCTCGGAACCGGGGCAAGATTCGCAAATTTTGCGGATTTTGCAGGGTTTTCCGGCCTTGTCGACTTGAAATTTTCACGTTCTATCAATCTAATTCAACGCATCCTCCCGCGGGGACGGACGTATATGGCACATTTATTTCAACAAGGAGGGTGAAACCCCATGGCAAAAGCGGCAACGAAGAAAGCCCCGACGAAGACGGAAATCTTCAACAGCATCGCGGAAGCGACCAATTTGAGTAAGAAGGACGTGGCGGCGGTTTTTGACGCCTTAACGGCCCAAATCGAAGCTCAGATTGGTAAGAAGACCGGTGCTGGTCACTTTACGATTCCTGGCCTGTGCAAAATCGTAAGTCAGCGAAAGCCGGCCCAGGGACCTCGCGAAGTGCGAAATCCGGCGACTGGCGAAATGATGATGTCCAAGCCCAAGCCTGCCCGTACCGTTGTCAAGGTACGACCTCTGAAGGGCCTCAAAGACATGGTGGCGTAACACCGTTGGATTCACGCCGAAGGAGCCTTGGAATTTCAAGGCTCCTTTTCTTTTGCGCGGAATTCCAAGCTGGATTCTCGCCCGCCGTGCCAGGCAAGCAGGTCCTGTAACCAGCTCCGGTAACAAAGAGCGGCGGCTACGTTGCCGACACTTGGGCGGTGGCGGCGTGCAGCCGGTTGTCAGCCAACTGCGTGTCCAGGGCCAGCCGCATGACCACGCTCCAGCGGCCGTTCGTGTCGCCCTGCACGATCCAATGCGGCTGTACCACGACGGATTGGTGGACCAGTTCAAAGCCCCCTTCCGATTGGCTGACCGTTTCCACCGGAAACGCCCAAATACCGGAGTCCTTGTCGGCGGTCAGGTGAACCCGGATCCCCAGCCACTCGTCGCACAACCCCAGGTCCCGCACGCCATGCAGGTCGAGTACCGCGCCGAGTTGATCGAGGTGGTCGTGACCTTTGCGGAAGAAATAGCGGTCGTTCGCGCCCGCGGGCAGGCCGGCAAAGTTGAATTCCACCGCAAAGTGGAATTCCTGATCGACAGGGAGCCCTTCCAGCAAATAAGCGATTTCCAACGTGTCGCCACCCGTGTTGGCAGTCACTCCTTTCGTGATCTTCAGGGGCACACCAGCAACCTGTCCAGCGCGGGTCATGTGTACCTGGATGCGGTCCGGGTTCCGGCGGATGACGGATTCATAAGCGTTTAATGCAAAGTCACCCAGTTCCTCGGCATCCGCGCGCTGCGCCGCTTCCACGGTCGTATGGGGAGCGTAGAAGTGGTCGATCAAGCTGCGCCGGGGGAAGCGATCGTACTGGACGCGTTCGTGCAGTCCTTCTTGCTTGAACACAACGCGATCGTGAATGCTGGCGACTTCGCCGTGGTGCGACGACGGCCCAGCCAGGACTTTGCGATGATAGCTTTCCGCACGCCGCGCGAGCGTGGCGGAGAGGTTGTGGCAGATCGAACGCACGTCGAGTTCGTATAATTGACCGCCGACCGTCGGCGCAATCAACGCGACGATTTTGTCTGTGGCCAAACGCACTTCCTGCAGGGCGTCGAAGTTGTAATCGTCCACCGTTGCTTCCACGTAAGGCGTGGTCTTGCCAATGGCTTTGTCCAGCAGGTTGTCGGCGGCGATCAACTGGTTATAGACGGCGTTGCGGAGGTGCGGCAGGTAGGCTCCTCCAAAAGCGCCGTGCCAATAGCTGCAATTGCACTGCCCGCGGTAAAGCGCGCGGCGAGCGTGATCCAGCGCGTCCGACGCCAGGCCATCCTGCTGGGCCTTGGCCAGGCGGCGGCTGACCATCATCATCCGCGCGTACATGTCGTTGGTCTCCGGGTACTTGACCTTGAAGTTCCGCCAGTATCCGCCGCGAATGAACGGTTGGATCCGAGTCCAGCGCTCGTCGTGCTCCAGGTCGTGTACCAGGTCCTCGTAATTCAGCTGCTGGGCTACCGGCAGCGACCATTCGGTCATCTCGCGATAGCTGCCCTCGGGCAGGTAAATCTATCCCACGGGGCTGGCGTGGCTGGTGGCCTCGGCCAGCGTCGTGACCGCCAGCCAGTCTTGGTTTTCGGACAGGATATCGAAAAAACGCCGCAGCCAGCCGTTGTCGTACACATGCTGTTTTGTGTCGGGCCAGGTGCCGAACTTTTCGCCATCGTCGCCAAACACGACCACCGCTCCAGGATGGGCCGCGGCGATGCCGCGGAGGTAGTCGATGGTGTGCTGGGGTTCGCCGAACGGAATCAAGTAGCGGAGGCGTTCGCTGCCGGGAAAAATCGCCAGTACGCGACCTTCATCCTCGGTGATGTAATAGCCGTGAAGCTCTTCTTCCGTCAGGCCCGCATTCTTGAAATGGAAATCGTCCAGCAACGTGTATTGGATGTCGGCGTCGACAATGTCGCGCGTCATCGACTGCTCCCAAACGCGTTCCGGAACCCACATGCCATTGACTTTTGTGGAGAACCGCTGCTGCAGCCAGTCGGTGAACGACGTGATCTGTCCGATGCGATCACGCGAAGGAAGCATGGTCAAAATCGGTTCATAAAAAGCGCCGCCGATGATCTCGACGCGGTCCGCCGCGACCAGTTTGGCCAAACGGTCGAGATATTCCGGATGGTGCTCGTCCAGCCATTCAATCAAGGGTCCGCTCGTGTGCAGCGAAATGCGCAAACGATCGTACGGTTCAAAGACGTCCAGGAAAGGAAGATAGCTATCTTCGTAAGCCTGTTGGAAGACGCCGTCGAAGTTCCCGACAGGCTGGTGATTGTGAAGTACCAGGCAAAGACGAAGGGTTGGATTCATGGTGTGCTCAAATTCTTGTCCGTGGGGAACATGTTTCCCCAGCCCGCGAAACAGTGCTTGGAATTATTAATTGCGCAATGGCGATTCAAAGTCCCCGAGCCTTCAGCCGTGACGCTTTGCGGTTCGACGCTCTTATCGTGACCAGCCCCCGTGGATCTTCGAGATCTCGTGTCCGCGAGATCTCTTCGCATGTCAGTGATCCGCGCGTTCCTGTCTACGTCAGAAGGGTGAGGAACGTTGGGGGATCGTGTGAAGTTCTTTACGTTGTCGGCGGCGTGTTGCGAATGCGCACGGCACGTCCATTTGGTGCACCCGGCAAAGGTTATATTCGGCATTATCGGTACGGCTTAGCTAGTCTTTCCAGTCAGTTTGACCTCGTTTATCGCTGCTAGCGACACCAGCGAGTCGACTGGCGGCACTTTCAGGACGGACCGGATTAATGTAGCAACCGCTGGCCCACTCAAAACCGGCACATTTGGTAAGACGAGGAAATAACTCTATATGCCAGTGATAGTAGTCTCCCGGAGAACTGTCAAAGGGGGCTGTGTCAATCAAGTAGTTATACGCAGGTCGGTTTAGGAAGGTTTCCAGACGCCGAACAACGTCGCCGACCAACCACGAGCACTCGGCGGTACCGGAAAAATCTTCGAATCGGGGCTGATGTTCTTTCGGTAGAATCCAAGTCTCATAGGCGAACCGGCTGGCGTACGGGCAGAACGCAATCAGGTGTTCCGTTTCCGCGACCACACGCTCTGCCGCCGTCCGTTGTGCGTCGCAGAGCAGGCAGTTTCGCGACGATTCGAAGTGCTCTCGCATCCGCCCCTGCACGCGGGCGACGTCGGGTGGGACGAATGGCAGTGCGATCAGCTGGCTGTGAAGATGTTCCAGCGATGCGCCCGCCGCGGGGAGCGTATTCTTAAAGACCAATCCGTAGGGAAAGCGGTCGCGGTCGATGGCGTGTAACCGCTCCTGATAAACCCGGAAGACAAGTTCGCCCGCGTCCGCGGGCAACGCAGTGAACGAGCTGAGGTGACGGTGCGATTCGATGATCACTTCGTGCCGTCCGACGGCTGTCCGGCCGTTCCACGATGTCGCTGGCGGATGCGGATCGCTCGCTACGGCCGGGAACTTATTGGGCACGACGCGCACGTCCCAGGCCGCGGTGGAATTTACCAGCGCATAGCTGGCGACGGCCGTCGGGGTTTCGTGTTCGTTGCCGGCACAGAAGGGGCAGGTGTCTTCCTTGCGCGAAACGGGGGGCGCAACATAGTCGTGAGGCCGGCCAGCGCGGTCTTCGGCGATGATAACCCAGCGACCGCTGAGCGGGTCTTGTCGGAATTCGGGCATGTGAATACGTTCCAGGCCGCTGCTTCGTTGCTGCTCCAGCCGAACGACACCGGTGTCGCCAGCGTATCCTGCCCGCGCATCGACTGACGCGGAAGGAAGTCAGCAACTGCGGCGAAGGCTCAACTGCCGCGCATGTTCAAGTCCGCACCGGACCGATCTACCTTAACCGTTTGCTTGCTTAGCGGGGATTTTCGAGTTTTTCCAGCGACGCCGCATTGCGCTGCAGCGTCTGGCGGTACATGTCGACATATTCGCGAGCGCTGTTGTCCCACGACCAGTCCTGATTCATGGCCGTGTCGATCAGTTGCTGCCACACCGGCTGATCGTTGCGATAGAGATCGCAGGCGCGTTGCAGTGCGTGTTCCAGGCTGGCCGAGTCGTACGAAACGAAGCTGAAGCCATTCGCCGCTTTGCTGGCCAGGTTTTCGGGCGTGGCGTCGGTGATGGAATCGGCCAGGCCGCCGGTCGCCCGCACAACCGGAATCGTACCGTACTTCAGGCTGTACAGTTGATTCAAACCACAGGGGTCGTACTGGCTGGGCATCAAGAAGATATCCGACCCCGCCTCGACGCGATGGGCCAGTGCGTTCGAAAACTCCAGATTCGCTCCCACGCGTCCCGGATGGGCAGCGGACAGACGTTCCAGGGCCTCATGAAATTGAGGCTCGCCAGTGCCGAGAATCGCCCACTGCGCGTCGGTGGCCTCCACCCAGCGCGTCATCACCTCGATCACCAGGTCCCAACCTTTTTGCTGAGCCAGTCGACCGACCAAGCCGATGACCGGCGTGTCCGCCGAGACGTCCAGGCCGAGTTCGTTTTGCAGCGCGGTTTTGCAGGCCGCCTTGCCGGCTTGCCAGTTGCTGGCGGAATACTTTGCCGGCAAATGGACGTCGGTTTCCGGATTCCACTGTTCGTAGTCGACGCCGTTGATAATGCCGAACACCGCGCCCTGACGCTGTTGCAGCACGCCTTCGAGCCCGCAGCCGAGCGGCGCGAACTGGATCTCTTCAGCGTATTTCTTGCTGACAGTCGTGATCGCATCCGCGAAGACGATGCCGGTCTTGAGCAGGTTCAAGTCGCCATGAAATTCCATCTGCCGCCAATTGAAGTATTTCCAATCCAGGCCGGTGAGCAGCATGTCCCAATGCCAGAACTGGCCCTGGTAAGCCATGTTGTGGATGGTCATGACCGTGGCGATGTTCTCGTAGCCGTGCGCGTGCGCGTATTCGGCTTTCAGGTATGCCGGGATGAGTCCCGTTTGCCAGTCGTTGCAGTGCAGGATATCTACTGGCAGCTTCAATTGCTGAATCGCATCCATGACCGCCCGGCAGAAGAAAACAAACCGCTCGCAATTGTCCTTGTAATCCGCCCCGTGCTCGCGATACAGTTCCGGCCGATCGAAGTAATCGTCTTGCTCGACAAAGTAGACGGGAACTTCCGATCCGGGCAGGAGACCGTGCAGCAGCCGTCCCGATACCACTTTCGATCCAATCGGAATTTCGAACTTCACGTCGGTGGGCGTGATGTCGTAACCGCTTTGATGCACCTGGCGAAATGCCGGCATGATGACGGAAATGACGTGGCCGAGCCGGTTCAGCGCAATCGGCAACGCTCCGCAAACGTCGGCCAATCCCCCCGTCTTGGCGAAAGGCGCCGCTTCACTGCTGGCGAGCAGGATATTCACAAGTTGCTCCTTGAAACTTTTTTCCCGAATGGTTGGCCGTGGCGTGCCTCAGACTTTATAGCTTATTATGACCAGATTTCCCATAACACCCGCCTGCCGATGAACGATGATGGAAAGAGGAATGCGCGGCCGGTTCGCGGAGTTGTTGATTTTCCCGAGATTTGACTTGCGGCCGGAGCGCCGCCGCCCGTTCACGGCATGTTAACGGAACCCCCATTAAGAACTCATGGTGAACACCCGTTTCTTAACGACTGGCTACTGGTCCGAGTCCAAGCGGCCCCTGGTCAGCCTCGTCTTCCTGCTGCCCATGCTGCTGGTTTACGAAATCGGGATCCTGGTGTTGGGCAAAGACGCCGCTCGCAACGGTGCCGACATGTGGCTGCGCAACCTGCTGGACCTGGTCGGGTTTACGCAGTACTTTCTGCTCCCGTTGCTGACCTGTGCACTGCTGCTGGCATGGCATCACACGTCCCGACACCCCTGGCGGTTTTCCTGGGGCGTTTTCTACGGGATGGTACTCGAATCGATCTTGTTCGCGTTGGCATTGTTTTTCGTGGCACGCGTCGTCGGAACGCTGGCGGATAAAATGATTGGCCAGGGTGACGCCCTTGCGCTGCTGGCTGCCGTCGGGCGGCAGACGATGGCAAACGTGATTGGATATTTCGGCGCGGGTGTGTACGAAGAACTCCTGTTTCGGTTGATGCTGTTGCCGGCCATCGCCGGCCTGTTGCACGTGGCGGGAGTGCAAGGCAAGAAGGGTTTTTTGTCAGCAGCCTTGATCTCCAGTTTGCTTTTCGCGGCGGCGCACTATAAGATCGATGTGGGCATTGCGGGCGTGCAACTCATTCGCACCACGGGCGACGCGTTTGCGTGGTTCAGTTTTCTGTTTCGCTTTGTGGCGGGCATGTTTTTCGCATTGCTGTTCATCTATCGTGGTTTTGGTATTGCTGCCGGAACGCATGCCTTGTACGACATCTTGACCGTGACGTTCTGATGAGCAACTCGGAACCGGCTTCGCTGTCAAGTCCTAAAACGTCTCCGCAACTTGATTACAAAAAGTGGCTTTGTTCTGATCGCACGGTGAGCTTATAATAGGGCTTTGACATGGCCCGCAGCCAATGCAAGTTAGGAATGCCTACGTGTTAACTGTTCGACCAAAAGTTGCTGAACTCTCGTTTCAATTGTTTGGACGTGCCTTGCATCCCGAACTGTTTGAGACGCACAAGACGCGCACCATCGAACGCGGCGAATATGAAGTGAAGGTGGACGTCACCAGCGCGGGGCACTTGATCACATGGCGTTATGCCGGGCTGACACTGACGGAACTGGCGTCTTCGTCGCAGCAGCCCGTGCCCGAAAAGCGGCGTCTGTTTCGTCACCGCCTGATCGGCCAGCGCGATGACCGCGTGACCTGCCGGGGCGGCGTCACGTATCAAGTCAGCTTTCAACTGGAACCCGTCGCCCCCGAAGTCTTTTGGACCTTTCAGCAGGAATTGGCCAAAGAAGGCGAGCGGGAGGGGCTGTTGCATATTTTTGAACCGAGTGGCCGCATGGCGCTGGGGGCGTTGAGCTATATCAATATTGAAACGCGGCAGCGCAAATTGATCGTGCAGGCGTTTCACACCTTTCCCGATGATTATGCCGTCGTGAAGTCGCAATCGCTCATCAGCCTGCCGTGACCCTCAAGCCTGATTCAAAACCGGGGAAGGGTGGCTGTGGTGGAGCGAAGCGACCCCACAGAACCTTGGATTCCGGGGGCTCGCTTCACTCGACCCCGGCCACCCATGACAACAACGCGACATTTAAAACAGAACCTAGAGCGTGTTTCGGTAAGTGCAACGGTCTTTTCGTCACTTGACGCGGTGATTTACAGCGCCGAAGACGTGCGACTCGCGCGTATGGCGGCGTGGGGGAATGAGGGCTCGTAGTGATCTGTCAGCGGGCCCTCTTCGCAGGCGCCGGCGCTGCAGGTAGTCACTCGTTCGCGGACTCGCCTGGCGGTTCAGTAGTGGTTTCCCCGGCGCCTTCCTGGGTGACGGCGCCTTCCTGGCTGACGGCGCTGTCCGGCGATTCCTTCAACTTCAAGGAAGCCGAGTTGATGCAGTAGCGCAGGCCCGTCGGGTTGGGACCGTCGTCAAAGACGTGCCCCAGGTGTGCCTGGCAGCGGCTGCAGTGCACTTCGATCCGGGTCATGAAGAAGCCCTTGTCGATCGTTTCTCCGATGCAATCTTCGTTCAGCGGTTGCCAGAAACTGGGCCAGCCTGTTCCCGATTCGAATTTGGTTTCGGAATCGAAAAGCGGCTGTCCGCAGCAGACGCAGAGATATTCACCCTTTTTGTGACAGTCCCAGTATTCACCCGTAAAAGCTGGTTCGGTGTCGTGGAGGCGCGTCACGGCAAACTGCTGAGGCGTCAGGATGGCCTGCCACTCTTCGTCGGTCTTGGGGAGCGTGACTTCCGGTTCAGGCTCGTCCTCCGGCGCCGCTACGCTGACGGGTTCCGCCGGAGCGGCAGCGGTCGTGGTCTGGGCATTGGTTGTCTGGATGTCCTGGCGAGCGCATCCGCAGGTGGCGGCGGCCAGCAAGGCGAAGGTGGCGGTGGTTGGCATTCTCATCGCGGTACCTCGTAGTATTCTTCTCTAGGAAACCTCGCTCCGCACGCATTGGCGGCGGAGCCGGAATGGGAAATCAGTTGCCGAAAGGGGCTTTCGACTTGATGTATCTGGTATGGGCGTCGATATACGTCTGTTCGACGATGGTATCGATCTGCGGGCCGCTGGGGAACCCGTGCGAGAAACCCGGTACAAGCGGGTCAATCGTCAGGCGGGCAGTTTCCACAAAGTGCCTCAGCAGGTCTTTCGGATCCTCATCTCCCACCGCGATGCGAATCGTCGCGGGGCTGATGCCGGCTCCCGCCAACTCGGCTTCGTCCAGTTCCGAATGGGGCGTCAACGCGGGGCAGCTGACAATCGTGTTGGACTGTCCAAGGCTTATCATATGCGCGAAGGCCGGGGCGAGGCAATCGAAGAATCGTTGAAACGGGATTCGTGGCAGATCAGCAAAGTCGATTGTGAACAAGGGAGCCGGCAGGCCTGTGAAGTTCAGTTTCTCATGCAGCCATCATAGGCGACCGCCTGGTTTTGCTACAGTCCAGCCTCTTTTTGTCGTGAAAACGGGCAATTCCCGCTGACTCGATTAGTTGAATTCTTCCGGCCAGTCAGTTACGCTTACTCTGTAAATTACGGGACATCGCCACCTTTGCGGGAGTCCACCACGATACAAGCACGCAGCGCGAGCAAGTGGATTCGAACGTAACCGACGAATTCGGCTGAGCTCCGTGCGGGTATGACGACCGAGCCTGGCACTGTCCGATTAACAGAACCCCAGCTGACTTTTCTATCAATCCAAGGAGTTGAAGCATGGCCCACCGTACCACTCGCCGTAAGTTCATGAAAACAACGGCAGCCATTGGCGCCGGCTATTGGGTAGCCGGCGGCGTGAGTCCGCGAGAGAGCCGAGCCGCGGTCGATCAGATTAATTTTGCCAGCATCGGTGTCGGCGGTAAGGGCCGCAGCGACTCGACCGATGCCTCGAGGAACGGCAACATGGTCGCGATCTGCGACGTGGACGAAAACAATCTCAATCGCGCCGTGAACTGGGCGCCCAAAGCCGAGAAATTCAGCGACTGGCGCAAGATGCTCGACAAACTGGGCAAGAGCATTGACGCAGTCACCGTCAGCACTCCGGACCATACGCATGGACCGGCTTCGGTCTGGGCGATGAAGCAGGGCATCCATTGCTTCACTCAAAAACCTTTGTCGCATTCCATTGAAGAAGCACGCGTCATGGGAACGGTGGCGAAGGAAATGAAGGTGCAGACGATGATGGGCAACCAGGGGACCGCGAACAACGGTCTCCGCGAAGCGGTCGCAATCATTCGGGGTGGTCACCTGGGGGCGATCAAGGAAGTGCACGTCTTTACGAACCGACCGGTCTGGCCGCAGGGCTTGGACCGGCCAGCCGAAACCCCGTCCGTTCCCGAATCGTTGAACTGGGACGTTTGGCTGGGCCCGGCCAAGGAGCGTCCGTACCATCAGGCCTATCACCCGTTCAAGTGGCGCGGCTGGTGGGACTTCGGCACCGGCGCGCTCGGCGACATGGCTTGCCATACACTGAACATGCCGTACGCCGGTTGTGAACTGAAAGATCCCACCTCGGTCGTGGCGGAAACCGCCGGCCACAACGGCGAAACCTATCCGAAGTGGTCGGAGATCACGTTCCAATTCCCCAAAACCGATTGGCGCGGCCCGATCACGCTAAAGTGGTACGACGGCGGCAAGAAGCCGGCGGACGAGCTGTTCGACGGTCACAAGCTGAAGCGCAGCAATAGCGGTGCGCTGGTCGTTTGCGAAAAAGGAACGATCCATTCGAACGACGACTATTGCGGCAGGTACGAGATCATCGGTGCCGAAGTCGACAAGTCGAAAATCGAATATGAAAAGTCGCCGGGCCATTTCAACGAATGGGTCCGCGCGATCAAGGGCGGCCAGCCGGCGATGTCGAACTTCCCCGGCTATGCCGGACCGCTCACCGAAGTCATCCTCCTGGGGAACCTGGCCGTTTGGGCCTGCCCGGAAGAAGGCGTCGGCAAGAAAATCGAATGGGACGCGCAGAAGCTGGAAGCGACCAACGCTCCCGAAGTGGCCCACATCGTTCGCAAAGCCTATCGCAAGGGCTTCGCACTGCATGGCCCGGAAGTCTGATCCGTGGACTTTCGCTCGCTTGCTGGAAGAACAACCGCGCGGCCACGACGAGTTCTCGTCGTGGCCGCTTTTCTTAGCGGACCAACTCGGCACGCGTGGCGGGGCACTGTCGTTGAGGGCGTTGCGTGAGTCCGAACCGTGGGGATGTGGTTGTAATCGGCGCGGGCGCGGCGGGCCTGATGGCGGCGGCGCGCGCCGCGGGTCGCGGCCTGAAGACGCTGCTCGTTGAAAAGAACCGCAAGATCGGCGTCAAGATCCTGATGTCCGGCGGCACGCGGTGCAATTTGACGCAACAGACCGACGCTCGCGGCATCGTCGCGGCGTTTGGACGTCAGGGATCCTTCTTGCATTCCGCGCTGGCGCGACTCGATCCAGAAGGCCTGGTCGCCCTCTTTCACCAGGCAGGTGTGGCCACCAAGGTGGAAGGGACAGGCAAGGTGTTTCCCGTGAGCGACAGCGCTGTTGACGTCCGCGACGCATTGGTGCGGTTGACTCGACAGGCTGGCTGTGAAATCCGGACGGATTGCGCGGTAACCGACTTGCGGCGCGATGCCGAAGGTTTTTCGCTGGTGACGTCGCACGAAGTCTTGCGAGCCCGCAACGTAATCGTCACAACCGGCGGTCAGTCTTACCCGGGGTGCGGCACGACCGGTGACGGGTATCGCTGGCTGGAGCAAATGGGACATTCCCTTATTGCTCCCGTACCCGCCCTCGTGCCGATCGTGATTGGCGAACAATGGCCGCGGGAGTTGTCCGGAATCACGTTGGACGACGTAGCGCTCGAAGTGCGCCGCGGATCCCAGTTGGTGGAACGCAGCCGAGCGTCCTTTCTGTTCACGCATTTCGGGTTTTCTGGACCGGCGCCGATGAACGTCAGTCGCGCGTTCAGCCGGTATCGGACGGACGAACTGACGCTGTGCTGTGATTTCTGGCCGGCGGAAAAAGACGAAGTCGTGTTCGGCAAGTTGCAGCGACGCTGCCGGCAGGCGCCGTCGCGTCCCGTGTCCGGGGTACTGTTTCGCGAACTACCGCAGCGTTTCGTGGAAAGATTGCTGGTGCTGAGCGGCCTTGCGCCGCCGTGTCGCGGGGCGGAGGTGTCGTCCAAACGCCTCCGCCAATTGGTTTCGCTATTGAAGCGCCACGAATTCAGAATCCAGGGAACGCGCGGTTTCAAGAAAGCGGAGGTCACTGCGGGTGGTGTCTTCCCGAAGGAAGTGGATAGCGCCACGATGCGCAGCCGTCTTGTACCGGGGCTCTCCCTGGCAGGTGAGATCCTGGATCTGGACGGTCCGATCGGCGGCTACAACTTCCAAGCCGCCTTCAGCACCGGCTTCCTGGCCGGCGAATCGGTCGGCCGCGAGAATATGTCGCGCGGCAGTTCCGAAAGCGTCTCGTGAAGGATTGCGTGAGAACAAGCAGGCGAGCAGTCGGGATCTTTGATTTCAGGTGTGCTTCACTTCGAGGCGCACGTTCCCAGCATGAAGCACGGGCGAATCTTTCGGTTTCAAGTTGCAGAAGTGCGACGACGAACCGGAGGGAGCATGGCGGGAGGGCTACGCTCCCTGGGGAGGGCCGAACAAGTCTGCGCCCACGCTACAGGAATCGCAGCGGACACAAAGCTAAACCGTCCGGTTTGGGATCTTGCGGCGCAGGTCGGCGATGATTTCCTGCGGCACGAAACGAGCCAGTTTTTCGTCGTCGGCCAGGGGAGTAATCTCCTTGATCAACGAGCTGGAGACGTGGGCGAACTCTTCGTCGGCCATCAAGAAGACCGTTTCAATCCCGGAATCAAGCTTCCGGTTCGCCATCATCATGGTGAATTCGCCAGCGATATCGGTCAGCGGCCGCACGCCGCGTACCATGACGTGCGCCTCGCACTGTCGAACAAACGTGACGGCCAGGCCGGAAAACGTGCGGACTTCGATATTCCCCAGCGGGGCCGTCACGCGACTGACCAATTCGACTCGCTCTTCCAGCGAAAACAAAGCCTTTTTTTCGATATTCACGCCCACCCCGACGATCAGACGGTCCACCAACTTGCTGCTTCGCTGGATGACATTCAAGTGTCCCAGCGTGATCGGGTCAAACGAGCCCGTATACACAGCAACGCGCGAGTTACTTCCGGCCATGAGAACTCCATTGTTTCTGTTGATGGGGAGAGGTGAATTGGCCAATCATCAAACGGCCCTGTAGGGCTTGCCGTCCGGGCGACGTCCGCAATGCGGTTCGCCAGCCGCCGCGGGCACTCGACATCAGCGGCCGCAGGCCCCACCGGCCCACCGTGGTTTCAATTGCCGTCCAGAATTTCCACCAGACGCTCAACATCGTCTTCGTTATTGTAAGCATGCGGCGCGATGCGCAACCAGCCACCGCGACAGCTCAAGACAACATTTCCCCGCAGGCATCGCCGGCGGACTTCCGCAAGATCCCTTCCCGGCAGGTCAAAAGCAACAATTCCCGAGCGGTGGTCGGCATCACGTTGGCTCACGATACTCGCACCGATCTCCTGGAGGCGGCGCACGGCATAGTCGGTGACCTCCAGCACTCGTGTTGCCACGGCACCGCCTTGATAACCGGCCCCCAACTCGGTCAATTCCCGCAGGCTCGCTCCAAACCCGGCCATACCCACCATGTTTTGTGAGCCGCCTTCGAAGCGTGCCGCGGACGGCCGGAAATGCAGTTCGATCCGCTGGTAATCGTGCGACTGCGCTACGCTGTTCCAGCCCACCAGCAGGGGCCGTAACTGGTCGAGATGGCAACTGCGGACGTACAGCATTCCCGCGCCTTCCGGACCCATCATCCACTTGTGACCGTCTGCCGCGAGAAAATCGATTTCCGTTTTTTCGACATCTAACGGGAACACACCGAGTCCCTGGATGGCGTCGACAAACAACAGGCTTCCACGTTCGTGCGCCAGCGAAGCCAGCTCGTCCAAATCGACACGCCAACCGGACGCATAACCCACCCAACTTACGGAAATCACCCGCGTGCGCTCGTCGCAATGCTCTGCGATGCGGTTGAGATCGACAGCAACTCCGGTTACAGGAACCCGCCGCGTTTCCACACCGCGACTCCCCAGGTTCAACCAGGGATATTGGTTCGAAGGAAACTCGTTGGCCAGCGTGACCACGTTGTCTCCGGCACGCCACGGCAGTCCTTCGGCGACGAGACCAATGCCGGTTGTTGTATTGGGAACGAGCGCGATTTCGTTCGTGCTGGCATTGATCAATTGGGCGGCCGTGCCTCGCGTCCCTTCAACGGTCGCCGACCACTGCGGCCAGGCAACGTCACCCACTTCCACGGCCTGTGCGAGCCAGTCCTGCATGGCCTGCCGGACGGTTTGTGAAAGAGGTGCAACGGCCGCATGGTCGAAATAGGCGTACCGCGATGTGATTGGCATCCGCTCCCGAAAGGCTTCCCAGGAATCCGCTTCGGTCTTTGCTTCGCTCATCGATTCGTCACACGCCAGCTTGATTGCAGGGTCACTCGCAGTCCGCCTCATCGCGACATAATCCATACAATCCGACGAGAGGGGCGGGGAAGCACGCATGGTAGCAAATCCCGTTGAGGAATGGGATCAGGGCACCGTGACAGGAAGAATCTATCAATTATACTAGGATTTCTGGTGCATTCCTGGCTCTTCGTCGCGACACGGCAAGTCGGGAAACACACGGGGGACCGGTAAAGCGAGTGGAACATGTGGGCCGGTGTAGCATCGAGGACGCGTTTGATGCCGAAGATCTTGTGTATGTCCGGGATGGTCATTGCCATCCTGATCATCGTGTTATTCTTGTGGGACCTGATCTTCGGACTGGTCGGGCAGGAATGGCTTGCGCCCTTCAAAGGCGCCAGCAAGTTGATGGACATCGCTTATGTCTTATGCGCCGCCGGACTCGGTTACCTCAGCTGGGCCACGATGAAAGAGCAACGCTGACGCGGCAAGCGGGTCCAAGCCGCGACACGCCGATCGCGCTGCACGGCCCGCACTCGTTTCACCTCAATCACGCCGCGGCAGTTACGGTTCCCCCAGGCAAGAGCCGACCAGCTTGGCCGACTCGACCCACGGATGATCCGGGGGCACGAGTTTCTTCTTGCCCGCCACTTCGTTCAACGGCACGGGGCGTGTTCCGTTGCCATTACTGCCCACCATCACGCCGTGCACGCCTTCGTCCAGCAGGCGCACGCACGTGGTTCCCAGACGCGTGGCCAACAGACGATCGGCAGCGCTGGGCGTGCCACCGCGCTGCAGATGACCCAAAATCGTCAGGCGCGACTCAATCCCGGACATGACCTCGAGTTGCTGCGTCAGCCGCACGGTGTGGTCGACATGTTGTTCGTGGAACGCATCCAATTTCGAAGCCGCTTGGCGCTTTGCCGCCTTCGATTCGGCGTGGTCGACCTGATGAGCTAGCGCGTTGACGGTTTCCGCCTGTTCGACCGTCATGGCGCCCTCGGCAACCGCCACGATGCTGAAGCGTTTGCCGCTGCGCGAGCGGTCCTTGATCGCTTCCGCGACCGACTCGAGCGAATACGGGATCTCCGGAATCAGGATCACATCCGCTCCTCCCGCGATGCCGGCGCCCAGCGCCAACCAGCCGGCGCGATGGCCCATGATTTCCACGACGATGATACGATGGTGGCTCGTCGCGGTCGAATGCAAGCGATCAATCGCTTCCGTGGCGATTTCGAGCGCCGTATCGAAACCGAAAGTGACGTCGGTCATGGCGACGTCGTTGTCGATCGTCTTGGGCAGGGTAACCACATTCAAACCGGCCTTGACCAATCGCAACGCGTTCTTTTGCGTTCCACCGCCTCCCAGACAGACCAGCGCGTCCAGGTGATGGCGCTGGTACGTATCCATGATGGCGTCGGTCATGTCGCGTGTCTTGCCACCCATCGGCATCTTGTGAGGCTTGTCGCGACTCGTCCCCAGGATCGTACCTCCCAGAGTCAGGATTCCGGACAACAGGTCGTTGTGCAGGTTCATGGTGCGATCCTGGACCAGGCCGCGAAATCCATCTCGAAAGCCGATCACGTCCATGCCCAGCTGTTGGGCGGCCTTCCCCACGCCTCGAATCGCCGCGTTCAATCCCGGGCAGTCCCCGCCGCTTGTCAAGATACCGATGTTTTTTGCCATGCCTCACTCTCCTGCCGACGCTACCTACACGGAACAGCCCGCGAGACACCGTCACGCGAATGCACAGGCATCCAACCACCGTCCCGAATGTCCCCTACGGCCTGCCTACTCGATCCCAGGCCGTGTTTCACCTGTTCTATTTTACGTTGCCCTGACCGCCGGTGGTTGCAGCCGTTTCGCCTGGTATGTGATTGTACCAGGCGTTTGCGTTATGACGCTTCGCTACGTCGCCTAGGACCAACGGATAAGGAAACATCATTATAAACGGGAGCTTGCGGGGTCGCCTGCCAGCGGTGCCAGGGAGTTTCTCGCCCGCCCGGCTTGTTTTTCCGCAGAATTCGCCACACAAATAAATTGCTACGGTTGTTAACCAGTTTTAGAATGCGGGGAACGGCTGCGGAGACCACCGGAGTCGATGTTCCAAAGGGAGTTGCGGGAGACGAGAAGGTAAGGCAACGGCATGGGTTTTGATCAGGCCAGGCGGCGGACTTTCCCGCAGCGCCGACGACGATTACGGCTGGAGCCCCTGGAATCGCGATCGCTGCTGGCGACGATTTCCGTCACGAGCTTCGATGATATCGTTGACGGTTCGGACGGACAGACCAGTTTGCGCGAAGCCATTTCGCTGGCGAACACCAATGGCGAAGACGACGTGATCACGTTGGCTGCCGGCACGTATGCGATCGCGTTGACGGGCACGGGCGAAGACGACAACGCGTTGGGCGATTTCAATTTGACCGAGCGGAATCGCAGCGTCACGCTGCAAGGACTCGGCGCGGACCAGACCATTATTGACGGAGCGGCTCTGGATTCGGTGTTGCAAACGGAAATCGATGTGACACTGGTCGTCCGCGATCTCACCATCCAAAACGGGAATTCGCTCTTTGTCGGCGGTGGCATTCACGCCTTCGGGCCCTTGCAACTGGAACGGGTCTCGCTGCGCAACAATACTGCCCGCAGTTCCGGCGGAGGTATCCTGGCGGCCAGCACGCTGGTCGTTGCCGACAGCCTTTTTGACGGCAATCAGGGAAAGCAAGGCGGAGCGATCTGGTCGGACGGGCCGACGTTGTCGATTCATCGCAGTCGTTTCCTGAGTAATCAGGCTGTCGATCCGGACGGGGCCGCGGCGGGCTCGGAACACGGCGGGGGCGTGGGGACCGGACAAGCGGATACGATCATCGTCGACACGACGTTTCGCAACAATCGAGCCACTGGATTCGGCGGCGGGATCTACTTTGCCGACGAGTTGTCTGAAGGCACGATGCTCGACATTCGCGGTACGACGTTCGATCGCAATGAGGCGGCTTCCGGCGGCGGCCTGAAGGTTGCCTCCGGCTTCTTCGGCGACGTTTCCGCGGCGGTCGAAAACAGCACGTTTTACAACAACGACGCGATCGGCGATTTCTTCAACAGCATCGACGGCAACGGCGCCGGGATCGCCAACGACGGCACCCTCACTCTGACCAACGTGACCATCGCGCGGAATTTCGCCCTGGACAACGGCGGGGGACTCGCCAACGGCTTGGCGGGCAATGTGATGATGCTGAACACCCTTATCGCCAACAATTATGCGCCGAACGGCAGCGAAGGCGTGAACGATGGAACGATCACGTCGGCCGGTGGAAATCTGATCGCGGACGATACCGGCTTCCTTTTTACCGCGGAACCGAGCGACCAGGTGGGCCCTTCCGGCGCCCGGACCCATCCGCAGCTCGGCCCGCTGGCCGACAACGGCGGGCCGACCGAAACCCTGGCGCTGCTCGCAGGCAGCCCCGCCATGGAACGCGGCGTGGCGGCGGGAGCACCCGCGACCGACCAGCGTGGTATGACTCGACCGCAGGACGGAGATACCGACGGGGATGCGGGAGTCGATATCGGCGCCTTCGAATTCACGGTCAACATCGTGGAACTCACCATCCCAGCCTCCAAGGACAATACGATCTTCAGTCACGGCGCCGGAGATACGAGTAACGGCGCGGGGCAGTACCTGTTCGCGGGCAGTACCCTGGTCGGACATCTTGAACGCGGCCTGCTGGCGTTTGATATCGCGGCTCAACTGAACCCGGGCGATACGATTGTTGGAGTCGATTTGACTTTGAATCTGAACGCCACGCAGGACACCGCCGCCCGTCCGTTTACGCTGCATCGCGTGACGTCGAACTGGGGCGAATCGACAACGGACGCTCCGGGCGATGAATACGGTGGCAGCACGGCCAACGCCGGCGACGCCACATGGCTGGAATCCTTTTATCCTAATCAGCGTTGGAACAGGCTTGGAGGAGGCGGCGATTTTGTGACCTCCGCGTCGGGCTCCGCTCTGGTCGGCACCGACGCGGGCGACAGCATGACCGGAACGCCGCAACAATGGTCCTCGACCGAGATGATGGTGGCGGATGTTCAACAGTGGCTGGACGACCCCGCGACGAATTTCGGCTGGGCTTTACTGGGTGACGAATCCACACAAGACACCGAGCGCCGCTTCAACACACGCGAAACGCCGTTTGCCGGCAGCGAACCCCGTTTGACTATCCGTTACATCCCCGCCCCCGAAATGCCCGAAGTCGTCAATCGGCAAGTCTTCTACAACAATTCCTCCTTCGATGGCCAGAGCGGCGCGAATCCCAACGATGATCTCGCCATCGATCATGACAAACGGCCGCTCGTATCCGGACAGGCACAGTTCCAGAATTACACCAGCTACACCCGCGGTATCAATGGTCTGATCATCGATTTCAAGGACATCGGCGACCTGGCAGGGCTGAGTCTCAACGATTTCGATTTCAGGGTCGGCAACGACAGTGATCTGACTGGCTGGAACCCGGCACCATCGCCAGTGATCCTCGACAAACGGCCCGGCGCGGGACTGGGCGGAGCGGACCGCGTGACGCTGATCTGGAATGACCACGCCATTCAAAATACCTGGCTGCAAGTGACAGTCAAAGCGGGAGTTCACACGGGACTGGCGGCCAGCGATGTCTTTTTCTGGGGCAACGCCGTGGGCGAAGCGGGTGATACCTCGTTGCATGCCCGAGTCGATGCGTTTGATCGCGCGGCCGTCCGCGACAACGCCCATGGTGCGGTGAACGTCATCGACGACCGGGACTTTAACCGCGATCAAGCCGTGGACGGCGCCGACCTGGCAATTGCTCGCGATTTCACCACCAATTTCACGAATGATTTGGAACTCATCACGATCCCCTCGACACCGCCTGACGCGGGCAGCACAACGGAGGTTCCGGTTGTCGTGGACCTCCTGCTGGAAACGTCTTCCGAGCCTGTCCCAGCGGCCAGCGACGTGCCGGCGGCCGCTGAGTCGCTCCAGCCCGTAGTTTCATCGCGGCTGATTAAGCTGCCCATGCCTGCTGTGCCACGCCCAACCGCTCGTTCAAGCCACGACAAGGCAGGCCTTCATTCCCGTGATGAACTCGTTGAATTCGAGGCAATGATTGCGTTGCTCGCTGCGGCTCGACCGTAGTGCGTGCCGCCAACACGTGCCGCGGTTTCAAAGCACTCTAGCAAATACCCGCCGCCAGGCGAGAACGGTCTGCGCGCGCAAAACGCGCGAATGGGGGACAAACGCGCGAAAGGGGGACAGGCACCATCGATCCACCGGGTTTTCCGGGACGAACCAAAC
>CALBSZ010000104.1 GCA_937967665.1 uncultured Planctomycetaceae bacterium
CCCCCCACGTAAAAAGGACCGCCGGCTGCTAACGAACTGGCGGCTCTATTTTCTTCGAGCTACGGCAAATTCGCCGAAAACTACACGATCCGCGTGTCCAGATCGCTCGCGGTCACGCGGAAGGGCGAGTCTTCTCCGGTGCGGTGGAACCAGTCGCGTCCCACTCCACCGGTCATGCCGTCGTCCACACCGTTGCCGGCGTAGCTGAGCGAGGTGAGCAGGTTCGTCTGCTTCGTCGTGAAGTCACCCGGCGCCGAGGCCCCCCAGGCGTCAATCTGCGTCCGCAGTGCGGCATTGTTGCTGTCGGCGCTGGTGGTGCCCGAGATCATGGCGTCATCGCCACCTTCGCCATGCATCCCCGCCCCGCCGGCACCGGCAATCAAAATGTCGTTGCCGTTAGCGCCAAAGAGCACGTCCACACCGAGTCCGCCTTCGAGGACATCGTCACCCGCGCCGCCGTTGACAATGTAGCGGCCTCCGCCACCGTGAATGATATCGCTGCCGG
Organism: uncultured Planctomycetaceae bacterium; assembly: GCA_937967665.1. Taxonomy (GTDB): domain Bacteria; phylum Planctomycetota; class Planctomycetia; order Pirellulales; family Pirellulaceae; genus CALBSZ01. The sequence goes on from CALBSZ010000104.1 coordinate 506, forward strand.
CGCCGCCGTCGATTTGATCGCCGTCGTCACCGCCGTCAATCACGTCGTTACCATTGCCACCCGCGATCGAGTCGGCACCGGCGCCGCCGTCGATCGTGTCGTTGCCGTCGGCTCCGTCCAGCGGGTCGGCACCGGCGCCGCCGTCCATGGTGTCGTCACCGCCGCCCCCCTCGACCACGTCGTCGCCGTCGCCGCCGTCCAGGATATCGTTGCCGCCGCCCCCGGCAATGTAGTCGTCGCCACCTTCGCCTAACAGGCTGACCGCGTACGGGACGTTATTCCCGACTACCATCCGATCGTCACCCGTACCGCCGCTGGCAAACAGGATATTCGCGCCGGTCATGATGAAATCGTCGACCAGGTGGAAACCGTCACTGTTCTCGTAGGTCACGCGGATCTTGTTGGCGTTGGAACGCGAGAAGATAATCAACTCGTCCAGCCCATCCTGACCGCCGACCACAATGTCGCCGTTGTCTTCCTGGATCATCGGCGTAATCAAAACGCCTGCCGAGACCGGTGTCACGCCGCCGTCCTTGTCGGTGATCGTGCCTTGAATCGTGTAGTTGCCGAACGACGGGAAACCGTGCTGGAACGTCCAGCTACCCAGCCCCGTGATGGTTGCCGAGTCCGTGTCGCCGCTGCCGTCGCCCCAGTCGGTAATGTCCAGCGTGAAGTCGCCGCTGGTTGCATCCACCGAAGACGCATCGCCCAGCACGTTCATCGTGACAGAGTAAAGTTCGTTGGGCACCCAGATACCCGTTCCCGTCAAGTTGCCGGTCGGCGCGACGTTGTCGACCACAAGATCAAACGTCGTCGTCACCATTTCCCCCGCCGCGTCCGTAGCCGTAATGGTCACCGTTTGGGTATCGTCAGGCCCGTCCGTCGGTGTGTACGACCAGGTCCAGTTCCCGGCGTTCCCGGAATCCTGAGCGGTGATGCTGCCGACGTCGGCGGTAACCGTAACCGTGTCCGAAAGATCGATGTCGGCAAACGTGCCCGTATTCGATGCGGGCGAACCTTCATTGACAGTGACCGTGCCCGAATTTGCCGTCACGGAAGAGGGAGGATCGTTCACGCCGGTGACGGTCAAGGCCAGCGATGACGACGAAGACAAGCCACCAT
>CALBSZ010000105.1 GCA_937967665.1 uncultured Planctomycetaceae bacterium
CGCCTCCAACGCACGAAGGCAACCCACGGCGGTATTGCTGCCCTTCAGAAGCAGATTCCCAATACCAAGATTGTGTCGGATGTTGCCGTACGTGATGACGCGTCCTGTAGGTTAGTCAAACAGTTCCTCATCGCAGCCGGGATGCTGGACGAGGACAATGAGTGGGCGTTCATTCAGTCGTTCGGGTTTTTTCATCGCGTCTACGTCCACGAGCGCGGGTTTCTTGTCACGCCGGATTCGGACATAATCCCGGCGCCAGGTGAAGGGACGCGAGCTTACTACGTCGAGTGGAATACCGAGCCGCGGGAATTGCTCATCGCCCCAATTCCCATTCGACAAGCGGGCGCGGGCTACGGCAAGCAACCGATTCCCGACGGGTGGCCACCGGTCTTCAATTTGACGACTGCTACAAAGTTTCACTGGCAGCAAGACGCACAGACGGGAAAAGTGACGGTCGAGCCGGCGGCCGACAATCGTGAGTCTCAATCCGATTTCGTAGTTGACAAACATGTCGACGCTCGCGAACGGAATCAGGCCGACAACACAATCGCGAAGTGAGCGGAAACCAATTGCCATGCTGTTGGAATATCGTACAAAAAGCCTCTTGCCGCTCGACCGGATTCGACAGGTTTGCGACACTTTCGAATCGGCGACGAACAACTTTGTTGGTTTTCGTCCCGAAGCCGTGCAATTTGGGGAATCGCGTTTCAAGCGAAAGCTTCCAGCGTTGGATCAGTTCACAGGTGTCGAGCTTGCCAGCATGCACGTTGTCGGCTACTTGCCTGCTAACGACGAGTCATACGCAAGTTTGAAAACGGCCTTTTGCGAACACGCCGCAACGCCGCTTGCCTGCCAGGCGTTGTTCGCGATTTCGGCCGGTTACGAAGAGGTCAACAGTCAACAAACGAGATCGACGTGTGACACGCTGGTTGCCAGCATTCGCTACGGTCATGCCCATTTCGGATACCGGGCGGGCGGTTCGAGGATTGCCTCGGAAAATGCCTACGCCGCACGCTTTTTCGATGACTTGGCGACGACGGCGGATCTGCCGCTACGGGTCGAACGACGGGACGACGATTATTTCCTGGAACATACTGAGAACCGCGACTTGTGGACGTCGTACAAGGGCACCAACAACGAGAATCCCAAAGCCTTTCGTTGCGAACTGGCGCCGGATGAAACGGCCGAACAACTGTGTCGACGGCTTGATCGCGGATTGCAATCTCACGCCAGTAAAAAGCGGTTCGAGTATTCATGGTCGTTCACGGTCGAGGATCAGGACAGCGAGACAACAGCCCGGCTCTATGCCGAAGTCGTGAATGCCAAGCTGCCTGCGTCGCGTCATGAAGCGGCCTATTCATTTCGGCTGAAGGATCTCGACGCCATTGAAACGATGAAGCAATTTTGTGACGGCAAGGGCGAAGTGCAGGTTCAGATCGGCACGTTTGAATTGGACGACGACTATGGCGAACTGTACGTTGTCATATCGTCGGAAGGTTTTCGGTTAGAGTTGCGGCTGACATCCGAGGATTATCTGAGCACCGCAGAACGATTAACGGGTGAGAAGTTCATAACATTTTGAAGTCGCGGCGAGTTTCAACAAGGTACGTCCGTCCCTGACATTAGAGAGAACACCATGTTGCTTTCCAGCAGTAGGTTGACACTGCAGCAAGCCAAGAGTCTCTCCGCCGAAGATTCCAAAATCCTGGCCGGCACGGTGAACGCGATTCTCAACGACGAGCGCGTCTCCGAGAAGTTGGAGACCGCTTCGGCTGCGGCCCTCGTGGCAGGCAAGCTGCAATTGAAGGGATGTATTCCGGCGCTTGTTCGTCGCATCACGCTGCCGTCGCCGCCACGGCCTCGAACCAATCACATTCGGGGCAATCCACTCGGTGCTCCTCCGTCGTGTATGTCGGCGTTGATATCTATCGGCAAACCTGCGCTGCCAGCAATTAGGCAATTGGCTGCACGCGATGACTTGACCGAGATCGAGCGTGTAGCGGCGAACGCGGTGATCCAACAAATCGAGCGCAGAAGGATTGCCTCCAGCAAAAAAGGAGAACTTGAATGAACCATTCCGCTTCATCTCGTCCAACGTCAATGCGGCGCGCGTTGTTTTGGGAAGTCCGCATGATCGCTTTCGAGGCGATGTACGTCGCTGTCGGATTGTTCCTGGCACTTGCACGCAATCAATGGCTGCTTGGCGGCACGATACTTTGCATCGGCCTTGGTGCGAGCTTTATCGTTAGGCAGCATCACTATTCGAAGAACGAATCATGACGTTAGTCTGCAAGAAATGTGGCAAGAAAGACATTGAGAACGAGGCGTCCAACGCGCCGCGCGGTGGCTTCCTGTGCCGGTCATGTTTTCGTTCGTTACAGCTTAAGATCGCCGGCTGCTCCGTCGTCATCGGGTTGGTCGTCGCCGCGTTGGCCGTCATTGGTGTAGTTTTCACGTTTGTCTTGAGACTCTCGTCGGGTTGAGTGGCAGCTAAATGGTAAACAGCCAAATACAAATTCGTGGAATTCCCCACATCGGGCTTGCGACACTGTTGGTCGTCTTGCTGCTCGGAGGCGCGCTCTCGTTTTGTCACGTCTGTTGGGATGTCGAATTTTCGCATCCCGGTTCCGCTCTTGCCAATCCATTTTGGACCTGGGATTCGATCGTCGTGGGCCTGTTGGCGGGATTGGGTGTGATTGCCTTGGGAACGCCCGTGGTGAATGACCGATACCGAGCATGGTTTGTCTTGCGCGACGATTCTCGCTGGCCCGAACGATTACGGTGGCGCGTCGTTAAGCAGGAATGGTTTGCCATCGTTATATCCGTGCTCGCGATCGCGGGCTTGACGGTTTACTGCCTGCGAACGGAAGTGTTTGTCGGTTCAGCGTGGTTCGGCATGTTGGCGGCGATCTGCATCTGGATGCGCCGCGCCGTGGAGCCACCCGACGGCAGTTGCACTCCCGACAATCGGCAATCGCATGTAGAACGAGAAGTTCCGCCAGCCGTGCAATTCAATCTGCGGCGATTGTTGGCCCTCGTCGTGTTGAGTTCTATCGCGGTCACGGTCGCCCAATTTGGCATGGCGGTGCACGAATTACGTCGCGATGCCCATCCGCCGGAATCAACGATTGTCGGCCCTGGTGAAACGGAAGGTGATTGAAATGAAGTGGTTTGGCATGGCCGGCATAGTCGCCGCAGCTTGGATGACTTACGTAACGTGGGCTGATCCGTGGGAAGGCGGCTACGTCCGTTGGGCCGCGGCGATTCTGGGATCGGTCGCGTTCTTCACCTACTTCGAGGGGCTGAAACGTGAAATCATTGAATCCGTTCAGACATCTTTGTCCGCCAAAGACGATGATCCGCAGAAAACCGAGACAGAATAGGAGACCGAAACCATGCAAAAACTAAGGTCCCTCGCGATCATCGCATGCATACTGGCTGCCGTTCCCAGCGATTCGTTGGCCTTTTACACCGTTACCGATGGCTTGGAGCCGGCGGAATTAAAGCAAGACAACGTCAAGATCGCGGTCGTCAAGGTAAAGGCCACGCGCGTGGTCCGTCCCGAAACTCGCAAGCGGTTGGCCGATGGATCGAGCAACTACACATACGCCATCTACTCGATTGACCTGGAGTTAGTCGAACAGCTTTACGGAGAAAAGCTGACCGAGGCCGATCTGTCCCACGTCCGTTACTCCAATGTGCCGGTTGACAATGCCTGGCCGCCCGTTCCTTCGAATCCGAAGGGAAGATATTACATCATGGCGTGGCGGCTTGGGCATCCATGCGGACAGGCTTCCGGCGTGCGTTTTGCGCCGGGGCCCGACTTACCGGTTTTGATCGAGAACCCCGACGTCCCCGCCGTGACGTTGTTGAAGGAACTATTGGCCATCGTCAACTCACGGATGGACATTGAGAGACGACAACCGGCCCTTAACGCGAAGCTCAAAGAATTGCGGGATGCGTTGGGAATTCAAGTGAGTGGGGTGGACGCCGGCGTACCGATCGAGTTGGCATCGAAGGTTGTGGCGCATGGAAACGAGCCCGCTTCTGTGGATAGACGCGAAGATTGGAGCAAGGACTTGTTTCCAGTCGACCGGAACGAAAAATGGGGGTTCATCGACGCGAAAGGACGGATCGTCATTGAGCCGGCGTTCGAAGAGGCGGCGTATTTTTCCGAAGACTTGGCTGCCGTCAAGCTGAATGGGAAGTACGGATACATCGACAAAAAGGGAAACGTCGTGATCGAGCCGCAATATCGGTATGCCTTTGCCTTTCGCGAAGGACTCGCATGGGTCGAAGGGGATGCCGACGGATTCGTCGACAAGACGGGGAGGATTGTGTTAACAGCGCCGCAGGGAACCTACTGTCGCGAGTTCCGCGAGGGGTTGGCAAAAACGATGTCCCGACAGCCGCGGCTTCGGGCGCGTGGTCCGGAGTGGAAATACAAAGTTGGATTCATTGACAAGACCGGCAAATACGCCGTAAAGCCGCGGTTCGACGCTGCCTGGGACTTCCGCGAAGGACTGGCCGCCGTGCAGCTTGACGGACGATGGGGGTTCATCGACAAGAATGGCGATTTCGTCATTCGGCCTCAATATGCGCGGGCTTCGTACTTTTCAGAGGGGTTGGCGGCGGTTGAGAAAAACGGCAAGACCATCTTCATCAACAGAGATGGCAGACAGGCGATTGACACCGAGTACGACGAGGCGCACGGCTTCCATGAAGAGTTTGCCGGCGTGAAGATTGGCGGCAAGTGGGGTTTCATAGACAAGCAAGGGAAAGTCAGAATCGAGCCAAGGTTTGATGACGTATCATCATTTTTCAACGGCATGGCGAGTGTTGTGATGGACAAGAAGTATGGCTACATCAACCGGCGCGGGAAAGTCGTCATCGAGCCGACCTATGGTTCCGCTCACTACTTCCTGGGCGAACTCGCCGGGGTCACTTTTCATCCGGAGCGCGGCGATGGAACGGGAACCGGATACATTGATCGCACAGGTCGGGTTGTCTGGGCGCCGGAGCGAAAAGCAAAGAATTAACATACCATGTTCCAATCACCTCGATTTTTCATGGCGCTGGTTTCGCTGTTTTCGGCCACGCTTGTTGCTGTAGCAGAAGAGCCATCACGGGCGACAATCTACGGCACCGACTCGCAGCACCTATGGAACAGGCTTCATGCCGTCCTTTTCGTCCGCCGCGGGTCTGATGGAAACACGTACGGCAATGACCGCCTGGAGCCGTTGTTGTGGCCGGCGTCGAAACATTTGATCGAGGAGCGTTCGCGCGATCGCGCCGTCGCGGTGCTCGACAAGTTCCTAGACGAACGGGGCGAGCGACTCGTTGACGACCCGGTTAAGCAAGCCATGCTGCAACGCGACCTGTGGTTGGTGTTCAATTGGCTCCACGGCGATCATTCCACGGCGTTGATGTCCGAGCCGAAACCAAGTCCCGACGACATTAAAACGTCGCAGGACCAGTTGCTTCATCGGTTGGCGGCGGTCATCGGACGCCTTGCCTTGAGCCCTGAAGACATTCAAAAGCTGCCTGACAACTATGCGGCCGCCGTTGACTCAGGTAAATTCGCGAAGCAATTCGACCCGGATGAACCTGACGAGCCATTCCTGCCGCCCGACCTTCTTGACAAGGATGGCCCGTGGGTCTGTCTTGGACGTGCCGACGGTCCCGTTGCGCCAGAACATCTCTACGAAGGCGGCGGAAACGCGTTTACAAACTCAGCATTCCTTGTGTTTCTTCGGCTGCCGGAGGGCCGCACTGCCACGTTGCAACTATTGAAACGATTGAATGCGTTTGATCAACCATTGATGGTGCGGGCTGACGAATTTGAGGACCGGCACGGTTTCTCGTATCTCCCCAATCCGAAGCTGCCTCCAATGCCGGTCGGTACGCAGGTCGCCTTGGTGCGTCAGGCACTGTTGATTGACGCATCGAATCGAGTTGCCGCGTCGAATCTGACGGAGAGCGTTCAGTTGCGCGTGTATCGCGAGGTGCCCGCGATGTCGCCGGAAACCGTTGCCGCGGCCGTGGTCAGTGGCACCCAGGCCAATCGTCGCGCGCGGTCTTGGCAGTCGTTCTTCGAGTTCCGCCTGAGCCGCAGAGAACTGTTCGCGGGCCGCACCGGCGGCCTCGTCCCGCTGGGCATCGACGAACGCGACTTCAAGACCGGCTTCGGCGCACACCCATTTGACGAATTTGAGAGACATCTCGCCAAGGACGGGTCGTTCGCCGAGATTAGCCAGCAGCCCATACTCAAAGAGTCGTGCTTCGCTTGCCATCGTCTGCCCGGAACCTACTCGCTGAACAGTTACGTCAACTTCCGATCCAGCAACCTCGTCAGGCGGCGCGAACGCGATGACACCAAACGGCGTCCACCAACGTTAGTGGAACTGTCGATCGGAAACGCGCAATCCAGAGCAGTCGAGTGGAAAGAAGCCCGCACAAGCTGGACGGCGCTGCGGAAATGTTTGGTGCGCAAATAACGGAGAGAAAAACATGCCACTTTCCAAGAGCAGCTTCTGCATCGACAGATCTTGTGATCGCTATGTCCGTCAACCAAGGACTCAACTCATGAAACTCACGAGCCTTTTTTTGTTCGCGATCGTGGTCAATATCCTATTGGGATTGAAGCCGGGCAATGTGTGCCGTGCCGAAGGTTTGGCCGCACGAATTGAGCTGGAAGACACTTTGCTTGTGGGCGAGACCGTCCAATTCACTCTTTCATTAACGAATAATTCTGATCAACCGATCCAAGTGCCAAAACTCAGTCGCGGACTCAGAACGGACGCGATCCAGGTAGACGTGCTGGATTCAAAGGACGTTCCCATTGGCAAGATATCGGATCATCTGGATATTTATTGGGATCGTGATGGCAATTACCACCACGGCGGCTTCCGTATACTGGTACCACTCAAACCAATCAGGCAATGAGGGGGTCGCTCACCCGATTGACGAAAAGCAGTGGACGAACGACGAACGAATTGACTTTGCCGCAGCCAGGAGGGCGACGGATAGGTGGCTCGCAAGCCAAGGCTTCGAAAGCGTTTCTTTGGCGGAGACTTCCGCGAAGGCCAAAAATCTGGCCTCCGGCCTCGACATGAAAAAAGCCCCTTTCGATAAGCAAACGTGGTATCGATCGCCCGATAAACACGGTGAGCCGTTTCATGTCGTGACCTTCGCACAGTCTGCTCCAACCCAATGGGAAGATGTTCGCGCAGAGTACTTCGGCTGTTTCGTTGTTTGGGACTATTCCGGGTTTCGTTGGAATGTAGACGAGGACGCGGAAGTCGCAATGTTGTTTGCCAAACAGGTTCGTGACTGGTGGAACACTTCAAGAACGAGGAGCTCGAAACCATGACAAAACTAACAGCCCTCGCGATCATCGCGCGCGTGCTGGCTGCCGTTCCCAGCGATTCGTTGGCCTTTTACACCGTTACCGATGGCTTGGAGCCGGCGGAATTAAAGCAAGACAACGTCAAGATCGCGGTCGTCAAGAAGGCCGCACAAGCTGGACGGCGCTGCGTCGAAGAGTGAAGGAAGTTGCGCCCAAAGGACGGTGAGGCTGACATGTGGAGATCCACGAGCAAACTGTACATCACATACGACGATTGGAACCCTCATTCACCGAAGGAGAATCCCCATGCGAATTGCAAAGATGTTTACACGCCAGCTAAGTTCCGTGGACTTTGACGCCGGAATGGGCCAACTAGCTTGCTGGGCGGCGTCGCTGCTCATGCTTGTGCTCGGAGTGTTCAAGTTAGTGGCATTGCCATTAACCGAGACCGAATTGTTTTTTGGAGTTTTGATCGTGCTGGCCGTTGCACTTCTGGGTGTAAACTTGGGAATGCTCGTTCGCATCGATGGCAAGTTGCATCGGCGGGACAGGAACTGATCGCAACCAATGAAAGCCCGAGAGAACCTTGCGATCACCGCCTTGGTGTTTGCCAGCGTAAGCAATGCATCCTCTGCCGCCGAGCCGTCTGATGGCTGGGGACAAACAGTCAATGGCCTGCGATTGCAGCTCATCGTCGTCCGGGAAGAAATACGTTGTCGGCGAAACGATGGACTTGGTTTTGCTGCTTCAAAACATTTCGGACAAAGAAGTCGTCGTGCCGGAGATTTCTCTGATGCCGACGATTGCCAACGGAGAAAGTCATCCTTACGGCGACAAGCACCCATACAATACGATGATCAACTTCAAAATCGTCGACGGCGACGCGTGCATACTTCCGATAGAAATGCTTCTGTAGCCTACCCAACCGCTCCCAGCGCCCGATCTGCGTAACGGGCACGGCGTGCGTATCCTGTTGGTCCATATTGACTTTACGGGAAGAAAAGCTGACCATTAAATACAGATGTTCTTCACCGGGAGCCCCTCGTGCGGTTCCCCGTTTCGCAAATTACGACGCTGGCCCTGTTCGTTCACGTCACGTTCGGCTGCTGCTGGCACCATGGACACGCCTGCGTACCGAAAAGAACCGGCGCCACGACAGTGGCGGCGGTCTACCACGGGCATGGGCACTGCGAGTCGCACGGGCACGAAGGGGAAGATCCGTCGGACGGCACGTCGTATCCAAGCGATAACGGTTCCCACGAACACCAATGCCAAGGCTCGGACTGTTCATTCGTATTAACCGAAACATCGCGGCAGCAGCGGTGCGATGGGAACTTTGCGGATTGTCCTTGGGAATGGGGCGTCGCGACCACGACTCCCGCCACGTTGCCGCAGCCGACTTCTTTCCGGGGCGGCCATGGCGACTTCTACGCGAGCGCACCCCTGCGCGCCCATCTGCTCTTCAGTGTTTTGCTGATTTGAGCTCTGTTCGCCGTGCGTCGTCTCGCGCATCGGCATGCGCTTCGATTTGGGGGCGCTGTGCGGGACACGTTTGTGCCCTACGGCTTTGTCACCGCGGCGGCACGTTCTTTGAAGCGGAATTGCCACAGCGCGGTTCGCCGGTGAAGCAGAAACGCTTTCCTGTTGAACGACCGGAGTTAATACGATGGACAATCTCTTCACATTTTTAAAGGCACGCTGGATGGCGGTCACGTCGCTGCTGGTCGTGCTGGCCGGTTTGGCGGCCACTGGTGCCACGTACCCCGTGTGGTTGCCGCGTGTGCAGGAGCTGCTGGCAGCACGGGAACCGGATTCGACCGATGCCCCCGCCGGCCACGACCACTACGACCACGGCGACCACCACGACCACGGCGACCACGGCCACGCGGGTCACGACGAAGCCAATTTGCTGGAACTGAGCGAAGTGGCGTGGAAGAACATCGGGCTGAAGACAGGTGTTGTCAAACTGCAGACCTATGTCCGAACCGTGTCCGTGCCGGCGATGGTCGTCGAGCGTCCGGGACGGTCTCAGGCAGAGATCACCGCGCCGCTGACTGGTATCGTCACGCGCGTGTATCCGATCGAGGGTGAAGCGATCCAGCCGGGGCGACCGCTGTTCGACTTGCGGTTGACGCACGAGGACCTGGTGACCTCGCAGCGCGACTTCCTGCAGTTGGCGCAGGAATTGGACGTGGTCAAACGCGAGATCGCTCGCCTGGACGCGGTCGGCGACGGAGTGATCGCAGGCCGCCGTGTGCTCGAACAAGAGTACGAGAAAGAGAAAATTGAGGCCGCGCTGCACGCGCAGCGCCAAGGTCTGCTGTTGCACGGGCTGAGCGTGGAGCAGATCGACGCGATTCTGTCGTCGAGGCAACTGCTCCCCACGCTCACCGTCGCAGCTCCGCCATTTGACGAAGACGCGGACCATCATGACGTCGCGCACGTCTACCACGTTCAGAGCCTCCTGGTCAAACGGGGGCAGGCCGTTTCAGCGGGCCAAACGCTCGCCGTGCTTGCCGACCACTGCCTCCTGTACGTCGAAGGCCAGGCATTCGAAGACGACGCCAGGCGTTTGATCCAAGCCGCGCGGGAAGGCTGGCTGATCGATGTCTCCACCGCCACCGACAGTCGAACCGGCCGCGAGACCAGGCAGCTCAAGGTCTTCTACGTGGCCGATCAGGTGGATCGCGAGTCGCGGGCGTTGCCGTTTTACCTGGTCCTGCCCAACACGCTGCGTCGCGACGAAGTCAGCGATGGCCACCGCTTCGTCGCCTGGGAGTTTCGTCCTGGCCAACGCATGGAAGTGAGCATTCCGATCGGCCAGCCCTGGAGCAATCAGATTGTCCTGCCACCCGAGGCCGTTGTCGACGAGGGAGCGGAAGCTTTCGTCTTCGAACAAAACGGCAACTACTTCGAGCGCGTGCCCGTGCATGTGGCCTATCGCGACAAGGATGCGATCGTAGTGGAAAACGATGGCCAGCTGGTCGGCAGCACGCTGGCGATGTCCGGCGCGTACCAGATGCACCTGGCACTGAAGAACCAAGCGGGCGGCGGCGTCGACCCCCACGCGGGACACAGCCACTAGGCGAGAGGAAGCCAATGCTCTCAGCACTACTCAACGGGGTCATTCGCTTCGCACTGCGGAATCGCATGCTGATTGCCGCCCTGGCGACGTTCGTGCTGCTATATGGCGGCTGGCAGATTTACCAACTGCCGATCGACGTGTTTCCCGACTTGAACCGGCCGCGCGTGGTCGTGATGACGGAAACGCCCGGGCTGGCACCGGAAGAAGTCGAAACGCTGATCACCTTTCCGCTGGAGACGGCATTGAACGGCGCGACGGGGGTGCAGGCAGTGCGCACGTCGTCGGGTGTCGGTATCTCCGTGGTCTATATTGAATTCGACTGGGGCACGGACATCTACAACGACCGGCAGATTGTGACGGAACGCCTGGCCCTGGCAAGCGAGCAGTTACCAGCAGGTGTCAAGCCGCAATTGGCCCCGATCTCGTCGATCATGGGACAGATCGTGATCATAGGCATGTACAGCCGGCCGACCAACGAGACGTTGGCGTTTACGTTCGCAGGCGCTGTGGCGGACGAATTGAACGCTGAAGAACTGCCGACACCGCTGCGACAGGCATTTAACGCGAACGGCCTGCTGCTGTCGGACGAGGTGAAAACGACCGTGCGGCAATTCGGCCGGCGCTGGACGCTGGATGACATCGAAGCGGGCCGCTCGTATACCCTGCGCCGATCCGGCGATGACCTGGAAGTCCACCGCGCGACCTCACCCATGAAGATGCGGACGCTGGCGGACTGGGTCGTGCGGCAACAGCTATTGACGATTCCCGGCGTGTCTCAAGTGTTTGTCATGGGGGGCGAACGCAAACAGTTTCAGGTGCTTGTCGATCCCGATCAGCTACTGCGATACGGCGTGACGCTGCACGAGGTGGAAACCGCGCTGCGGCAGAGTAACCAGAACGCCACCGGCGGTTACCTCGATGAACAAGGACCCAACGAGTACCTCGTGCGGGCGTTGGGTCGCGTCCAGTCGCTTCGTCAGCTTGAGGAAGTCGTAGTCAAACACCGTGACGGCCGCTCGATCATGCTCCGTCAGATCGCCCGCGTCGTGGAGGGGCCGCAAGTCAAGCGTGGCGACAGCAGCGCCTACGTCCGTCAAGACGACGGAGAATTCGTGGGCGGTCCCGCTGTCGTACTGACGATCAACAAGCAGCCCGGAGCGGACACGCGGGCGGTCAGCCAGCAGGTTGTTGAAATGGTCGCCAGGCTCGCCGACCGTCTGCCGCCGGACGTGAGCATCCAGCCGGGGCTTTATCAACAGAAGGCCTTTATCGACCTGGCGATCGAGAACGTGGTCGAGGCCTTGCGCGACGGTGGCCTGCTGGTCGTGATCATTCTGTTCTTGTTCCTGCTCAATTTCCGCACGACGTTCATTACGCTCACCGCCATCCCGTTGTCGATCGTCATCACGGGGCTGGTGTTTCAGGCTTTCGGCCTGTCGATCAACACCATGACGCTGGGCGGTCTGGCCGTCGCGATTGGCGAGTTGGTCGACGACGCGATCGTGGACGTCGAGAACATCTTCCGGCGGCTGCGCGAAAACCGACACGCCGGGAATCCGAAACCCGCGTTGCTTGTCGTTTTTCAGGCCAGTGTCGAAATCCGCAACTCGATCGTATTCGGCACGATGATCGTCGTGCTCGTATTCATCCCGCTGTTTGCACTGGGCGGCATGGAAGGCCGCCTATTCACGCCGCTGGGCATTGCCTACATTGTCTCGATCCTTTCGTCGCTGCTGGTGTCGCTGACGGTGACGCCTGCCTTGTCGTACTGGCTGCTCAGCAAGGCACGGTTCATGGAACGGGAATCGGAGGGCTTTTTCCTGCGGTTCCTCAAATGGCTGGCCGGCTTCGTCATCCGCGGCAGCCTCCGAGTGCCGCTGCCGATCCTGGGACTGACCCTCGTGGCCGTCGGGGTCGCGGGGACTGCAGCATTGAATCTAGAAAGCGACTTCCTGCCTCCCTTCGATGAAGGGGCCGTGCAGATTAATGTCTTGATGCCGCCCGGCACATCACTGCAGAAGTCCAACGAAGTGGCCAGCATCGCCGACCAGCGATTGCAGGAAATCCCAGACATCCAGACGCTCGTGCGCAAGACGGGGCGCGCGGAACTGGATGAACATGCCGCAGGGGTCAACGTCTCGGAAATCGTCGCCTCGATCGACCCGCTTACAACGCGCGGCCGCGAAGAAATCCTCGACGACATTCGCGAAAAGCTTGCCGGTATACCGGGTATCGTCGTCAGCGTCGAGCAGCCGCTGGCCCATTTGATTTCCCACATGCTTTCCGGCGTGAAGGCCCAAGTGGCCATCAAGCTGTACGGCGATGACCTTGACATGCTCAGGCGCACGGCCGGCGAAATGAAGGCCGCTATTGCCGGCGTCCCAGGTGTCAAGGACTTGCAAGTCGAACCACAGGTGACGATTCCCCAAATGCGCATCGAGATCGACGGCCACCAACTCCAACAATACGGCCTCACGCGCGGCGACATCACCGAATACGTTGAAACGGCGATGAACGGACAAGTCGTGTCGGAAGTACTGGAAGGACAGCGGAAATTCGATCTCATGGTGCGGCTCGATGAACCGCACCGCGAAGACTTGGAGACGCTTCGACGGCTAACGATTCATCTGCCCAATGGCGGCACGACGAAACTCGGATCCGTTGCCGACATCTATCGCGGTGGCGGCCCGAACACCATCAACCGCGAACAAGTTCGGCGCCGGATCGTGATCCAGTGCAATGTGGGCGATCGCGGACTCGTCGATGTCGTGCAAGACATCAAACGGCGGCTGCAGCCGGTCGAGGCGTCGTTGCCCAGCGGCTACTTTCTCGAATACGGCGGCCAATTCGAAAGCCAACAGTCCGCCTCGAGAATGATCGCCGTGCTGTTTGGCATTTCGCTGGTCGGGATGTTTCTCGCTCTGTACACGATGTTCCGCAGCGCGAATCTGGCGTTGCAAGTCATGGTGGCACTGCCGATGGCATTTATCGGCAGCGTCGCGGCGCTGTACTTGACCAACCAGACGCTGACCGTCGCGGCGATGGTTGGCTTCATTTCACTGTGCGGCATCGCATCGCGCAACGGCATCTTGCTGATCAACCACTACTTGCACCTGGTGCAGTACGAAGGTGAAAACTGGACTCGCGACCTGGTCGTGCGGGCTGGCAAGGAGCGGCTGGCCCCCGTGTTGATGACGGCGCTGACTTCCGGCATCGGCCTCGTGCCGCTGGCGCTGGCGGCGGGGGAACCGGGAAAGGAAATCCTTTATCCGGTTGCTACCGTGATCATCGGCGGCGTGATCAGCAGCACGGCATTGGAATTTCTGGTGCGGCCCGCCTTGTTCTGGAAGTTCGGCATCAAGGCCGCCCAGCGCGTCACGGAAGCAGACCGACAAGAAGTGAAACTGGTCGAGGAAAAGCACGAGCCATACGAACGAAGTCCCGAGGAGGCTGCGAGCGTGTGATTCGCGGCGTTGTCTGGCACACGGCTTTCAAACAATCAGGAGATGGATATGAGAAAGGCGAGACATCTGGCGATCGCCACTGCGGCGCTCATGGGGTTGCTGCCCTTCGGCGGATGCGGCAGTGGGAACAACACGCCATCGCCCGCTCACGACGCAGAAGCGGCGCACGATCACTCACACGAACACGCCACGGAAGGTCCTCACGGCGGCCACCTGATCGAACTGGGGCACGATCACAAATTCCATGCGGAACTGGTTGAGGACGATGCCGCCGAGATGATCACGATCTACATTCTTGACGCGCAATTAAATGAAGTCGTCGTCGACCAGCCGAGCCTGCTTATCTCGCTGACCGCGGACGGGGCTTCGAATTCGTTCGAGTTGCTTGCGGCGAAATCGGACGGCGCGGCGGGCAGTTCGCGATTCGAGTCTTCGGACAAGGATCTGTTTCAAGCGCTGGCGCAATATGGCGACGTGACCGGCAAGTTACGCGTCACGATCGACGGTACACCCTACGTCGGCACACTCGACCACCACGACCACGATCACTAACACGACATTGCACATCTCCGCGGCTAGAACGATGCCTTACCATTTCAAGATGCCAAGGAGAACGAACCGCTGAGAACGCGGGGACGCGCCGAGTAACGCCGAAAAGGACACCTTTCACGGCGCAAACCGGCAGAAGCTTGCAGGACACACGCGCGAACCGAATTACTGCCCTTGATAGTAGCCGGCAGGTGGCGACGCGGGGACGGGAGCGGTCGGCGCTGCCATCGCCGGCACACTCGTGACGACATCACAGCTGTCGCAACACGTTTCGACTGCGCAGCAGCAGTCGCAACCACTGGCCAGTGGAGCGACCTGCGGGATGGCGGACGGATACGTGGCCTGAACCGGATAATAAGCTCGACGACAGCCGACACTGACAGCCAGCAGGGCCAAGACCAACAGCAGGGAGGTTCTTTTCATGGAATTAGTTTTCCTTAGGAAGCCGTAAACTATCCCGCATAGAGCGGAGAAAATCGATGGGCAGCGAAGTTTGACCTTCCAACGCCAGATCGGCCAGCGCCTGGCCCAGCACGCCCGTGAACTTGAAGCCGTGCCCGGAAAGCCCGGCGGCAAACGCCACCTGCGGATAGCGTGGATGCCGGTCGACAATGAAGTGCTGGTCCGCCGTCATGGTATAGAAGCAGACGGCGTGGTTGGTTGCCGTTTCGGACACGCCAGGGAGGTGTTGCTTGGTGAACCCTGCCACGCGCCGCCAATCGGCGGGTTCGCGCCGGCGAGTCTCGTTGGCGAGATCCACAATGGGCGTGCCGCCGGTATGTTCGCCCACTTTGATTCCCCGGTCGTCAACCTGCGGGAAACCGTAAAAGATGCCATGGGGCAGTTCATACAGGTAGGTCGGACAACCTTGCTGGTAGCGTGGATCGTCATTCTGAAACCAGTGCAGGTGTTTCCGCAAGACACGCAATGACAGGTCGACTTCCCGCAGCAACTCCGCTGACCACGGTCCCGCCGCCATCACCAGGTTACCAGCGTGATAAGTCTGTTGCGACGTCGTCACCGTCACGTCCCCGTTATTGCCCTGCCATGCTTGCACCACCTCGTTTCGCAAGGTGGCTCCCGCCTTCTCCGCCGCGGACAAGTGGGCCAAGACACATTGTTCGACCAGCAAGTATCCGGCGTCTTGCTCAAACACAGCCACACAGTCTTCCGGTATCGTGAAGGCCGGAAACTCGCGCACCGCTTCGTTGTGAGTCAGCTGCTGGACGGCAAGTTCGTGCTGTTGGGCCGCTGCCAGGACTCCGGGAACCACGATTCCGTCCGCAGGTCCGATTTCCAGCAGGCCGACGCGATGGAAGAGCTTCTTCTGCACTTCGTTTTCCAGCTCCAGCCAGAGCGGATAGGCCCGACGCAGCAAGGGGACGTAGTCGGGATGTTCGAAATAGGCTTGCCGGATGACCCGCGTGTGCCCGTGCGAGCTGCCGCGGTCGTGGCCGCCGGGAAACTGGTCGATGCCCAGTACGCGGACACCGCGGCGGGCAAGATGATAGACGGCGGCGCTGCCTACTCCACCACAGCCGAGGACGATGACATCGTACGTCATGCAGTGCGCCGCCTATTTGATTCGGAAGTCCACCGAGGCTTGCCCGAACTTGTTTCCCTTAACGTCTTCGACGGTCAGTTGCAGCGTGTAGTCGCCCGGTTCGATGCGCTTGGGCATATACAGACGGTAGGCAATGAAGTAGTCTCGGCGATGGTTCCGGCATTGCTGTTTGTCCAGGGGCAGATCGTGGACGGCGACGCGGCTGCCGGTGGTATCGTAGATTTCGTACGAACCTTGGAGTTCGGTTTCGTATTGATCGCCCAGTTTTTCCACCGTGAAATTGTCTACTTCCACGTACAACAGCACTTCTTGATCGGCGTGGAATTCATTGCGTTTGAATTCCAGGAACTTGCCGACGCTATCGACTCGGCGGCAGAACGCCGCATTGCGCACGTCCAGGGCGCTGAGTTCGCTGAGATGATACGCGGCGGTCTTGAGATTGCGGAGAGCCAGGGCGGCGCGCTGGCTGACTACCGGAGTCCCCTCGTCGTGCATCGTTACCAGCAGGCTATGCAGCTGGTACCTCCAATACTCCTGTTCTTCTTCGTCCAACTGTTCAATCGGTGTGAGCGCGGCGTCGCGGCGGTTATCGATGACGTACAACAGGCGACGGTACGTCTCCAGATCCGCGGCTTCTTGCACGGAGAGGTCTTCGCGTTGGGCTTCCAGTTCGACGGCCTTGATCACATCGGCCAATTGTTCACGCCAGGACTTCGCCCGTGCTGCGGCGCCCGCTTCCGTCTCGGCGACCGCCGTGGGTTGCGTTCCTGCTGTCAGCGGGTTGGGCGCTAGCGGGACGATCTTGGCGGGTGCTTTCTGGGCGGCGGAGTGGGTACTTTGACGGGGCGTAATGATCGGTGCCAAGTCGGCTGCGTCGGCGTCCGCCGCAGCCTTGCCCGCCGCATCGGTTGCGGCCGCAGTTGTCGCTTTCGTCTCGCTTTCCGCCGAGCTCGTGTCCGTCGAAACTGCGGTTTCCTGCTGCTTCAAGTAGGCCGCCAGGGCCGCGATCTGCTGACGATACAGGGCCTGAATCTCGCGCGAGGCGGACTGTTCCGACGTCGGCGCGTCCGTTTCGTTATTCCCATCGGCCTCCGCCTGCGCGGCCATTTGTTCGAGTGCCGCGATGCGTTCATGCAGTTCGTCAATCGCCTGGACATGGTCCGGCTTCGGTCTGGCGGTTTTGGGCTGTGGAGTCGGCTCGGCGGCTGCATAGAGCCGGGTGGGATCCAAGGGTGCCTGCGAGGAAATCACGGCGGGGCTTGTACAGCCGCAGGATGCAAGCAGCACGGGCAGCAGAATTGGAAGGTGTCGAATGACTAACATAGGTCGTCGCCAATGGAGGAGGGCGGGATATTAAGAAAACCACCCGCGCGACGCAAGCCGGATTGTGCTAGCACGGATACCGTTTGACCCCTTTAAACCCTACAACATTGAAGTCAATCCATTGGGTGAATATCGTATCCGGGTGCGTAAGGTTCAAACGGATTCGGAAGGGGGAAGGAATATGAAGACGCAAAAACATGAATGGGCAAAAAGATAGAAGAGGAAAAGACATGAAGAGGGAAGAACATGAAACAATGTGAGAGGAAGGAATCCATCGCCACCATGCTGCGGTATTCCGAGAACTGATTTTTTTGCCCGCACATTTTTCTGCCAAATCCAATGCCCATAGCAACCGCCATCCCGACTCACCACGTCAGCCAGTCCAGTTGGAAAGACGTTTCAAGCATCGGTTTCACTGGCAATGACAAGTAGCACGGCAACGTGAAGAAAGTCTGGATGGGGACTAAAGGGGTCAGGAGCATATAATAGGGAATCTGTCGTCTTAAGGGGGAGACAGGGAAAACACCGGGGGGATAGACGCAAATAGAAACACGACCAGGTCTAACCAAGTCGCCCAGTATATGCTCCTGACCCCTTTAATCCTAATGGCTTGCCAGGTCTCGCCTGGCCATGCGCAGGAAGAGCTGTTCCAGGACATCGCGAGCTCGGTGGGGTTGGGAATGCGAGCCCTTCAATGCCAGGTCGGCTTCGAGCAACCAGCGGTACAACTGGCTGGCTCGATGGCGGGTGAGCTGCCTCAGTTGCCGTTCGGCGGTTTCCAACGCATCTTGCGGCCACTTGCGGAAGCCGGCGCGTTCGAGGGCGGCGCGGAGTGAAATTCGCCGCCCACGCGATTCGGCCTGCTGGAAGACCCGTACCGCCGCCGCGAATCTGCGGAACGACCACGAAATCGACCCGAACAGCGCCAGCGGTTCGGCGCCCGCCCGCAACAGGCGATCCAGCTGCAACAGCGCTTCCCCCGCGTCGCCGTCGGCGGCAGCATCCAGCAGCTCCCAGATCGTCTTGGCTCGCCAACCGCCGATCTTGTCGCGTACCATTTGGGCCGTGACCGTCCCACCAGGTTCGACATAAAGCGCCAACTTGGCCAAATCCTGTTCGAGCATCCCCAATTCCGGACCGACGATGTCCAGCAATAGTTGCGCGGCCAGGGAATCCAGCTTGATGTCGTGCTCTCGCTTCGCCCAAGCGACGATCCACTTGCAGAGCCGGGATTCATCCAGCACTTTTCGCTTGCCCATCGCCTTTTCAGGAGGACGACATTCGATTTGCAGGCCGTGCTTGTCCAGTTCCTTATACAATCGCGTGTTGCCGGGCCACGCTCCCACTTGCAACACCAGAATGCCGCTCGACTTCGGCTGCTTCACGTACTCTTCCAATCGCGTCCGATGCTTGCTGACAAAATCGTCGGCATCCTCCACCATGGCAAGTCGCGGTCCGCCGCCGCCGAACAACGAAACGGTGGCGAGTTCGTCCATCAAGTCTCGCCATTCCAGCGCTTTGCCGTCGAACCGGGCGAAAGGAACGTCGTCGCCCACGACATGGCTCACGATCTGCCTCGACACCAGGCTCTTCAAAAACGGCTCGTCCCCATACAGCGCACAAACGGGCGCGATCGGCGTCTCTTTTGCGGAGAGGAAATCAAAGGCGTGAACGGTATTCGCCATCACAGGAACAGTGGGATCAGGTGCTATGTTTACAAATTTCGGATTTCCGGCAGTCGTTTTGTTTAACCCTTAGCCGCAGGCGCCGGCTCGGCGCGTACGCCGGCGCCTGCGGCTAGGGGTTAAACGGCGAGCTCATATGCACTAAACAGAGCTACCACAAGTCAAACCTGGCGCTATCCAATTAGGATACTCCGCCGCACACCGCGGTCACAAGGTCCCCCGGCAGAGTACCGGGTCGCGCCGCATCGCGTTAGCGAAAGAGGAAATCGCGGCTGGCCGAACGGATTCCCAGGATGCGGCCTTTCGGAATGAGGCCGTCGATGTCCACGGGATCGGTCAGGACGTCGAATGCGCGATTGCCCGCCTGGTCGTGCGCTTCCAGTCGCAAGTAGACTTGTTTGGGGGTACGCGAGTCGATGGCCCAGAAGTATTGACCCGTGTTTTCCAGTCCCGCCGCAATGGTCGTCCACGGACCGCTTGCCGTATCACTGAAAGAGAGGGTGATCGGGCGACTTGCCAGCAGGGCGTCGCTGACTTGCCAGCGAATGTCCAACTGCCCTGATTGAATTCCCGTACCATAGATGGCGGAGTGCAGGCGCACGTTGGGAGGCGTTTCGTCGACGCTGACCCAGAGATCGGCCAGTTCTCCGGACCGCGGCGGTGGACTGGCCAGGCCATTACCGCTGGTAATCACAATGCGAAATCCGAAGATGCCTTCGTCCGGCAATTCCACTGGGTACGGGCTTTGTTTATCGAGGTCGGTCCCCATCAAACTCCACGTCTTCCCGCCGTCCTGGGTCGCCCATAATTCGACTTTGGCAATACCCGCGGGACCGACACCGTGCACATCGTACTCCAGGTTGAACCGCTTCGACCTGGTATGCCGCGGCACCTGCCCCGCCGGCAGGGCAGGGTGATCGTGCTCGGTCTGCGAGTCGGCTGTTTCCGATCTGGAAAACGACTGCCCGGTCGGATCCTCGGCCTGCGCTTCCGTCTGCGACGCATTCTGCACCGTACCCGCATTCGGTTTCAGCGGTACCAGCGACGCCGGTACCTGCCGTGCCGGTGAGTTCGCTGCCGAACGTTCGCGCAACAAAGGCACGTTGGTATTCGGGTAATTGGGTAGATTGCCCGCGTAGGGATCGCTGGTCGCGGCGGGGGCATTGTTGGTCGTGGCGGGGGCATTGTTGGTCGGCCACGAGACCGGTGGACGGTTGGCGGTCGTTGCTGTACTGCCGTCGAGTGTTCCGCTGTTGGCGGCAGGCGGTTGGGCGGCGGGGAGTCGCGAGAGCGGATCGGTCGGGGCGGTCGATGGTGCTGCCAGCGGCGGC
>CALBSZ010000106.1 GCA_937967665.1 uncultured Planctomycetaceae bacterium
GAGTGAGTTTTCGCGGGGAGTTGGCTTGAGACACACTCGCTTGCGCGTCGTGCTTATATGATTTGGCGCTTTGGATAGTCTCCAGTGCCGGAAATCGTTGATTGCTCTGTACGTATTGCGGGACGAACCGTGATTTTGGAATGTTTTCTGAGTTTTTTTCACCGACCTTCCAGTCGCACAACTCTCTGCTAGACAGTAACTTACGTCGCATTCACCATTTTCTTGCGATGGCGTTCCAAAATCATGGGGCCTGCCGCAATATAAATGGTGACGTGAAATACAAGCACGACGCGCAAGCGAGTGTGTGCCGCCGCAGAACGCCATGTAAAACCCCCTCGCTTGCGCGTCGTGCTTATCGCGTGGCGAAGGACGAAACGTGCGTATGAACGGCGACCCCACGAAAGAGTTTTTGCAGTATTTCACCGGCAATTACCGACGGATTTATGTGTTCATCCGCGCGCAGGTGCGTTGCACGAGCGATGCCAACGACGCCATGCAGGAGACGAGCACCGTCTTGTGGGAGAGATTCGCGGACTTCGACCGATCACGGGACTTCACACGCTGGGCCTGTGGGATCGCAAGGCGAGTCGTGCTGGCTCAGTACCGAAAGAACGGACGCATTCAGCCTCTCTTTGGCGATGCCGTCGACGAGTTGTATGCCGAGCGTCTGTTGGTGTCCGTCCAAGCTGACTCCGATCGCAGCGATGCGTTGGCGGAATGTCTCAAGCTGTTGGATATGCGGCAGCGATCATTGCTCGACATGCGTTACAAAGAGGAACGTGAAGTCCGCGAAATCGCCGACCAGGCAGGACGGAGCGAATCGGCCGTTTACAAGGCGTTGACGAAGATACATGACACGTTGTTTCAGTGTGTTCAACACAAATTGGCAGAGTGGGGTGCAACGTAATGTCCACTTTGAATGCAGAGCTTATTGAACTGATCCACCGCGCACGCGACGGCAACTTGGACGGAAAAGGCAGCACTCGGCTTGAGCAACTCGTGGCCGATGACGCTGATGCGATGCAAACACTTGTCGAGTATCGGTTGCTGGAAGCGTGCCTCGATTTGGAATTGGCCGAAGCCTTTGAGCCGCACGCGCTAGCGTCGGGTCCTTCGTCGGGTTTCGTTTCGCGATCTGCGTCGATAGCGCCGGCACAACCCCGGCGGAACCCGCGGCTAACGCCGTCGGCTCAGGAACGTCGGCGATCGGTCGTCGCTGTCTTGGCGACCGCCTGCGCGATTGTCGCAGTCGTCACCGCGGTGATGTGGCGCTGGTCAACCGCAACGGACCAGCCGAGCGTCGTCCAGATTGAGGGCGAAGTGCGACTCATCGGCGACTCGGCGGCCACGCAATCGCTCCAAGTCGGAGAGTTCATTGCCGGCGGCCAAACCATTCACACGGGTGAAGAGGACAGTTCCGTCGTTTTGGCCTTTACCGATGGTACGACACTGCAAATGAACAGTAACAGCGTGGCGCGCATCGACCCGCCGGACAGCGGCCGAAAGCGAGTGTTTCTTTCCAGCGGCGTCATTGTGGCGGACGTGGCCCCGCAGCCTAAGGAACTGCCGCTGGTGATCACCACACCGCACGCCAGTATGCGCGTGCTGGGAACGCGTTTCATATCGACGGCCTCGGCCACCGAGACTCGCCTCGAATTGGAGGAAGGCGAAGTGGCATTCACGCGCAAGGCCGACGGTCAATCGGTTCGAGTGAGACAGGGATCGTACGTGGAAGCTTCCGCTACGATCGAACAACTTGAGTCTCGTCCACTGCCGTTAGTTCGGACGGAACCAATGCTGTCGATCTCGGTCGGCGTGACTTCGTTAGATTACCTCTCGACGTCGAATGAGATCGTCGCGGCCGACAGGCACGAAATCTCCTTCGTCGCGCCGAGCGACGGACAGGTTCGGAAAACTGTTGAGAATCCACACGATCACCTTCGTGAAGTGCGCGTCTCGCGGGATGGACGATTGGTAGCGCTGGCCAGTCACAACGACCACGCCCTGGTGATCAACTGCGAGTCCGGCGAAGTTGAACGAAAACTGCCGAGCGACGAAGTCGGCGTGCGGACGATTGCCATCTCTCCCAACGAAAAGTTTGTGGCCTACGTCGATATGGACGTGCGCCGTGACGAAACCGTGGTTTGGCTGCATGACGCGCACAGCGGAAAGCGGTTGCGGACGTTGACAGCCGCCTCGAAGGAAGTCGTGACGCTTGACTTTTCACCTGACGGCACACTGTTGGCAGGTGGCACGCTGAATGGGAAGGTGATTGTGTGGGACGTCGGAACCTACAAGCACGACGCGCAAGCGAGTGAGTCCGAACAAGCGGGTGACTCCGAAACCCACTTGCTAGCGCCGCGTGCTCGTACGTCTCCTACGGCCGCTCACCGCGAAGAAGGCAAAATCATCTGGCCAGGCGACAAGCGAATTCGGGTCGTACGATTCTCGCCCGACGGTCAGATGCTGGCCAGTTGCGACCATCGCGGCACGGCGCGGGTTTGGGAGGTGCCGTCCTGGAACGAGCGGCTGATCCTTCGCGAACTAGACCGCGATCTTTCGGCTGTGGCATTTTCTCCGAACGGCCACCTGATTGCGATTGGAACGGAAGACGGCCGCGTGCGATTATGGGACACGGCGAGCGGCGACGAAAAGATGATATTGCGCGTTCACGATCGCCGCCGAGTTCGCCATGTCTGTTTCGTCAACAACGGCGAAGCACTAGCAGCTGCGTGCGCGGGAACGAATCCGCTGACAATTTGGGATGTAGGAGGCATTGAACAATGATGTGGAATAAGGTTCATGTATACAAGCACGACGCGCAAGCGAGTGTGTTCGTGCGAAGACACACTCGCTTGCGCGTCGTGCTTGTAATCGCCGCCTCGCTAATTGCGTCCCGCGCGCCTGCCGATGATCGCGAAGGAATCGATTTCTTCGAGCGCAAAATCCGCCCTGTGCTGGTCGAGCGATGTTATGGCTGCCACTCGGCAGAGGCGGCCGAAGAGAAGAAGCTGAAAGCGGGCTTGCTGCTTGATACGCGGGCTGGAATTCGCCAAGGCGGAGAGACTGGTCCGGCAGTCGTGCCGCGCGAGCCGGATAAGAGCGAATTGATCGCCGCCATCATGCACGAGTCGTTCGAGATGCCGCCAGATGGCAAGCTGGCGGACGACGTGATCGCCGACTTCCGCAAGTGGATTGAGATGGGTGCGCCCGACCCGCGCGACGGTGAAATTGTTCACGCGGAAGAAGCAATCGACATCGAAGGCGCACGCAAGTTGTGGGCCTTTCAACGGCCGCAGCGGCATGAGCCGCCGACCAACAAGCACGACGCGCAAGCGAGTGTGTCATCGGAACGTACTCACTCGCTTGCGCGTCGTGCTCGTATTTTCAGCAACGCCGATTGGCCTCGCGACGATATCGACCGATTCGTCTTGGCGGCACAAGAGCGGCATGGTTTGACGCCAGTCGCCGACGCTTCGCCGGAGATCTTGATTCGGCGGTTGTATTACGATCTCATCGGACTCCCGCCGTTGCCAAGCGAGATCGACGCGTGGAAAGACCGTTTAACCGCGGGGCCAGCGGCCCGCGCGCGCTCGAACGCCGGAACGCGCGGCCCGATGGGCACGCAGTTAAACGAAGAGGGAATCAGCGATCTTGTCGATTCTCTGCTCGACTCCCCGCACTTCGGCGAACGCTGGGGACGGCATTGGCTGGACGTTGCCCGCTATTCGGAATCGAACGGAGCCCCTGACAAGAACGGTACGTGGCCGGTTGCGTATCGCTATCGGGACTACGTGATCGACGCGCTAAACAACGACACGCCGTACGACGAATTCATCCTGGAGCAAGTCGCCGGCGATCTGCTGGCCGCCGAGGATGAAAAGAAGCACGCGGATAAGATTGTCGCCACCGGGCTGTTGGCGCTGGGAATGAAGACCGCCGGTAAGCGAATGGACGAAATCGACGAGCAGATGGATACGCTCGGCAAGTCCGTGCTAGGGCTGGGTATTGGCTGTGCCCGATGTCATGACCATAAGTTCGATCCGATTCCCACACGCGACTACTACTCTATGGCAGGCATCTTTTTCAACAGCCTGCCGCAAGACGGCAACAGCACGTTCAGCCGGGCAAGGTTTATCGGCGAAGTGGAGAAGAAAGAAGTCAAACGCCTGAAAGACTTAATTCAGGAACTGAACGGACTCCAAGGAGAATTCCGCAAGTTGCGCCGAGAGATCAAACAGATCGTCATCGACGCGACCGGCCGGTACGACGTCGCCCTGTCGCTGAACGACAACGTCAATCGCATCGAAGGTGGCCACAAGCGCAAAGCCGAAGAACGCCTCGACAAGCTGGCGAAGGCTGAAACCGATTGGCGGAAGCGGGCCGACGAGGCGAAAGAGATCGAAGCCTTTGCGGTCGCCATGAAGGAGACCGGCGTCAAAGGAAAGATGGCCAACGTACGATTGCACATTCGCGGCAGCGAGGGGAACTTGGGCGACGAAGTACCTCGTGGCTTGTTGACTGTCTTCCCCTCGGCCGAAGACATCGAGATCGCCGAAGACTCGAGCGGGCGGCTGGAGCTGGCCCAGTGGCTGGCCAGCGACGAGAATCCGCTGACGGCTCGCGTGATCGTCAACCGTGTTTGGCATCATTTGCTGGGCCGGGGCATCGTGCCGACGACCGATAACTTCGGGGCCACCGGCCAGCCGCCGACACATCCGGAGTTGCTCGACACGCTGGCCGTCGACTTTATGGAAGACAGTTGGTCCATCAAGAGGCTGATTCGCCGGATCGTCCTTAGTCGGACTTACGCGCTAAGCGACACGTTCGATGCGAAGAACTACGCGACCGACCCCGACAACGTGCAACTCTGGCGAGCCCGCGCGAAGCGGCTGAATGCGGAAGCGATTCGCGACTATATCCTGGCGGCCAGCGGCCGGCTGGACCGCGAGCCGATGCAAGGATCACTGGTCAAATCATTTGGCGCTTTCCGCGGCAACTTCGACATTGACGATCAAACCAAACGGACTGTCTACATGCCCGCGCTGCGCGGCGGCACGCCCGACATGCTGTTGGCGTTCAACTTCCCGCCGCCGAGTCTGGTCGTCGGCAACCGACAATCGACCACCGTGCCGACACAAGCCTTGGTGATGATGAACAGCCCGTGGGTGATCGAGCAGGCGGACTATATTGCGTTGCGTTTGTTTGAAGATGCGAAGTCGGATGATGAACGAGTTTCGCGAGCATATCGTCTGATTTTCGGTCGCAGCCCGACTGACACGGAACGCGATCGGGCAATGAGATTTGTTAATCAAATCTGCGCCGACAGCGAAATGAGTGAATATACCGAGCGAGACTCGTGGTCGCTCTTTTGCCAAAGTTTGTTAGGCTCGGCGGAGTTTTTATGGATTCGATGAGGCTCGGTTGGCCGGCCCGCGCGAGCCGGCCGATTTGCAAGATCTAACCACCATAGGAATGACAACCTTGCCGCGATGGAAGAGAATGTGGTTCAGTCGGCTTCAGCCGACTAACTTGGAAAATGACTGCAAGGAAAATGACATGACAACCGATTTGGGACTCACTATCTCACGTCGTGAAGCTTTGCAACGCAGTGCTTGCGGCTTCGGTTCGCTCGCGCTGGCTGCGTTGGGCGCGAACCACCTGCCGGCGGCGGAAAGCCCGTTGGCCGCGAAGCAACCGCATTTCCCTGCCCGGGCGAAGCGAGTGATTTTTCTGTACATGGATGGCGGTCCGTCTCAGGTCGATACATTCGACTACAAGCCCGAATTGCAAAAGTCGAACGGCAATAAGATTCCGTTCGAGCAACCCGCCAACGGCAAGACCGGCAACAACGATTCGGTCTTGTTCGCCTCGCCGTGGAAGTTCCAGCAGCATGGCGAAAGCGGACTCTGGATTTCGGATAACTTTCCTCACCTGGCAAAACACGCGGACGATTTGTGCCTGATCAACAGCATGCACCACGAGACGGCGGCGCATGCTGCCGGCGTGATGCTGACGCACACAGGTGAGTTTCGTTTCCCGCGCCCATCGATCGGCTCGTGGGTGGCTTATGGGCTGGGAACGGAATCTGAGAACTTGCCGGCCTTCGTTGTAATCAATCCGGGCGATCGGAACGAGACGATCGGGGCCTATTCGAATTCGTTCCTGCCTGCCGTGTACGACGCAACATTGATGCGCAACGTCGGCGGACGGGATGAGGACGTAATCAAGTTCCTCGCCAACGCCCGTCAAACGCGGAAGCAGCAACGGATGCAGCTTGACCTGGTGCAAGAACTCAACCGCGATTTCCTCGCGAGGCGGGAACAAGACAGCAACATCGACGCCCTGATCGAATCGTACGAACGGGCCTTTCGCATGCAGACCGCCGTGCCGGAAGTGACGGACATCTCTGGCGAAACGCAAAACACGCTCGACCTGTACGGACTGGGCGGCAAGAAGAAAAGCCGCTTCGGGATGCAATGCCTGATGGCGCGGCGGCTCTCGGAGGCAGGCGTTCGCTTCATCGAAGTGCATCACGGCGGTTGGGATCATCATGATTCCCTGTCGGAAAAGATGCCCAGTTCGGCCGCAGCGATCGACCAACCGATCGCCGGACTGATTGCCGACTTGAAGCAGCGCAGCATGCTGGACGAAACACTCATCGTCTGGGGCGGCGAGTTCGGCCGCACTTCGGCGGTCGAGAACATGAAAGACAAAAGTTACGGCCGCGACCATAACGGTGCCGGTTTCACCTATTGGCTCGCCGGTGGCGGAGCGAAAGGCGGGATTCGATACGGTGCAACCGACGAGATCGGCTGGATCGCCAGCGAAAACAAAGTCCACGTTCACGACCTGCACGCCACGGTGTTACATTTGCTTGGTCTCGATCACCAGAAACTCACCTACCGCTATGGCGGTCGCGACTACACGTTGACCGACGTGGACGGTGAAGTTGTGAAGGACATTATCGCGTGATTGAATACAAGAACGAATCGCAATTGAGTGCGTTAAACCGAAATCGGAAAGTGCTGAAAATCTGGCTATGACGTTGAATCGCTCGACAACTGTACAAGCACGCAGCGCAAGCAAGTGGGATTTGACCGTTTTCCAGAACCCACTCGCATGCAGATGGTGCTTGTTTGTTGGATTGTTGCTGAGTGCGACAGCCGCATCATCCGCCGACTCTGATGAGTTGAACACTCGTGGGGCCAGCCAATTATTCGCAACCAAGCTCCAGCCGCTTTTCGTGCAAAAGTGCGGCGGTTGCCACGGCGCGAGTGCGAACGAACTAAAGGGTGAGTTCGATATGCGGTCGCGAGCCGCGCTGCTTCGTGGCGGGGAGTCAGGCGAGCCGGCCATTGACTTTAAGAACCCCGATGCCAGTCCGCTACTCCTTGCGGTGCGGTGGGATGGCTTGGAGATGCCGCCGAAGGAAAACGACCGTTTGTCCGATGAGCAAATCGATTGGATTCGGCAATGGATCGCCGCGGGCGCGCCGTTTTCAGGCGGCGGCAACGCACGGGTGGCGGATGACGATTGGCACGAGCCGGACGTTGATGGCGCCATTCGCGTGAAAACCAGCGGCGGCACGACAGAGCAATGGACCAATCGCCGGTACGATCCAAAAGACCTGTGGGCGTATCGGCCGCTTGCCAAAGTCGATGTTCCGTGGTCCGCCTTGCGCGACGATGAACCGCGTCATCCAATCGAAGCCTTCATCCGCCAAGAGCTACAAAAGAAAAAACTGCGTTGGGCGGAGCCTGCCGACCCTCGGACATTGATCCGCCGAGCGACGTATGACTTGACCGGCCTGCCACCTGAGCTGACGGCGCTAGCCGCGGGTTCCGAAAACAAATCGCAACCGGCGACAACCGAGGCTAGCGCCTTCGGCTCGTGGGTGGATGAATACGCCGCGTTGCTCGACCGCTTGCTTGATTCGCCACATTACGGCGAGCGGATGGCTCAACATTGGTTGGACGTGGTGCGCTACGCCGACTCGAACGGTTTCGCTCGCGACGAGTTCAGACCGTCGGCTCATACCTACCGCACTTACGTCATCCAGTCGTTCAATGAAGACAAGCCTTTTGATCGTTTTATCAAAGAGCAGATTGCGGGCGATCAACTCGGCCTGGCCGGGCAGGATGCACTGGCATTCTTGTGGATGGGGCCGTGGGAACACACGTCGATGAGCGTCGCGGCGGTGACGCGTCAATTGTGGCTGGACGATGTGACCAACAGCGTCGGCGTCACGTTTCTGGGCCAACAGCTTCGCTGCGCAAAGTGCCACGACCACAAGTTCGATCCGATTCCAACGCGCGATTACTACAGCGTCCAGGCGATCTTCGCTGACACCAAACACAACGAGAAGGCCGGACACTTCAAGATCGCTTCGCAGAAGCCCCAGTCAATACACATTCTGCCCGGCGGTTCGCTCGATAATCCTGGCGAACAGGTCGCGCACGGCGTATTGAGCTTGCTTGAGCACACGGCCGGTCATGCCGCTGCAGATGTCGACAAAGGCCGCCGAGCGATGCTCGCGAATTGGATCGCCGATCGCCGCAATCCACTTACGGCGCGCGTGATTGTTAACCGAGTTTGGCAAATGCACTTTGGTCGTGGAATCGTGGCCACACCGAACGACTTTGGCAAGATGGGAGCCGATCCTACGCATCCGGAGTTACTCGACTGGCTCGCCGTATGGTTCATGGACAACGGCTGGTCGATTAAGAAGTTGCACAAACTGATCATGACCAGCCCAACGTATCAGCGCGGCAACCAATACAAGCACGTAGCGCAAGCAAGTGAGTCGTCCGCCCGTGCGATCGATCCGTCCACACACTCGCTCGCGCGTCGTGCTCGCATGGTCGATCCCAATAACGAATTGCTCAGCTACTTTCCCTCCCGACGCCTTTCCGCCGAAGAAATCCGCGACAGCGTGCTGGCGATCAGCGGCGAGTTGAATCGCACTATCGGCGGCCCGAGCGTCTATGTGGAGATCAATTGGGAAGTTGCTTTTCAGCCTCGCCGCTTGATGGGCAAAATTGCCCCACCCTATCAGCCTTCGCCGAACCGCGCCGATCGCAACCGGCGTTCGATTTACGCGGTTCGCATCCGCAACCTTGGCCATCCGCTGATGGAAGTGCTGAACCGTCCTGGCTCAGAGATGTCGTGCGAACGCCGTGACGAAACCACAGTGACTCCGCAAGTCTTCACAATGCTGCACGGCGAGTTCGTTCACGAACGAGCGTTAGCACTGGCCGATCGCATCGCAAAACAGTCCGACGATGCCGATGAGCAAGTACGGCGGGTGTTCCGCGCCGTTTACGGCCGCTCGCCGCGTGCACGCGAAGCCGAGCTTGCAGCGCAGCATTTGAACAGGCTGATCACGCTTCACCAAGAGCACGAAATCAAACCAAAACCCTTGCCCACGTCGGTGACCGTTGAAAACATCATCGAACGTACCGGCGAACCAGAATACAAGAAGTTTAACCTCAAAAACCTTGCGAATTACGAGAACGATTTGCAACCGTGGGAAGTCGGCCCCAAGACCCGCGCTTTGGCCGACCTGTGCCTCGTATTGTTTAACTCCAGCGAATTCCTTTACGTGTACTGAAACCGTTTAACCTCAAGCCCATCGGGCTGCGCGTCACGGCATAACGCGCAGGCCGCTGGCCACGCGGTTAAACGCAATACCGTTCAAAGTATGTAGGACGGGCACTCTTGCCCGTCACATCTTGTGCTGGCGTTTTCACGCTCGTACAAGATGCGGTATCAGCGACGGGCAGGAGTGCCCGTCCCACGTGAAAATTGAACGGTATTGCGGTTAAACGACCAAGGACACAACCAATGGAACTAAACCGCCGTGAAGCTCTCTACGGCCTCGGAGCCACTCTGGGTACCGTTGCTTTCAATTCGATACTGCGTGCCGAGCAAGCAAAGGAACCGCCTGAAAAACAACCGCATCATCCCGCGAAGGCGAAGCACTGCATCTTCCTCTACATGGAAGGTGGGCCGAGTCACATCGACACATTCGATCCCAAGCCGAAGCTCGCGGAACTCGACGGAGGGTACTTTGAACGCAAGGGCCGGCTGTTGTCGGCGATGGCCAGCGGCAAGCGGCGATATGTCGGCAGCCCGTTCAAGTTTCGACAAGCAGGCGAATCGGGGTTATGGATGTGTAACCGGTTCGAGCACCTGGCGGACGTGGCCGACGAAATGTGCGTTTACCGCGGTGGGCAAGCCGAGTCGATCAACCATCCGACCGCCAACCTGCACATGAACACGGGCAATCGCTTCGGCGGCGATCCGGCGGTGGGAGCGTGGGTCAGTTACGGCTTGGGGACAGAGAACCAGGATCTGCCGTCGTTCGTGGTGCTGCCCGACGCGTATTATCCGCAAGCCGGAGCGGCGAACTGGTCGAACGGTTTTCTACCCGCGCAATTGCAGGGCACGCCGCTGCGATCGAAGGGCTCACCGATCCTCGACCTGCACCCCCCGCAGCACATGACGCGCGAGATGGAGCGCAAGAACCTCGACTTGCTGGCGGAACTGGAACGCGGACATCGCGACCGCCACCCCGACCACAAAGTGCTCGCTGCGCGAATGCACAATTACGAACTCGCGTTCCGCATGCAAACGCAAGTGCCCGACATCATTGACCTGGACAACGAACCGGAACATGTCCGCGAGCTGTACGGCATCGGAGAACCAAAGACGGATGCCTTCGGCCGCCGCTGCATGCTGGCCAGACGTCTCGTGGAAAAAGGCGTTCGTTTCGTCCAAGCCTACTCGGTCGGCTGGGACTCACACGACGACCTGCTCAACAACCACGGCAACTTAATCAAGTCCGTGGACAAACCAATCGCCGGCCTGATCAAAGACCTGAAGCAACGCGACTTGCTCAAAGAGACGCTGATCATCTGGTGCGGCGAATTCGGCCGCTCGCCCGACAATCAGGCTCACCGCGGCAAGAAGAACGGCGGTCGCGATCACAACGCCACCGCCATGAGCATGTGGTTTGCCGGCGGGGGGGTGCGAGCCGGACAGACTATCGGCGCGACAGACGAAACCGGCTTGGAAGCGATCGATGTCGTACATCCCATCAAGGACATCCACTGCACGATCTTGCACCTGCTGGGACTCAACGACAACAAACTCACCTTTTTCCACGGCGGTCGATTCAAGCAATTGTCGCAAACTGGCGGCGAAGTCATCAAGGAGCTTGTGGCGTGAACGACATAAGGCGAACGCCTTGCTAAACCGGCAGCCGCACGATGGCTGGGAATTCGGCTACGACGTGTACGCTCAGAGCATCCTTAGAAACTAGACGACATAGACACAACAAAACAAATTGCAATGGTAGTAGGGCGTGGAAGAGATCGCGCGTTTGGAGATTGGCACCGGGTTGCCGCTATCCATCCGGCTACCGGGAAAGAGCTTTGGCGAACGACTGTGGATGGCCGCGTTGACTCGACGCCCACCATTCGCGAGGGAATCGTCTACGCAGGCACACGAAATGGCTGGCTTTACGCGCTTAACCGAGACACGGGCGAAACAATCTGGCGATTCTTCGCCGCCCCGCGCCGAGACCGCATGATGTGCTTTGGCCAACTCGAATCGCGCTGGCCGCTCAACGGCAGCGTACTTGTTCAAGACGACGGGGTTTGGATCATCAGCGGACGGCACAACGATACCGACGCGGGCCTGTGGTGGCGGCTCGACGCGGCCAACGGCAAAGTGATCACGTCGGGGCGTTTGGGAAGCAACAAGCTGTCCACCGAGGTCGGAGTTCGCAAACGTTCGGACGGAAAACAGAGCGGCGCCAACATGCCGCCGGTTTCTGACGGCCGGTTTCCGTTCCTGTCCGGTTTGTGCTTCGAGGAGAAAGACGGCCGGCTGGTCGATCACTACATTCCTTCGCTAGGCGACGGGCAGCACGCACATTGGGAGTCGCGATTCAAGTACGACATCATGGTGCCCGGAAACCAGCGCTTGATGTACGACCACAAGCAAATGGGCGGCTACAAGATGAGCTACTTCGGTTTCACGCAGTCGCCTGCCTACGCTTACAACGGCCTCGATTTCCTGCACGCCGGCGGAACGGAGAAAGACGAAGGCCGCGGCGGCAGCGCGGGCGGACGCTTGAAAAAGGTCACCCGCTTCCGCAAGCTCGACGAAATCAAGACCTTGCCGCACCCCAAGAACCCCAAAGCCAAGATCAAAGTTGGATCCCAAAAGCTGTGGTCGGCCGATTTTGGCGAAGCAGATAAATCCGGCTTTGGCGGCTTTCTGGTGGCCGGCGATGCGGTGCTCGTCGGCTTCAGTGTCGACAACCGAGACCGCTGGCGCGAACGCGATGCGATGCCCTTTCGGTTACGCAGTTTCGACTACGAAACCGGCCAGCGCAGACAAGATGATCTTGCCAAACGCCGAATTGCTGGTCTCAGGTTGACTTTATAAATCGATCAAATCAGACTGTCAGGCTCTGGTGGATGAACCGCACGGGCACGGCCAAGCTCGACGCGGAGATCGAGGCCAACCAGCGTCAGCGTCAACAGACGCGCCCGGAGCCGTGTGGCTGATTACCGATGAAAAAGACAAACCTCTCGGCCACTTCTTGGTTGGTGACCGCACATCTCAGGCCGTAGTGCCGGCGAACGCGCGGTTGAAGAAGAACGATCAACTTCCAGAGTGACCAACCTTTACGTATTAAGAATTGATTAGGGACACCTATGAATCTCAAACAGACATGCGGCGCGTCCGTTGCGGCGGTCGCGATTATTCTCTCTCTTGCCACACCGTTGCCCGCAGCCGCGCCTGGTTCCAGGACGGCAACCCCCCATTCTCGGCCGAACATTCTTCTCCTCTATGCCGATGATCAGCGTAATCACACGCTCGGCTGTGCCGGCCACCCGATTGTGAAAACTCCCAACATTGACCGCCTCGCCAAAGAAGGCGTGCGATTTGAAAATGCTTTCGTTTCGACATCGACCTGCTGGGTCGGGCGAGCCTGCCTCTTCACCGGCTGCTACGAACGCAAACATCTTTACCGAGCCACGCCTGGGCCGCTCAATCCGAAGCTGTGCGCATCATCTTACTTTGCCGTCTTGAAACAGGCAGGTTACCGAACCGGGCATCTCGGCAAAGAACACGTCAATATCTCGAAGGAATCAGCAGCGACGATGTTCGACGTACGGCGGAGAATCGGCCGCAATCCCTATTTCAAGAAGCAGGGCGACGGAAGCGAGCGGCACGAAACACAGATTCTTGGCGACTGGGGAATCGCGTTTCTGAAAGAACAACCGAAAGATCAGCCATTCTGCCTGCAGATCAGCTTCAACGCCACGCATGCCGAGGACGGCGACAAGCGCCCAGGCATCGGTCACTACCCTTGGCCGAAGGTGACTGACGGCATGTACGAAGATCAGCAAATGCCGCTTCCTCGACTGCGCGATCCCACCATCTACGAGTCGCAGCCGGACTTTCTGAAGAAGTCGATCAACCGACAACGCTATTTCTGGCGATGGGACACGCCAGAGAAATACCAGACAAACATGCGCGCCTACTTCCGCATGATCAGCGGAATCGACCACGTCGTCGGACGCCTCGTCGCGCAGCTTGAACAACAGGGCCTCGCGGACAACACGGTGATCATCTATACCGCAGACAACGGTTACTACCTTGGCGACCGAGGCTTCGCTGGCAAGTGGACACACTACGAACAATCCCTTCGCGTGCCGCTGATCGTCCACGACCCGCGCCTGCCGGATGCTAAGCGCGGACGCGTGCTTTCGGAAATGGCGCTGAACAGCGATCTCGCTTCAACCATGATCAACCTCGCAGGGCTCCCGATTCCGGATGCCCATACCGGCCGCAGTCTCGTGCCGCTGCTCCAAGGCGACAAGGTGTCCGACTGGCGCACGGATTTCCTCTGCGAGTTTCTCGCCGTTCCCGGCAGCATTCCCCGCTGGGAAGGCATTCGCGGTTCGGATTGGGTTTACGCGCGCTACTTTGTCAACGGTCCGGACAAGCCACCGTTTGAGTTTCTCCACGACCTGAAGAACGATCCCGACCAACTGACCAACCTGGCGTTGCATGAAAAGAACACCGCGGCACTGCAACGTATGCGGACTCGTTGCGATGATTTGATTGCCGACATTGGGCCGCCGATGAAGGACATCGGGAAGAATCAGAAAGCGTCGAGAAAGAAGAAATCAGCGGGCAAGCCAAAGGACGCCCTCATTAACGAAAGCCTTGCACGATGAGCGCCTGCAAATTTATCCTCTCCTGTTTGATTGCATTGACCACGTTCATGAACTGTACGCGGGCGGGAGAGAAACGCCCCGACATTGTCTTCATCATCGTGGACGATTTGAATGACTGGTTGGAATGTCTCGGCGGGCATCCCGACGCCAAGTGGGATGCCACCATCCGCGCCTATCATGCGTCGATCGCTTTTTGTCGATAGTCAGATTGGCCGGTTTCTAGAGCAATTGAAGGAGAACCCTCGCGGGCGTGAGACTTTTGTCATGGTGGTGAGCGATCACGGCTGGCATTTGGGCGAAAAGAAACACTGGTGCAAGGGAGCTATCTGGGAACAGACCACACACATCCCCTTCATCGTCCGCGGCCCAGGAATCGAGACCGGTTCCACCTGCACACAACCGGTCAGCCTGATCGACGTCTATCCTTCGCTAGTCGATCTCGCGGGATTAAAGAGTCCAGAACTGGTTCGACAAGTATCAAAAGTAACTATACTAACTACGGCCGGAATGAAGGTTTTTTTGAACGCTACACTGAACTCAATTCTTTTTAAAGAAGAAAACGCATGAAAGCAGTCATTATCTTTGTGCTAATTGTCTTCGCGTCACTTCCACTGTCAGCGGCGGAGTCGAAACCCAACTTCATCCTCATCATGGTCGACGACATGGGGTACTCGGACATCGGCTGCTATGGCGGCGAGGTGAACACGCCCAACATCGACATGCTGGCGAAGAACGGGCTGCGATTCACGCAGTTCTACAACACCGCCAAATGCCACACGACGCGCGCTGAACTGCTCACCGGCAACTACGCCTACCAGATTGGCGACAAAAACATTGAGTACGGCGCCACCTTCGGCGAGGTGCTTCGTACGGTGGGCTACCGCACTTTGATCGCAGGCAAGTGGCATCAGGGCCCGCTTCCGACGACGCGCGGATTTGATCGTTACTACGGACTCGCAGACGGTTGCTGCAACTTTTTCAACCCTGGCCTCAAGGCGCGCGAAGGCGAGGGCCCGCCGGGACGCAAGGGAAAGACGCGCGTTCGGCGCTGGGCGATCGAAGACAAAGTCATCATGGGTTACACCAACCCCGACCCGAAATTCTACACAACCGACGCATTCACCACTTACGCCATCGAACGTCTCGAAGAATACAAGGGCGAGGACAAACCATTCCTGCTCTATCTGCCTTACACGGCGCCGCACTATCCGCTTCACGCCTGGCCCGAAGACATCGCCAAATACCGCGGCAGGTTCAAGGTCGGTTGGGACGTCATTCGAAAGCAGCGTTTCGAGCGCATGAAGAAAATGGGCATCATCGGCGACAATCACAAGCTCACCCCGCGCGCATCGAAAGCCTGGGACGAGTTGTCAGAGCAACAGAAGGACGAGGAAGACCTGAAGATGGCCGTTTATTGTGCGATGATCGATCGCGTCGATCAGAACCTCGGACGGCTGTTTGCCAAGGTGAAGGAACTCGGTGAGTGGGACAATACACTGATCATGTTTCTCACCGACAACGGCGCTTGCCCCGAGCAGCCCAACACGACGCCTGACATCCCCCCAGGACCGGTCGAAAGCTACCGCACGGTCTCGGTCGGCTGGGCCAACGCCAGCAACACGCCGTATCGCAAGTTCAAGTCAACCGACTACGAGGGCGGGACGCGTACTCCCTTCATCGCGCACTGGCCTAGCGTTATCAAGCCGAGTACCATGACCGACCAGGTCGGTCACATCATCGACATCTCCGCCACCTTCATGGACATTACGGGCGCCGAGTATCCGAAAGAGATCGACGGCAGGAAGACAAAGCCGCCGGTCGGCCTGTCGCTGCTGCCGATCTTCGAGGGCAAACAGCGCGACGGTCACAAGGAAATCTACTGGCGTTTCAACAGGGCGAACGCGGTCCGACAAGGCGACCTCAAAGCGATCCGAGCGGGCAAGTCGTGGGAGCTCTACGACCTGAAGGCGGATCCGACCGAGACGAACAATCTCGCTGGCAAATACCCCGAGAAGACGAAGGAACTCGCCGACATGTGGGAGACATGGAACGCGAGGTCGGTCGGGAAACGATAACGAGGAAGGGAACGAAACGCGTGATCGAGCACATGAATATCGCGTCCCCGAAAATGAATAGGCCAATCGCAGCTTGCCTGGTGGCCAGTTTGTTGTTTCAGCTTACGGCAAGTTGCATGGCTGCCGAGCCGTCTGACAAGCCCAACGTCTTGATGATCTGCATCGACGACCTGAACGACTGGACCGGCTTCCTTGGCGGCCACCCTGAAGCGATTACCCCTCACATGGATGCGCTGGCAAAGCGGGGCCGAATCTTCGCCAACGCCCATTGCGCCGTGCCGGTCTGCTCAGCCTCACGAGTCAGCGTGATGTCGGGAGTCGCGGCGACGACGCATGGCAGTTATGAACTCGGACCCAAATACGAGCAGTTGCCGGCTCTCACCGACGTTCCCACGATTCAGCGATACTTCAAAAACCATGGTTATTACACGATGTCAGGCGGCAAAGTGTTGCATCATGGTTTTGGTGGAAGGTTAGCCGGTGACATTGACCGGTCGCTCGGTCGCAAGAAAAGTCCCAGACCCAGGAAACCGATGAACCGTCCCGCCAACTGGAGCGGCGCCTGGGATTGGGGAGCGTATCCACAAAGCGACGCCGAGATGGCTGACTTCCAACTGGCCGAGAACGCGGCCAAGTCGCTTCATGAGGATTTTGACAAACCGTTCTTCATGACAGTTGGCTTCTTTCGCCCTCACGTTCCGCTCTTTGTTCCGCCGAAGTGGTTTGATCTCTACGACTCAGAATCGTTGACACTGCCACGAAACCCAAAGTCAGACCTCGATGATCTTCCGAGAAACTTTCTCACCATCAACAACTATGCGGCTGCTCCAACGCATGTCGAGGTGGTCAATCACGGCAGGCAGCGAAGCCTGACACACGCCTACCTGGCGTCCATCAGTTTCGTCGACCATTGCGTCGGCATTGTATTAGATGCGCTCGAATCCAGTCCCCATGCCGACAACACGCTGATCGTTTTGTGGAGCGATCACGGATTTCATCTCGGTGAGAAACAGCATTGGGCCAAGCGCACGCTTTGGGAAGAATCCACGCAAGTACCGCTGCTCTTCGCCGGACCGGATATCAAACCCGGCAAGGTATGCGACGAACCGGCCAGCCTGATCGACATTTACCCAACGCTGGTCGAGCTGTGCAGCCTGCCGGCAAATCCACACCTCGAAGGGCTTTCTCTCGTTCCCCAACTCAACGATCCAACGACACCCAGAAACCGGCCGGCGATCACGTCCTCGTATTTTGGCAATCACTCCATCCGTAGTCGGGATTGGCGATTGATCATCTACCGCGACAAGGCGGAGGAACTCTATGATCATCGCACAGACCCAAACGAATTTCACAACCTCGCCGACAACTTAACCAACAAGACGATTCGCGATCAGCTCGCGAAGTGGTTACCGGAAAACCCAGCGCCGGAATTCAAGGCCAAATCCGAGAGATCCCGTGTCCGTGTGCGGTTTGGGAAGAAGGAAAAGTAGGGTATGGTAGTATTCCTTGGGTTGGTTCGCCTAGGGAAAGGAAACAATGAAAAAGACAACATACTTCTTGCTCGTAATCATCTTGGTAGCCCAGGCAGGCATTTCTCTGACGCAGCCCGTTCCCGTCGACGCGGCCGAGAAGCCCAATATCGTCCTGATCATGGCGGATGACATGGGCTACGAAGCCTTGTCGGTGAACGGCAGTGAATCCTGCAAGTCACCGAATCTAGACAAGCTGGCTGCGGAAGGCGTTCGTTTCACAAATTGCTTTTCCAATCCGATCTGTACGCCGTCGCGCGCGAAGATCATGACCGGGCAGTACAACGTCCGGAACTACGTCAGGTTCGGCATGCTTGATCGCGGGCAAACCACCTTTGCGCATCAACTGAAGGCAGCCGGTTATGCAACCTGCATCGCCGGCAAATGGCAGTTGGGCAAGCAGACAGACTCGCCGCAACACTTTGGCTTTGAGCAGTCCTGTCTCTGGCAGCATACGCGCAGCGGGCGGTCGAAGGAGAATGGCAAGACGTTCGACAGACGATTCGTCAATCCCCAATTGGAATTCAACGGCCAGGAAAGAGACTACACCGGCGGCGAATACGGACCGCAGGTTTGTACCGACTTTATCTGCGATTTCATCGACACGAACCGAGAAAAGCCATTTCTCGTTTACTACCCGATGATTCTTACGCACTGTCCCTTTGATCCGACGCCGGACTCCGCCGACTGGGACCCAAAGCGGCTCGGATCGACCACGTATAAAGGTGATCGCAACGATCCGCAGCGGCACTTTCGTGACATGGTCGCCTATGCTGATAAAGCCGTCGGGCAAATTGTGGCGCAGCTTGAGAAGTCTGGCGTCCGCGAGAATACGCTGCTGATTTTCACGGGCGACAACGGCACGGACAAACCAATTGTCACCCCTTGGAATGGCACGAAAGTCGCTGGCGGCAAGGGCAGCATGACCGACGCAGGGACGCGCGTGCCGCTCATCGCCAGTTGGCCGGCCGGCATCAAGCAGCCTGGACGCGTCGTCGACGATCTGGTTGAATTCTGCGACATGTTGCCAACCCTCTGCGAAGTTTCCGGCGCCGACCTACCACCAAACTATCCGGGCGACGGCTGCAGCATCGTTCCCGTACTTCAGGACAATGCGAGTGCCCGCGAAAAAAAATGGATCTACATCTGGTATCGCGGCCAGGTCATGGTCCGTGATAAGAAGTATTCGCTTCTGGCCAAAACCGACGGCGACGGCGCCACGTTGACTCGCTACCGGGGGCCGTATGATGGCGAGAAGCTTGACGACGCCGCACTTTCGGAACCGGAGCGCGCAATCAAAGAACAGTTCGAGGCTACGCTTTCGCGACTTGCAAAGACGCGTCTTACGGGCGTCAACACGACTGGGCGTGCCCAAGTGGAGAAGTCCCAAAAGAAGGGCAAGGAGTAGGCGCCTGTCCAGAAACATGCCGTGCCCACCGGACATCAGTAGATATCACCGACCTGCTGTCGGTGATTCAGACCGCCCTGGTATTGGCAGGTCAAGAACTGCGGTGGCGATGCCGAGTGAAATTCGGACAAATTGATGGCTAAGCTGCCACGCGTTCATGTGCAGAGTAACCGCACATCAGTCGGCGGCCGTGATCAAGTTGTCAGACTCGATACTTCGATTCGGTCTCCTCCATGAATAAGTCGGCAATTCTTGACATGCCGGAATGGCGCGTTTAGAAAAGCGGTTATTGAGAAGATTTCTGTTGCGGCATAGCGAGTTTGCGCCCACATGTGCCTTTTGGATTTGACGACATCGTTGTATTGATTCGCTGGAGAGTATCATGTCAGTTTTTACGACGGACCACATCGGCCTCGCGGTTTTTTTCGCCGTGGTTCTAGTTTTCAACCCCGTACTGGAAGGTACACCTCCTGAGACAAAACAACAGGCAGTGGGGACGACTGCACAATCAGTGACGGTCCCAGCCAAAGCTTGTTTGTGGTTTTCTTGGGCCAGCGACAAACAACTTGGTACAGCAGATGCTCCGCAGGGGCCCTTCGACGAATTCGCGCCGGACTATCGTCCTGTGGAGATCAATGTTCCCGCGGGAGCGGCCATGCTCACCGTGACTGCGAACGGGACATGGTCGCATAAAGACGCAAGATCCGGTCCAGATGGCATTCGCGAAGCGATGAGCCTGAAGACGCCAGACTACAAAAGCGCGGGATTTCGCGGTACCGCGGCGATTCGAGATGTGAAAGCACCTCTCAACGCGCTCGTCGGCATGTGGCAGATTGGTAACACGGTGCCATCGGAGGCGAGTAGCGTCGTGCCCTTTGTGATTGGTTCAGAAATAAAGGACGTAAAGGTGCCAGCAGGTGCCCAAAAACTATTCTTGGGATTCCACGACGGGCAGGAATGGAGTGATAACACGGGTCAAGTCGAGGCGACGCTTCGTTGGGAGATTCTCCAACGTGAGGTTACCGTTCCCGCTACCGCCTGCCTGTGGTACGCCTGGGCGACGGACAGCGAGTTGGGCAAGAAGGGGCAAGGTCGTGGTCCCTTCGAGGAATCCGTTGCACACCGGCCTGTCCGCATCGCTGTGCCGCCCGGCGTTTCCACAGTGTCTATCACGGCAACCGGAAAATGGCGACACGATCCAGCAGGCAATACGGTGACCGGTCCGGATGGAAAGTCAAGCCACAGAAGAAAGTTGGAACGTCCCGGCTATCGAGGTGCCGCGATCAGTGGTTCGCAGGCGATTAAAGATATCGCAGCCAACATGAACAAGCTCGTGGGAATCTGGCAGATCGGACGTGCAGTGCCCACAGAACCGAGCAGTGTCGCTCCAATCGAAATTGGCTCCAACTTTCGCAA
This sequence comes from uncultured Planctomycetaceae bacterium, assembly GCA_937967665.1. Classification (GTDB taxonomy): domain Bacteria; phylum Planctomycetota; class Planctomycetia; order Pirellulales; family Pirellulaceae; genus CALBSZ01. The sequence goes on from CALBSZ010000106.1 coordinate 20,693, forward strand.
TCAAAAAGTACCCAAAGGAGCAACCTATCTGATCCTGGGCATGCACGATGGTTTTGAATGGAGCAACAACAGCGGGCAGGTTCGGGCGAAGATTCTCTGGAACATGCAACCCCCTCGTCCTTGACCCCGCTCGCCGAGTGATTTTCCAAAGCTTCCATGGGTACCCTGGTAGCTTCGCCGCGGAAAGTTTACAAACACTCAAAGACATCCGAGGTGAATCGACCCATGGCAGGTTGGCGAGGTTGAATCTGAAGGAAGTTGGACAAATCGGAGCGAAGGTTCAAACGGCACAAAGCGCAGCGTTTCATACGCCACCGTTTCATACGCCACAAATCGCAGCGGTCTATCTCGCGTGACGACGCCGCTGCAGGTTGGCCAAAGTCCGTAGCCGCGCTGGCCGATGCAACCGCCATCACGAAGAAAATTCCCGATCTGCGCCTCAGTCGCGGCAGTCATTTGACATGGCCGCCGCGGACGATTAGCCTCGTTCTGATGCCCGGTCGGTCCCGGATAGGTAATTGCTGCAGGTCTCGAACTCATTTATCCTCATGAAAAATACTGCTCCATTGTGCTCACTCGTTTTCATGACCGTCGCGTGCATGTTGGGCGGAATCACGGCCCATGCGCAGCAACAGCCCGACGGCCTTCGTTTCACAAGCGTGCCCGACATCTTCAACTGGAATATTTCCAATCCGCAGCCTGGCTGGGAGGAAACCCTGGACTGGTTTTTTGATCGGTTGCAGGAAGAGGGTCCCGACTTCACACTCGTCGCCGGCGACATCATGGATGCCCGCTGGTGGGAAGACGCAGCGCAGGTCCGCCGCAAGACCGAAGAATATTGGGGTGGTTTCAACAAGCGTTTCAAGGACCGCGACATGATCGTCTATGTTGCACCCGGCGATCATTAGTACGGCGACGACGGCGGTCTGGCTCGGGGCAATATCGCTCGCGCCTTCGGCGCAGAATTTTCCCGGCAGATGGGAATGCCACGCAATGGACCGGAGGGGCACATTGGCCGATCGTTCTTCGTCCGACAAGACAACCTGCTCGTGATCACCCTCGACACCTTTGAAGACGCAGGCAAGCGTTTCGCTTACACTGTCGGCGACAAACAGCTTCAATGGATGAACAAAGTGCTCACCGACAATAAGGACGCACAATTCGTTATCGTTCAAGCACACCTGCCCATCGTCGGACCCGTCAAGAGCAAGAACTCGAGTGCCAGCATGCTGAAAGACGGCACAAATTCCGGCCTGTGGAAACTCATGGTCCGTCATAATGTGGATGTTTATCTCTGCGGAGAGCACCACCGCATTACCGTCAAGAAACACGACGGCATTTGGCAAATCGTCCACGGCGCACTGTGGGGCACGCAGACGGACCTCAACTACATGCGCGGAAGTGTGAGGGATGGCGAGTTGACACTAGAACTGATCGAGTTCGACGTCGAATACTCCGGCGGCTACATTGGCGACCACCCCCACCGCGGCGAAAAGAACCGGCCGCGAGAGCGCGTCGCCTTGGCTGACAAGACCAAAGAGGATGGCCCGCGCGTCAGTGGCACGCTGGTGCTTAAAGCCGAGGTCGAGGGCACGAATAAGGATGCAAAAGCAACCGGCTGGTTCGAGAAGGCTTTAGATATCAAATAAAGCATGAAGCGGTTGCTGAGCATTGTTCTGATTTCGTTGCTGGCTGTTTCTGCCCGGGCGGTCGAGTTGGATCCTCAAGGTTGTCGCGTGTTGAGCGAATGGCCAGAGGCGAGTGTTCACCGCAACTGCCCGTGGATTTGGAGGAAGCATCTCGTCGCGACAACGAGATCATCGTGAAGGAATCAGACGGCAATCGCCGACTGCTGGTGAAAATCCTTCATGTGGAGTCCTGCAGGATGCATGTTGAATCGTACACGGCTGCCGGAGTTTGATAGCGACTTGCCGTTCCTTGCGACGCACAAAGTGAAGTGGTTCGCCATCAAATTGACAGAATCAAGGATGCACGAGTACAGTTTGGCGCAAGGGCACATCGACTCGAGTTGCATTTGCTGCGCGCCAGCGGTGATCTTCCCCGCTTCAAGCTTGCCCAATGCCGAATCCGTGGCGATTGGACAACCCAGCGCAGCGTAGCCTCTCATCAAACTGATGGAGGTGACGAAGACGTCCGTAGTTGCGCCACCAAATCGACAACGCCCCGGCCTACGCAAACGACGCCCGTTTCGGCACCACTCTTCGCGCATACGCTTCTAAATCCGGCAGCCTCTGTCTTCCCAGTCATCGCCGAAGTCGTACTCGTAGGTGAATTGAAACCGTTTCCCATTCTGGGGAATACTTGCTTTGGACTTGAGACAATTCGCCGATCAATCCTCCTGCGTCGATCATCAAACCGCCCCATTTTCAATACGACGTGAGTCCAATGCGCACTGCATAAGTTTAGCAGCGATCGCATACCAAAAGAACTACCGTACACAGCACAACTAGCGCGGCACATCTAGATCAATAACAAGCGGGCCTACATCCCCTGCGAGCTGGTTCGTGAACAGGATTGACTCGTCGGTGCAGAAAATTCCTCTTGAAGCTTCGGCTGCAAGGTGAAACGATTCAAAGTGTATTTCATGACGAGTCATCGTCCAGCGAGCCGAAGGAGGTGTGTTGTGGTTGATCGGTCCTCTTCGTTGCGGCGGGAACTGGGACTGTGGGCCTTGGTTGCCTATGGTGTGGGTGACATCCTCGGTGCTGGCATTTACGCACTTGTGGGCGAAGTTGCCGGGCGGGCAGGGCAGTATGCCTGGTTGTCGTTCGTTGTCACCATTGCCGTGGCGGGGCTGACGGCTCTCAGCTACGCCGAATTGGGCAGCCGCTTCCCAAACAGCGGTGGCGAAGCCTTCTTCTGCCGCAAGACAATTGGCTGGAACTGGCTGGCTACGCTTGTCGGGTTTCTCGTGTTGTCGTCGGGAGTTGCTTCGCTGGCGACGGTTGCTTGGGCGTTCGTCGGTTACCTGCTCGACGCTCTGCCGGAAGCTGTCAGATCCCCCACCGTCGAAGTCCTGTTGCTTGTCGGCTTCATCGCCGTCTTAGGCGCGATCAACTTCTGGGGCATTCGCCAGTCATCGACGATCAACATCGTCTGCACGATCGTTGAAGCAGCCGGACTGGTGACGGTGATCGTCGCAGGACTCATCTTCCTGTCCAATGACGGCTCCGTCCCGCCGGCACAGGCTGCGCGGGAACCAATCATGTGGTGGGGAGTCTTGCAGGGAAGCGCCCTGGCGTTCTTTGCATTCATTGGTTTCGAAGACATGGTCAACATTTCGGAAGAGGTAAAGCAGCCGGAACGCAACGTCCCGATTGCAATCCTGGCGGCCCTCAGCCTCGCAGCGATCATGTATATCGCGGTATCACTCGTCGCAACCGCCGTGGTACCACCGCAACAGCTTGCCGCATCCGACGCACCGCTGCTGGAAGTTGTTCGTCGCGGCTTGCCCAATGTGTCGAGTTGGTGGTTCACGGCGATCGCATTGTTTGCGGTTGCGAACACGGGCCTGCTGAACTTTGTCATGGGATCGCGACTGATGTATGGAATGGCACGTGACCGCTTGCTGCCAGGATGGCTGCACGCGGTTCATCCGAAGACAGCGACGCCGCATCGCACAATCGGCGTCGTTTTTGCCATCGCGATCGCGTTGGCGTTGTCTGGAACGCTGGCCCACCTCGCCGGCACGACGAACGTCTTGCTGCTGACAGTGTTCGCAACCGTCAACGTCGCGCTCATCGTGTTAAAGAGGAAGAATGTGGAGAGCCGATCAGCCTTCCGCATACCGGCAATCGTGCCACTACTTGGTGCAGCGAGTTGTGTGGCGCTCATTACATTCGCGCCTTGGCAATCACAACTGACGGCTGTAGTGATGGTTGCCGCAGCCGCCTTGGTCGGGGCGGCCTTCCAGTACAAGATCGCACGAACCTGACCGAATACCGCGGTTTCTTTCGGTTCCTGCTTCAAGGCGGAATCCAGGAAGTTGCTGCGTAGTTAGACAACGCCAACTTTGCGGCAATCCGCACGAATACAAGCACGCAGCGCGAGCAAGTGCATCCGGTGGTCAGGTACCCACTCGCTGGCGCTTCGAGCTTGTATGACAGCGGAACTCGGCGCTGTCGGATTAGAATGGACTGCGATGCCTGCCGTTCCTTATCTCATCAGTGACAACGTGACGAAGCCAACCAGGTACAGGACCACCATCAATACGCTTTGGAAGCCGACGTTACCGGGGCCATCCTCTTGGAGGGAGCTCAGTCCCGGAACCAGCACGACGTTGAGCAGAATCGTCAAGCCCGTAAGAAAGATTTCCGCAGCGCCGACACCTGCACCGTGATACAGCGAACCGTTGAAAAACGCGAGATCGGCCGCAGCGACAAATAGCACGTCAAAGAAGTTGCCGCCAACCACATCACTCACGGCAAGAGTGAGTGCTCCGCGCCGCACGGCTGCCACGCAAGTAACCAACTCCGGCAACGATGTCGCGCCCGCCATCAGCAGCCCGCCGACGACAGATGCTGAGATGCCGGTCTTGTTCGCGATGTTCACAGATGCCTCGGCGACCATGCTGCCACTGACCAGCGTAATGGCGCCGGCAACAATCAAGCCCGTCCATAACCAAGCGAGGTTCTCGCGATGTGAATCTGGAGCGGGCTTGTCCGGCACGGTTTGATCGGTTGCCAGCGGCCTCCACATCGGACGCGAGCGGGATCCATACGTCAACCAGAACGCCATCACCGCCGCGGCGAAGAGTATCAGCGTGGCTGGGTGCACGTGTCCCACGGCAACCTCCGGGCTGCTCAGCCCCATCAGCACCAGCGTCATCAGCAAGACGAGCATGGTTGTCTGCATCATGTTCGTGGCGGATGCGGCTGCATGTTCGAGGTTGGCTTTACGATGGGCGATATCCGCCACAGCGAGGACGGTGGTTTGAAACGCAATTCCACCCATGGCGTTGCTGAGCGCCAAGTCCGCGCGGTCCTGCAAGGCCGCGGTGACCGAGGCAGCCAGACCGGGCAAGGCGGTGATGAGCCCCAACATGACGGTCCCCGTGATCGCTTCACCCAAGCCCGTCCGATCCGCCAAACGATCCGCCATGCCCGCCAGCTTCACTCCTGCCAGTCCGATGACCGCCGCAGCCGTCACAAACATCAGCACATCGCCCCATAGCGGCAAATCGAGTTCATTCATGCCAACACCACTCTCCTGCTGCGGCCTTAAGCACGGGACAATCGACGCACTTCCATTTCGGCAAGCCCGCTCGCGTGTTACTTGCACTCACGCAAAACTCGCTCCACTGCCACACCTTCAGAACGATCCAGGGCGTAACCGTCTGCGAATACGATAGCTGACAAGCGCCCCCCGGTGATACCAACTGCGACACAGTGTCCGATAAGAGATGCAGATACGGCAATGTGACGCAGCTCAGGCAAACGTGCCTGGAGCGTTGCTATCTTCCGGGCCGCGATTCATTCGAGGTTATGGCAACCGATCGGCGAGCAAGATGCCTGTTCCACTCCGACACTTCGTCGCCTTCCCCGTCAGCGTGTCATGGCGAATCCCGCACACGACTGCAATTCTTGCAACAAATCGCGTTGGCACTCCAGTTGCGTCCTTCCGCCGTTCGTCTCAACAGACCCATTCCAACTTATGAGCCGTTTCATCTTGTGAGGAAGTGACATGAATCGACAACACGCTGGCAAGCCGGTCCTGGTAATCACCGGAGCCTCCGGACTGATCGGCAGGCGACTCGCAAAAAAATTCGCCGACGAATACAACGTCGTCGCGTTGGACATCGAAGCGTTGCACGTCGAAGGTGTCTGCTGGATCCGCTGCGATTTGACGAACGAAGATGCAGTCTACGCGGCGTTGGAGACCCTGAAGAGCAAGTATGGAACGCAGATCGCCAGTGTGATTCACCTTGCGGCGTACTATGATTTCTCCGGCGAGCCGAGCCCGTTGTATAGTGAGTTGACCGTCGAGGGGACTCGGCGATTACTGCGCGGACTCCGTTCCTTCACTGTTGAGCAGTTTGTTTTTTCCAGTTCGCTGCTTGTGCAAGAGTCTTCCGACAACGACCACTCCATCACCGCGTACTCGCCGGTCGATGCCGAATGGGACTACCCGCAATCGAAGCTCGAAGCCGAAAGGGTGATCGCCGAAGAGCGCGGCGAGACGCCGACTGTCATTCTCCGGATCGCAGGGGTTTACGACGAAGATTGTCATTCTGTTCCCATTGGGCAGCAGATTGCCCGCATCTTCGAGAAGCAACTGGAAAGTTACTTTTTCCCGGGCGACAAGACATGTGGCCAGGCGTTCGTTCACCTTGACGATCTCGTCGCGTGCTTCAGTCCGGTCGTGGAGCGGCGAGACACATTGCCGCAACACAGCCTGTTCCTGATCGGGGAAGCAGACGTGATGACCTACGAGGAACTGCA
>CALBSZ010000107.1 GCA_937967665.1 uncultured Planctomycetaceae bacterium
ATGGTGGCTTGTCTTCGTCGTCATCGCTGGCCTTGACCGTCACCGGCGTGAACGACGCGCCGACTTCTGTCACGGCAAATCTCGGGACGGTCACGGTCAACGAAGGCTCGGCCGCATCGAACACAGGCACGTTTGCCGAAGTGGATCTTTCGGACATCGTCACCGTTACTGCCGATGTGGGCACGATCACTGCGCAGGACACGGGAAATTCCGGCAACTGGACCTGGTCCTACACACCGACGGACGGCCCGGCGGATACGCAAACCGTGACCATTACCGCTACGGACGATGCCGGTGAAACGGCAACGACGACGTTTGATCTTGTCGTCAACAATGTAGCGCCCACCGGCAATTTGACTGGGACCGGAGTCTGGGTTCCGAACGAACTGTACTCTGTCACGATGAACGTGCTGGGCGACGCTTCGTCGGTCGATGCAACCAGCGGCGACTTCACGCTGGACATTACCGACTGGGGCGACGGCAGTGGCGATACCGACTCGGCCACCATCACGGGGCTAGGTAGCTGGACGTTCCAGCACGGTTTCCCATCGTTCGGCAACTACACGATTAGCGGCACGATTACCGACAAGGACGGCGGCGTGACCCCGGTTTCGGCGGGTGTCTCGATCACGCCGGTCATCCAACAGCCGTCACGTGACATTATTGTCGGCGGGCAGGACGGGTTGGATGAAGAGATTATCTTGTCGCGCGGCTTCGGCGGCAACCTCCGCGTGACCTATCAGAACAGTGCCGGTTTCCGCCTGACGGACGATTTTGTCATGTCGGGTAACAATACGCTATTTGCCAGCGGCGGCACGGGGAACGACCGGATCGTGTGCGCCAACAACGTACCGTTCCCCGTAGTCATCAATGGCGAAGGAGGCGACGACTACATCGCGGGTTGCGGACTCGCCGACGTGCTCAACGGCGGCGACGATAACGACGTGGTCCTGGGCGGTGGTGGAAACGACACCTTGAACGGCGGCGGCGGCGCGGACCAATTGGATGGTGCCGACGGTGACGACACGATCAACGGCGATGCCGGCGACGACTCGATTTCGGGCGGCAATGGCAACGACCTGATTGACGGCGGCGCCGATAACGACCACATCAGCGGCGGTTACGGTAGCGATATCATCCACGGCGGTGACGGTCGCGATATTATCAATGGCGAGACGGGTGACGACGTGCTTGTCGGCGGACTCGGCTTTGACACGCTGTTTGGAGCCAACGGCAACGACATTCTCATCTCCGGCGCCGGCGGCGCCGGGATGCATGGCGAAGCGGGCGACGATGCCCTGATTTCGGGTACGACCAGCGCCGACAGCGACAACGCCGCCCTCCGTGTGCAAATCGATGCGTGGGGCGCGACGGGCGCTGACTTCTACACGAAGCAGGCGAATCTGCTGGCAGCGTTGACCTATGCCGGCAACGGTGTGGACGACGGCCTGAATGGCGGCATCGGCCAGGATTGGTTCCATCGAACACTGGAGGATTCCGTGCGGCTGGTGACTGCCAGTGACCTGGATACCGTCATTGTCTGACGCCGCGTCAAGTAGTCCGTACTGCGTCATGGTGCTAACAAACGCCGCTGGTGATCGAGCCAGCGGCGTTGTCGTTGGTTGCCGAAGACCAACGTTGTATCGCGATTCCATTGCAAAGCAGTTGTCCAACTGTTTTTACGCTGAAGACAATTGTTCTACAATGTTCTGAGACCGTCTCGGTAGCTTTGTTCAGGAAATGCTGATGGACCAGATCGTGATCGTTGGTGGAGGTACGGCGGGGTGGATGGCCGCGATCGCGCTATCGGCGCAGTTCCCGGAGAAGCAGATCACGGTAATCGATCCAGCGGAAATCCGTCCGATCGGTGTCGGTGAAAGTGTCACGGGCGTGGTGCTGCAGTTCGTCCTGAACCCCGCTCACGGTCTGGATCTGGCTGAATTCTTTGCGCACGCCGACGCGACGTTGAAACTGGGAATCTGGTTCAAGGACTGGACGGCGCCGGGTACGGAGTACTTGAGTCCGCTGGATGTTCCGAACCGCATGTTCCAACACAAGTACTTCCAGGACTCGGAAGATTTCTACGCCCTCATGACTGCGCAAGGGTTGTCCAGCGGCGAGGAGCAGATTCACGGCAAGCTGATGCGGGCCAACCGCACGGATTATGTCCGCGAACCGGACGGGCGGATTTCCAGCAAGCTTTCGTCGGCGTCCTGCCATTTCGATTCGCTGAAATTCGCCGCCTGGTTGAAGAGCAAGGCACAGACGCGGCCAAACATCACACACGTCGACGATGTGTTAAGCCGTTTTTCACAAGATGCCGAAACCGGACTCGTCACCGAAGTGGTGACAAAGAAGGGGCAGCATATCGGTGGCGACTTCTTTCTCGATTGCACCGGACTGCGGCGGATGTTGTTCCAACCGGCCTACCAACCCCAGTGGATCGACTATTCCAGGTACATCAAGGTCGATAGCGCCATGCCCACGTTCGCCGCCCATGCGGAAGGAGAGCGGATGCCGGTCTACACGGCGGCGCGGGCGATGCGACACGGCTGGATGTGGCAGATTCCCACCCAATCGCGACTCGGCAACGGCTATGTCTACTCCTCCCAGTACGCGAGCGACGAACAGGTCATTGCCGAACAGCAAGAACTTGGCATCGACGTCGGCGAGAACCCGCGGATCCTGCGCTTCCAGCCGGGGAAATTCGCGACTCAAATGCAAGGCAACGTTTGTGCCATCGGGTTGTCCGGCGGGTTCATCGAACCGTTGGAGGCGACCACAATCCATATCATGTTCGTGCAGATCCGGATTCTGGCGGAATTGCTCCTGCCGTACTACTCGCCCCAGGCGAGCGACGCTTTGTCGCAAAAATACAATACGTTGATCGCTACCATGTACAATGACTTCGTGGACTTCGTCAGCTTCCACTATCGCACGGGCAGAATGGACAGTGACTTCTGGCGGGACTACCAGCGAGACGATTCTCATTCGCCCGCCAACAACGCGCGGCTGGAGACGTGGCGACATGCGTTTCCCTCGCGCGAGGACTTCGCGAGTTCGCCGACGAATCGCGTGCTGCTGACCACCGGGCTCATTGTCTGGATGCCGATGCTCAGCGGACTCGGCCTGCTGTCCGGGGAGGCCGCGCGGAAGTTGCTCGCATCTTCCCGTTTCGGACAACACGCGCAGGCCAACATGGCCCGCTACATGCAGGTTCGCGACTTCCTGCTGGCCAACGGCGTACCGCAAGAGGAAGTGCTCGGCGAGTGTTTTGGCTAGGCTTTGTTTTTTAGATCTCGCGTTGTTGTCATGGGTGGCCGGGGTCGAGTGAAGCGAGCCCCCGGAATC
>CALBSZ010000108.1 GCA_937967665.1 uncultured Planctomycetaceae bacterium
GCGCCCGCGGCGCCCCGCTGCACGAAGGCGCTCTCATCCCGCAAGGCAGCAAGTACCAGCGCCGCCTGGTCCGGCGTCCATTGGCTCCGCTCCGCCAAAGCTCGCATCAGATGCACGCGCACCAGCGCCGCGTCGTCGCTGGCGAGTTGTTCGATTAAGCTATCGTCCAGTTGGTTGAGTCGCTCCAGGACCCACAGGCCGTGCGCACGCAGCCAATCCAGACCACTCGGCTTCCCGCCTTGCATTGCCTGGCGCACTATCGCCGGCGCGGTTTCGGCATGCGCGTCGACAAGGTAATTCGTGGCCAGCGTTCGTACCCGTAGATTCGGATGCCTGAGCTGCTCGACAAGCTCAGTCACACTGAGTTTGGTCAAGTCACGCGGCAACGGTAGCGGCTCGGACGAACCGTCGTCGCCGCGATAGACCACGCGCCAGACGCGGCCGTGCGTGCGGTCGCGATCAGGATGATTCAACGGCGCCTCGTAGTGGCCAATCACCAGGTTGCAGAAGTCGGCAACGTACAACGCGCCATCTGGTCCCACGAGCGCGTCCACGGGACGAAACCACTTGTCGTCGGTCGTAATGAAGTCAGGCTGCGTGTCACACAAGTACGTGGAACCAAAACGCTGCAGCTTGTCGCGATGTACACGCCCGGTGACAGGATTGCAAATGAACAGACTGTCGTGATACTCGGCTGGGAAATGCCTGGCTGCGTAATAGGCCGGGCCGCAGATTCCAGTGGAACCGTGATTGTGGTTAATCATCTCCGGCCCGAAACCAAGGGAAGGCGGCTGGCTGCCGAAGCTGGGATAGGTGGCGCCGCGCAGCAATTGATAAACCGGTCGCGAGTGGCAATCCGCGTCATACAGATTTCCCCATGGGTCAAAGGTCATGCCAAACGGGTTCACCTGCCCCCAGGTGAATTGCTGGAAGTGCGAACCATCCTCGCGGAAGCGATACGTATTGCCCGAGTGCAGTTTGACCACGTTACCCGACGCATCAGTCACTTCGCTGTGGTTCGCGAATCCATGACAGCCATAAACCCAGCCGTCGATCCAGCGAGTGAACGAGCTGGCGTTTCCGTGAACGTCTCGATTGCCAAAACGAGTATACAGGGTCGTGACAGAATCCGCTTGCCCGTCACCGTCCTGATCGACCGCGTGAAAGATCGAGGGGATACCGTAAACCAGCGCTTCGCGACCGTCTTTCAGCGGGGTGTTGCCGATCGGAATGTTCAATCCCACGGCGAAATGCGTGACCGATCTTGCTCGGCCCGTGTCGCCGATTTCGACAACCGTCAAACGATCGCGCGGCGGGTTCTCGCCACCGCCCGCGAACCGCCCCCGATCCGGTTCCACCCCCTCGCCCTTGGCCGGAAAAGGATACTCGATGGAATGCGTCAGCCACAACCGGCCGCGGGCATCGAAATTCAAATTCATCGGCTGACCAATATCTGGGTCGCTGATGACCAGTTGCATTTCGAAACCGGGCGGCACGCGAAATCCCCTAAGCTGCTCGTCCGTCGACGGCGGCTCGGGTCCGGCAGCGAATAGATACGTAAACCGCGCGGCCACAACCAGCGCGGCAAAAATCGGTGTTTTGAATCGATAGGGCATCCGTCGTTCCGTCCAGATCGTTGCTTGCATTCCTCAAATCTGCATCCACCGCCGCTGACGGCGAGTCATCGCAATCAGGAAGACGCCGCTGCGGAATCCAGCGTGAAATCCAACTTGCATGCAACATCCCCGTCGACGTCGTTCGCAAGGTCAAGCGATGAAAGACGCGTTACCAATAATCGCACCCTATTGTACCGCGGCATTTCCCCGAAGCCATCGCGTCTGCCTGGCGGCTTGCAGGTCGCATCGAGATATCCTGTGCCCTCCGCCAAGGCGTCCGGGATGGTACCGCATAGAAACGTGCTCAAGAATTTGAAACGCGCGCGCACACGCTCGCCCCGCAATTCGGAAACGAGCCCCAACGGCGGGAACGCAACCGGACCCTGAAACTGCAGACGGTCTGAGTTACGAATGCAAGTCACGCGTGGGCGTAGCGTCTAGGGACTTTCGTTGGACAGCGCCACGTTTGTGACAATCCGCAAGAATACAAGCACGCAGCACAAGAATCGGGACGTAAGTGCCCCACTCGCTTGCACTTCGAGCTTTTATGACGACGACACCTGGTGATGTCGGATTAATGAGGGATCCCCCGGTTGATCCAGATACTGCGGGCGAGCCCGTCAGGCAAATCGCCAATGTCGATGATCGAATCACCGGCCGTCACTCCCATGGGCAAATCTCCAATGTCGATGATCGAATCACCGGCCGTCACTCCCATGGGCAGGTCGCCAATGTCGATGATCGAATCGCCGTTTGCCCCGGCAAACTCGGTGAACACGTCAAAGAAGCCATTTTCTCCGGGGTCCTTCGACAGGTAGTCAGCCCGCGCCAAAGCCTGAAGTAATTCGGGGCACGCATCCGTGCACTCCTCGTCGAACTCCAGGTTTGCCAGGACGGCATCGTGTCCGACTCCGTGACGAAGATGCAGTATGTCCGTATCGTCCCAGACGCAGTTGTCGTCCGGGCAGCCAGGGACCGAGGCTGCGGTGTCAGGCGCGTGGTCTACAAGGTCCGCTTCAAGCGTTGCCGGCGTGACAACTTCCACTTCCAAGCCGATATCGACTCCATTGGCCGACAGGACGTGACGCGATTCCAGGTCTTCAAAGCGGCGGCGATAGGGGACGCGGTATCGTTCGGTTTGTGTCGGATGGTCGGAGTTCAAGAGTTGAGCAAGAAGAAGCTGTCGGCGCATTGAGCGGTCTCCATCTTAGTGCGTGAAGGCGACTAAACATTCGGTAGCCTGGCGATCTGAAACAGACCCATGGATTTGCGTCCTCGCCTCGCGGCGAGTTTGCTTTTGTCGTGGGAAGCGGAAATGTCCGCTGGTCGTCACAGACGCGATAAGAAGACAATCGCAGGAAAAGCCCTACATCTAAACAAATACGTCACAAGTTCACCGATGGCAAATGAAATGGGGAACCAAACGGGGACAGGTCCAGTTATTGAACCCACAAACTGGACCTGTCCCCGTTTCTTGTTTTCTTGTTCCGTTTCTTGTTCCGTTTCTTGTTCCGTTTCTTGTTCCGTTTCTTGTTCGTTTCTTGTTTCGCTTGTTTCGTAAGCTATATTCCCATTGGGCGGTACCACATCGTGACACATCGCAGTCTCTTGTCGAAAGAGGAACTCATGCCAGCCAGAAAACCTCGTCTCGGGTCGGTCTCCATATTTCGAGCGACCGCTATTATCCTCACCTCAGTACTGACCACGAGCGTGAGCGCAGCGGAATTCGCCGTTCCAGGAGGCGGCTTCGAATCGGAGCTGTCTTCGACATGGGGCGACGGCCAGCACTGGCAGGCCAAGTCGGTCTGGTGGAATAGTAAAGGCTGCCAGTCGTCCGCCAACATCGACACGCAATACCGTCATAGTGGTAATGCGTCGCTGCACATTTCCAATCGCTCGTCCCGCGCGCCGCACGTATTCGGGACGACTCAACAGCCGATTGCAATTGCGCCCGGGCGGCGCTACGAGATTTCGCTATGGGCCAAAGCCAGGGGCCTGGCCTCGGATGGGGCGGTGAGCATCGTGGTCGATTCCGCCTGGAAAGTCCGCCCGATTCAGCTCAGGAAGGGCACGTACGACTGGACGCAGTTTCGTGCCGAGTTTACGCTCCAAGAAAAAACAATGCAGCTACGCATTCTCAGTGAGGACCAGGGCGAGGCGTGGCTCGACGATTTGCGCGTAGTGGAAGTGGAGTCCGAGGAAAGACAACTGGTTCGCGATGCCGCCGCTGCTGTCGGTGCCTTCAGGCAAACTGCTTTGCGGGATTTCGAGACCGCGATAAGGAAGCACTCCACACCAGACGTCCGCGATCGCTTGAATTCACTGGGTGAGCAGCTTTGGTTTTCGACCGAGCCGCGAACGGGCTGGTCGTTCTTCGTGAACACTTCAGTCGTTTCTGTCGCCGAGGGCAACAAACAACAACCGCTCGTTGCCTTCTACAATCCCTGGTGCGACGTGTTCCTGATCGTCGCTTGGGACAAGAAAGGCGGCAGATTTCAAATTCAGGATGCCGAGGTCGTGATGGGAGACTTGATTCGTTCTGCTGGAAGAGTTCCCGTAAAGCCGATTCCCCTCTGGTTGCGAACCGACCTGTTCCGCCCCGCTGCTTTGGGAACGGCCGTCGCGGAATCAGTAATTGCCTTCGAAACTGTCTTTCGCGGCGCTAGTGCCGATACGTGGCGCGGCAAGTTACCTGAACTCGCGGACCCGATTGTTCTTGAGGAGCTCAATTACCCGGGTGCGGCCCTTTTGTGCTACAACGCGTGGTCACGCGTCGAGGATTTTCGTGACCCGAACCCGGACGAGCCTGTCCGCCTCGAAGGCTTGAGAAAATTGACGTCTACGGCCATGAAGTCCGCTGCCGAAGGTCGCGTATCGCGTGTGCTGGAAGACGCCCAAGAAACGTTGCCGGCGATCCATGAACTGCTCCAGAACTGGCCGCCAGATGTGTTTCGCGAGTTGGTCGTGGTGGGAACTGTCCTGGCGAACGACGTCAGTTTTGTGTTTCTCGCACCCAGGTCCAACGCGGATTGCTGCATCAGCCTGCTGATCACCGGCGACGAGACGGATCTGAAAATCAAGCGCATTGACGTTGTCGGGTACCAGCAGATTTACGACGCATTGAAATCCGGCACGAACCGTGCCGCCGCGAGGTAATTTGAGCATGAAGATCCAGCCAATGCTGTTTGCGGCCGTCTGTGTATTCGTTTCCGCCGTGGCCGCTGCACAAACCCTTCCCGAACCGCAGCCCGCGCTCGGCGCTACGTTCGGGCAATTGGGCAAAGATAGTGCCCCGCAGCGAACCACTGTGCGCCGCACTCGTGTCGCATGGCTGGAAGGCGCAACCGACTTTCTGGACGGCGACGTCGACGATCGCCACGGCCCACTGGCCAACTCGTATGAAGCGGCACTGGATAGTTCGGAGCGGGCGCGCGCGGCATTGCATAAGATCAAGCGGCATTACGACAAATCAAAACGCAATGCCGCGTCGAGGCTTCTCAGGCAGTACAAGGACGCCAGCCGCCAGCTGTCCCGCGCCGGCAAATTGCTTGGCTTCATCGACCTGGGATCGAACTTCATCGGTGGTGCTACCAGTGTCTATTACGGGGATTATGTTGGCGGCGGGCAGGAGTTGGCCAATGCGATTTTCTCGGGCGCCGCGGCTTCGGGCGGGGCCACTGGCGGAGCCTATGGTGGTGCCGTTTTCGGCGGCCTCGTGCTCGGTCCTCCAGGCGCGCTGATCGGCGGCACGGTCGGCGGGGTCTCCGCAGCCGTGTTCTCATCATTCCTGTACGACGCCACAGGTCGCCAGATCGTGGACGGAGCCGCCGACCGTGTCCACGAAGCGTGGTTGAATTATTCCCATCCTCGCGAGGTGCTCGCCACCGCGTTGCGCCATCTCAACAAGGCAAAGCAACTGCTCCGTGACAAGCAATACAAGAATGCCGACCATTTCGCGAGGCTGGCGATTCAGGGTGCCACCTATGCCCGCCGAGGCGACCTTGACCTGACGCTGTCAGCCCAGGCGAGCGCGATTCTCGCCGAGGCCATGTCGGTGCGCGCGGCCACCGTCGGGCCACTCAAGCAGGAATCCACCTTGAGCGAGGCTCAGCAGGGTGAACGAAACGCCGAAGCGGCTGAAACAGCGAGAACGCGTAGTGCAGATCCGGCACCCGACAAAGCTCAGTCGGCACCGCAGAAACCGATCATTTTCTACGGAACAAAAAGCTGGAAGACACCCCAGTCCTTGGAGGCACGAAGCGTTCGCGTTAGCCTTCAGGCACGCAAAGATCGGATCGTCATCTCGTATTCGTACCAGTCAGATTATGAAAAGATCAAATACCAGGGCCTGGAATGCCTGGCACTCCGCAGGGATTGGGCTCAATTTCTCTGCCACTATGTAGGCGACGCAAACTCAGGCGAGTTTCAAGGCACAACCGAGGCCAAGGTCAAGCACCATGGCACGGTGTGGAAGAACGGGACCACGACACCCGTCCGAATACCGCTCGCACCGAAGACATTGAGCGTGCGCGGAAGAGTGCGGAACAACCGCGTTTCCGGAACCATAACCGGACCGAATGAGAACTTTACGTTCGAGGTACCCGTCGAATTGATTCAACCGTAACGGCCGGCGCAACCGTAGCTTCCGCCGAGTGGCTTTAGACTGCGATAACGCGCCGAAAAAGCTTACCCGGCAAGACAAAGTACACCCGACTGGGCTCGAACCAGTAACCTCCGGTTTCGTAGACACGTAGCCA
>CALBSZ010000109.1 GCA_937967665.1 uncultured Planctomycetaceae bacterium
TAAGTGATTGGTGGGCCAGCGCAAACGAATCACGCTCGTTTTCACACGCTGTCTGCTCACGAGAGTTGTTCGCGAATGCAGAACCACCAGTTTTCGCTCGTTTGCTCGACACCACCCTACAACCATGAATAATCCGGGCTAGCTCGCCTTCCCCTGCCGCCCGGGTGCACCTGAGCCAGTCGTGTGACAATCGCGGCAGCAGATTCCCGAGCCGCCTTTGCGGGCTCTGCTATCTTTTCTTTCGCCGGTGCGTAGGTTACGGTTATCGTTTCGATAAATCGTAAAATTCATTTTAAAGTAGCACCATGAGCGACTCCGCAGCAAACGAACAAGCCGCCCTGTTGGTGGAAACACCGCCGACCACGCTTGTGGGAATTCTCAAGCGGTTAGGGCCGGGGCTGATTGTAGCCGGCTCGATCGTCGGGTCGGGCGAACTGATCGCCACGACGGCGACCGGCGCTCAAGCGGGTTTCTGGCTGTTATGGCTGATCCTGATCGGCTGCGTGATCAAGGTTTTTGTGCAGGTCGAACTCGGTCGCTACACGGTCACGTATGGCAAGACCACCATGGACGGCATGTCCGAAGTGCCGGGGCCGCGTGTTCCGGGACGCGGCAATTGGCTTGTCTGGTATTGGTTCATCATGTTCCTGGCCAGTATCGCGCAACTCGGAGGTATCGTCGGAGGTGTTGGTCAGGCGCTCGCGATTTCAGTACCCATCACCTCCGCGGGTCATGCCTACAACGATTACGTCGAAACGCATACGGAATGGGTTGTCGCCCACGGAGAATGGAAACTCACCCAGCAACGCGACGACGCCGAGGCCTCAGAAAGACTCCAGACCAAAATTGCGAAGCTCGAAGAAAGGGCTGCGGTCCTGGATCAAGCCATCGTCGACAGCCTCGGCCGCGACGTGGTCATCGCCAAGGGAACAGAAAAATTCGCTGAGCTCTGGAAGAGCCTCGCGACGCCTCCCGAAACAAGCTTGACCGACACGCCAGACATGAAGAAATTCGTCGCCGCGTTGACTGCCAAGCGTTATCGTGAACTCGGCGGCGATCCGGACAATCCGAGCTATGCTGATTTCGTCTTGAAACTAGGCGTGCGACCGAGCGCTCCGATCGACGACCAGATCTGGGCGGCTTTGGTCACCGTCGTCACGATGTTCGTCTTGGTGTTGGGGCGGTATGGATTGATTCAATCGTTTTCCACTTTCATGGTCGCCATGTTCACCCTGATTACGATCGCCAATCTGATCATGCTGCAGACCGAACCGGATTGGGGTGTAAAGTGGACCGATATTGTGAATGGCATGAGCTTCCGACTGCCCCCCACCGGCAATGCGTTCAAGGCCCTGTCCACGGCGCTGGCAACGTTCGGCATCATTGGTGTCGGCGCAAGTGAACTCGTCGGCTATCCCTATTGGTGCCTGGAAAAGGGCTACGCCCGCTTTACCGGCCCCATGGACAGCTCGGCCGAATGGTTAGATCGCGCAAAGGGCTGGATGCGCGTGATGCGGTGGGACGCGTGGTGCTCCATGGTGGTCTATACCTTTGCCACCGTCGCCTTCTACCTCCTGGGGGCCGCGATTCTGGGCCGCACGGGACTGGATCCTCGTGGGACGGAGATGATTCGGTATCTCTCCGTGATGTACGATCCCGTCTTCGGTCCGGTGGCGCAAAGCCTGTTTCTGTTTGGCGCCTTTGCTGTTTTGTACTCGACGTTCTTTGTTGCCAACGCCAGTCATGCGCGGGTCTTCTCCGACGCCCTGCGCGTGCTTCGGTTCGCCCGGTCCGGCGAGTCATGGCATCGTCGCCGAGTGCGGATCCTGAGCGGTGTTTTCCCGCTGCTCTGCCTGGGCTTCTTCCTGTCCCGTTGGGACCCGCAAAAGCTGGTGTTGCTGAGCGGCCTGATGCAGGCCATTATGCTCCCCATGCTGGCCTTTGCGGCTGTCTTCTTCCGCTATCGACGCTGTGCTGCGGGGCTGCGACCCGGCCGCGCGTGGGACGCGTTCTTATGGGTTTCCGCGCTGGGCATGGCCGTCGCCGGCATCTCCGCCGCCATCTCCAAGCTCACCAGCTAGTTCCCAGTCGCGAAGCGACGGAATGGGAAAGCCTGGGACGCAAGTCACGGTACTCGGGACGCTCGCATGCCACCGCGGTTCCATGCGGTCGCTCGAATCGTGATGTGTCGCGGCACAACTACAAATCGCATCGAGTCGGCGGCTACCGGTAGTAGCGATTCAGCTTCTCGCTCATCGGTTCAATGTCGCCGACGAAGCGGATTTTCGAAGCGGTGCGAGTGACTTCGTCCGGCAACGTGGATGGGGCTTGCGTGGTTTCGCCGTCGATACGTTCTTGCGGGAAGATTTTTTCGTCTTCATACGGCTTGAGTGGCGGAAAACGCCACGGGCTATGATAGTTGGTGATCAACTGGTGCGAGTACATGCCGGGCCAGAAGTACGTGTACAGCGGCCGCACCGGATACTTGTAGCTGCCCTGGCATCCGCAATTGAAGGACGGATCCATGCCGTCAAGGATCGAACCGCCGCTACCGCAATACGCCCGGCAGCCGCAGAGAGGACTGAGCCGGCTGCAGCGCTGCTTACCGCCAAGCAGGCCTAAACCGCTGTCGCTGCAGCCGCCACTGGCGCAACTGCTACCCGACGTGCAGGTCGCCGTCGGTTGCTGCGCGTGGACAACAGAAGTGATGACCAACCCTGCCACGGCGGCAAAGAGAGTGAAGTGTCGCATGGAAGCCTCCGCATATTGCGTATGTTGTCTGATTGCATGGGAACTGCTGCAATCGTCATCGGCAGCTACACAGTGCGAGCAATAGTACAAGTAGCGAATTTGCGTATTTTGCAGGCTCTGCCGTGCTCCGTCTCCACGAGCAGCGGGAAATTCTCCACCAGACAAAGTTCCCACGCGTGGCGGATTTCACGTTTTTCGACGTGGCCTCAAGGGTGAACCCGGCGTTCGCCAAATAACCGCAACACGTGTATGGACAATACCTTACGACATCTTCACCGCTCTCGCTCGAGTGGCAGATAGCTAAAGTAAAAGGAATGAAACATGGTGTTTCATTATTTTCACTTGCAACGGCACGCGACGCCAACTAACGTGAACAGGGTAAAGGCATTTTGACGTTTTGGTTCACTAGTTGAAGCACGGGGTTCAGACATCATGACGCGCATCGTAGCTTTTCTTGTCACGGGTTTAATTGTTTGTACAGCGGTCGGTTTTTCCGGCGGCTACCTGGCAGCTCAATCTGCCAACAACACAGGAGCGGCGCAGCCCGCGCCGCGGCGAGTCACTTCGTCCGCGCGGGAACCGGGAACGGAGCGGCCCACATCACGCGACGAGGTGAAGTCGCGTATTGTCGGAGCGCTGCTGGATCTTTTGGACGAGATCAATACGGACGGATCGGATGAAGAGCGCAAGCTGATCAAGGAGATCTTGTTTGAAGCGGATGACGAACTCAGCCGTTCGCTCGGCAAGAATTCCGTGATCACGATTATGAAGCACAATAATTTCCAGAACCAGCGCCGCGGGACGTTTGTTCGTCCGGAAGACTTTCAGTCGCAACCAACCAATACAGCGCGTGCTGCGGCCGCGCCGCTGGAGACTCAGGAGAGCGCGACGCCACCGCCCGCGACGGAGCCGTCCCCAAATCCGCAACCCGCGGACCCGTTTGACAACCTGTTCGAATAGAGCACTCGTCGCGTAAGTGTAGCGTCATTTTCGTCACTTGACGCGAAGATTTACAACGCCGGAGACGCTAGAGTTACGTGCAACTTGCACTAGTCCGAGTCGTTTTGGGCCGCGGATGGGCGCCGCGCAACCGTTTCGTCCATTTGCTTTTCCAGTTTCTCCAGTGCAGCGACCTGGCGTGGGTCCTCAACCACGTTTCGCGTTTCGAGCGGATCTTCGTGGTGGTCGTAGAGTTCCCGGGCGAGAACATCGCCCGTAGCGAAGTCGCGCCATTCGGTGTAGCGATATCGATCGGTGCGCATCGAATATCCCATTGCACTGGGATCTTGACCGGCGGGCGGGTACGCGGGCCGCGGATGCTGAGTAAACGCCGCGGGCTTGATCGTCGCGGACGGATCATCAAGCA
This sequence comes from uncultured Planctomycetaceae bacterium, assembly GCA_937967665.1. Taxonomy (GTDB): domain Bacteria; phylum Planctomycetota; class Planctomycetia; order Pirellulales; family Pirellulaceae; genus CALBSZ01. The sequence continues at coordinate 4,118 of CALBSZ010000109.1, forward strand.
CGGCTCGGAGACTCTTTCCTTCCAGGCCTGGCGGTGCCGGGAGTCCACAGAGGTCGGCCAGCGTGGGGTAGAGATCCAGCAGTTCCACCAGCGCTCGCGTTCGTTGTCCGCCAGGATGTTCGGGCGTGGCGAGGATCAAGGGAACGCGCGCATCGAGTTCGAAATTGGACGTTTTGGCCCACAGTCCATGCTCGCCGAGATGGTAGCCGTGATCGGACCAGAAAACGACGATGGTGTTCCGGCGAAGTCCCAGACGATCGAGTTCGCCGAGGACCTTGCCTACTTGGGCGTCGACGAAACTGGTGTTGGCGTAGTAGCCGTGACGCAAGGCAAGCGTATCGGCGGTGGTGGGGATGCCGCCCGGTCGATTCTTGAAATCGCGGCAGATCTCGCGTCCGTCGTGTAAGGCGATTTCAGGAACGTGTAACGGCCGTGAGGAATTCGCCGGCGGTTGTATCTGCTTTCGATCGTACATGTCCCAGTACTTCTTCGGCGCGTTGAAGTGCGCGTGCGGCTTCCAAAAACCAACGGCCAGGAAGAAGTGGCGGTCTCGCAATTCGCGCAGGGCCGCGACGGCTTGCTCGGCAATGCGTCCGTCGAAGTAGGCGTTATCGGGGACATCGCGGATTTCGCACTTCGGCACGTCGCTCAGGTTCGGCGGGAGCGCTCCTGCGACGACCGGTTTGTCGGCACCGTGGGTGTTGTAGTGCAGCACCGCCGGAACACTCCACGAAAGCGCGTCACCACGATAGTTGTCTTGCCGCCAATTATGGAAGATCTTGCCGATATTCTGCGTGTGATAGCCGTGCTGCTTGAACAGCTGGGGCAGCGTTACGACGTCCGGAATGCGTTCGCGAAAATGCGTCGGCAAGTCCCAAATCCGCAGCGTGTCCAAGCGCAGGCCAGTCAACAGCGACGCGCGCGACGGGTTGCAGACCGCCTGCTGGCAATAAGCGCGCTCGAACAACGTGCCTTGGGTGGCCAGGCGGTCGATGTGCGGAGAAATCACTGGTGTATTCCCATAACAGCCCAATTCCACGCGCAAATCGTCGACCGCAATGAACAACACATTCCGTGGTGCCTTGCTTGCGGGAGCGTTCTGGTCCTGCCGCGCGGCAGGACCGAGCTCGCTGATCGTGCGCGCTGCGGGTGTGTTCTTATCGCGCGGGGCTTGGGGAACGTGGTAGAGGTAGCCGTCCTCGGCGCCGACCAGTAGCTGACGTCTTCCGTCGCCGTCCCAATCAACCGTCGTCGGGCTCGTCGTATGACCGGCCAACCGCTGCTTACTCAGGGATCCCTGGTCTGCAAAGACGGTATGGCCGCCGATTTCTCCGCAGTTGCGCAAGAAGTCGACGTTGACCGAGTTGATCAGGATATCGCGGTGCCCATCGCCGTCGTAGTCGACGAGGCACAGCTTGCGCCGCCCGCTCTTTCCCGCACTGCCGCTGTTCAAGCGTAGAGGTCCGGTGGATCGCGCTGCCGCGCGCGAGGCTCCCGCCTCGCCGAAGTCGAACAGGCGCTCGCCCGGTTGCAAAACAAGATCATCGCCAACGCGCTGCCGGCGGAACAAAGTCAGGAAGCCTTCGTGGTCCAGCATCACCAGATCATGCAGGCCGTCGTTATTCCAATCCACGATATTCGGCGTGGTCCGCCACTGCGTGGCCAGTTCGCCGTCCGACGGATCCCACCAATTCCATGCTGGTTTGGGCGGCTTCGCGGGCCAGGCCACGCGAACGGGTTGCGCGGCGGCCAGTCGCGGCGCGGTGCGCGTCCCGACATTGCGGTACCAGACCACCTTGCCCCAAATCGAATTGGTCATGATGTCCGGCAGCTGGTCGTGGTCCCAGTCTCCCACGGCGATCGTGGTGTAGCCCCACTTTGCCTCGGCCGGTCCTTGAATGGAGCCGTTCGGTCCTGCCATGATGCGGATCGTTTGCCCCGCGGCTTCGAGCAATCGGGGCGAAGCCCAGCAGGGAGGATCACCCCCGTCCAGGTTCTCCAGAAATCCGACTTCACCCGCCGTGTTGCCGCAGACAAGGTCCTCGTCGCCGTCGCCGTCCCAATCAAAACTGACCGGAGTTACCAGCGCGCCGAACTTCACTTCGTGTGCCTGCTGTTGAAAAAAGACCGGTGCCGCAAAAACAGGAACCCCCCGTACGACTTTGCCCGTGTGTTCGACCAGCGCGACGCGGCCGTCTTCCTGGCCGACGATCAAATCGATATCGCCGTCCCGGTCCCAATCGATGGCCGACACCACGATCATGCACAGGTGCATGGCAAGTGGTTGTTTGCCCTGCTGAAGCTTCTGGCCCACGGCGTATTTTGGTTCCCGCCGCGTGCCGACATTCTGGAAGTAAGTGAATCCGTCGAGGAATTCGCCGCAGAGCAGGTCCAGGTCCCCATCCGAATCAAAGTCCGCGAAGTTGGGGCTGGGCATGCCGAACACATCGACACGCTTGGTCCCAGCGTTGAGCTGGAAAGGTGGGTCGTAGTCTGGCTTCAGGTTCGTACCGGAATTACGGAGCACGTAGACGAAACCATGAAGAGGACCACGTGTCCAGCGGCCCTTTTCATCGAATGCGTTGTCCCAGCCGTAGTCCGCCCAATGACCTTGGCCGACCACCAGGTCCAGCACGCCGTCTCCGTCGTAGTCGACATAAGTCCACTGATTCGCGCGAATCCGTCCCGCGCTCGCGCGCAGATCCGGCTGACTGTAAATCCGCTTTCCCGATTTCCAGTCGCCCCGGAGGAATCCATCCAGCTCGAATCCCGGCGTGAGCACGCGCGGCGTTCCCTCGATGTGCGAAACGGCCACGTTCTTCAAGCCACTACCGACTTTCACGGCCGGTTTGAATACCGGCATCTTCCGATCGCCACCCGGGTTCTCAAAAAAGTAAACTCCGTTGTAAGGTACGTCCGAACAGGACACGACCAGATCCAGGTCGCCGTCGCGATCGTAGTCCAGCGGTAGCGGCCAAGACCAGAGTCCCACGCCCAAGTCGACAACCAGGCCCGGGTTGTTGTATTGCAACCGTTCGAATCGCAAGCCCTGCGCGAAGGAGCGGCTGGTCGGCAAGCATAGCGATCCAATTAGGAGCAGAAGTCGTAGAGCGTTCATCGTTTTCATGTTTGCGTTCATCGAAGTGAATGAAGGAATCCGAGTCGCCAGCGTCGATCCAACGCTGGCGACCAGGCCTCGGACCTGCCAGGCACGCCGTCCTCGGGATCAAGAGCTACCACGGGTCTTGAAGCCCAGTCTATCACTTCCTGGCTGCAGCCTCGTACTTTCCAGGTCGACGGAGCGCAAAAAAAAGGCCGCGCTGGACCATGAGTCCAGCGCGACGCTCCTCGTTCGAGCCGCCATTCAACGACTCGGAGTGACTTTCCTTATCGGTCCTCAAAGCCCATACAATTACAAATTGTAGTTGAATTTTCCTGCAATGATCGACCCACACAATGCTTTACGGGAGCTCTGGGTAAGATTCTCTTAACTGGACGAGTGAGATCAAGTTGACGTCGCACCCAACTGGGTATCCGAGTGACTGGCATTTTCTTAACCCATTTGTGAGAAGTGAGTTAACAGCCTTTTCCTGTTGGCCTGTGCGGGCTTGGTACGCGGGCTGCATTCATTCCAGATCAGACGCCGGCTATGGTTAGCCGGGTCACATCCCCCTCACTGGAAAGGAACCGACCATGAAGACCACCACAACTATGGCTGTGGCCTTCGTGGGACTACTGATCGTCGGTAGTACTGCTCAGGCCCAGTCGCTCCCTCACATTGACGACTTAGCGAATATTGCGGAACGTCAAACGCGTGTCGTCGCCCTGCAATCGTTTCAGATTCGCAGCATGCCGCTCGAGGCACGGCAATTGCGTGAGAACGCAATTTCCATGTATCGGTTAGCGCAACACATTCACGATGTGGGCCATACCGCGGCCGATGCACACCGGCCACTTCGGGCACGGGCAGCACTGGCGCATATCAATCGGGATGTCGAGCAGCTGGACCGTTTGATGCACGCGACACAAGACCTGGTGGCCGAAATGCAAGCCAACCTGACCCTGCGACGTGATGTTCCGGTACGCGGCGCCCATCACGCACCGGCCATCAACCTTGGTCGCCATTTTTCCATCAGTCTGGGAAGCGGTTGCTACCAGGGACACGGTGGCTACGGCCAGGCTCATGTCGATCGCCGCGATCTGCTGCAGTTGTCGCGGATACAGCGCAGCCTGGGTGAACTGGAGCGTACGGTCCATCATCTCGTCGAAGACACGGAAGCGACCTGCTGCCATCGAAGGTAGTTGCCGCCACTGGACGATCTGGCGAGGCCGTCGAACCACAGTTCGATGGCCTCGCGTCTTTCTTGGACAGATGCAACTCGCTCGAGAGGAAAGCTCATCCAGCCCCGCGACTTCGTTTGCGGTTTCCCGCGGGCGGAGGCACGGGACGCGGAGGCACGGGAACACGAGTATCGGTTTTCCGCGAACGGAGTCGCGGGGCTACAGGTTGAATCCCATTGGCTGCCCGCCATATTGAGTCATTCCCGAGCGCCGCGGACGTGACTCGAGTCCTCTTGGCAGTTACAATCAACCCGTAGGTCCGTCCGCTCATACCATCGACCTGCGTGTTTCTTCGCGCCGCGCCTGGTGGGGTGCCGCGCCTTGCCGCAAAGGAATTCTCATCATGACATGGCTTCGCGTGATACCGTTCATCGCTGTTTGCCTGCTGCTGTCCGGTCAAACCCATGCCGCCGACAGGCCGAATTTGATCTACATCATGTGTGACGACCTCGGCTACGGCGACGTCGGCTGTTTCGGCCAGCAGACAATTCAAACGCCGCACATCGACCGGCTTGCCAGGGAAGGAATGCGATTGACCAGCTATTACGCGGGCTGCACGGTTTGCCGTCCGTCGCGGTTGGTGTTGTGGACCGGTCAGCATACGGGGTACACGGCCATCAATTCAAATGCCGGTTACGTGTTCAAGCCCGCGGACGTCACGGTAGCCGAACTGCTTCAGTCCGCGGGTTATGCGACCGGTGGTGTGGGCAAATGGGCGATGGGAGGTGTCGGAACGGCGGGGCATCCGAATCAGAACGGTTTCGACTTCTGGTTTGGCTATCTGAATCAAAGCGAAGCGCACAATTACTATCCGACGCATCTCTGGCGTAATGAAGAAAAGGTCCTTCTTCCTGGCAACGTCTTGTCCACGGATCCGCAGGCGCGGGGGCGAGTGGCCGTGAAGCGCGAGACGTATTCGCACGACCTGATGACCAGCGAAGCGCTGCAGTTCATCCGCCGCAATGCCAGGAATCCGTTTCTGCTGCACGTGCACTGGACGATCCCTCATGCGAACAACGAAGGTGGTCGTGCCGTCGGCGACGGCATGGAGGTTCCCGACTACGGAATCTATGCCGATCGCGATTGGCCCACGACGGCCAAGGGACAAGCGGCGATGATCACGAGGATGGATGGGGATGTCGGCAAATTGGTGTCTTTGTTGCGGGAACTCGAAATCGACAACAAGACGCTGCTGATCTTCACTTCGGACAACGGGCCGCATAGCGAGGGGGGACACAAGCACGAATACTTCGACGCCAACGGACCGCTGCGCGGTTTCAAGCGCGACTTGTATGAAGGCGGGATTCGCGTTCCCGCCATTGCGTGGTGGCCGGGAACCATATCCCCCGGCTCGTCCTCCGACCGTCCCGCCGCTTTCTGGGATTGGATGCCGACAGCCTGCGAACTGGCCGGCGTCGAAATTCCCGCGCATGGCGATGGGATCTCGTTGCTGCCGACACTGCAGGGACAGAAACAGCGGAATCACGAGTACCTGTTCTGGCGATACGGTTCCAAAGTGGCAGTCCGGTCAGGCAATTGGAAAGCCGTGAGGCTGAAACCGAACGCATCCCTGGAACTTTACGATTTATCCACCGACATCGGCGAAGCCCACGACGTTTCGCAGGAACATCCCGATATTGTCCAGCGGATGACGGCCTATCTGGCGGCTGCGGAAAAGTGAGCGTCGATTCGTGCAATTCGCGACCAGTGTCGTTACAATAACGGCGTTCTGTCAGGCCTGGCCGATGGCGAATACGAATCCCACCCTCCTGTCCCCACCGAAGGCATAGCGATGAATCCACGATACCTGACTCTCCTGGTCCTAACTTCACTCGTTTTCACCCAGTCTCACGTTACAGCCGCCGACAATTGGCCTCGCTGGCGCGGCGCGGAAGGGCAAGGGCACAGCGGCGAGACCAACTTGCCCACGGCGTGGGATGATTCCAATGTTGTCTGGCGATCCAAGCTACCTGGCAGCGGCCAGTCGTCGCCCGTTATCTGGGGAAACAAGATCTTCCTCACCGGATCGCTGCAGAACGGAGGCGAGCGTCTGGTCTTTTGCATCGACCGTCAAACGGGCAAGATCCTGTGGCAGCAGACGGCGTGGACGGGGGAACCGGAACCATCACATAAGATGAACAATTGGGCGTCGTCCACCTGCGCCACGGACGGCAAACACGTCATCGCTTTTTTCGGCAAGGGCGGGATTCACTGCTACGACGTCGAGGGCAAGCACGTCTGGTCCCGCGACCTCGGTCCTTTTAAAGGACCTTGGGGCACGGCCGCGTCTCCCATTTTGGTCGGCAACAAAGTCATTCAAAACTGCGACGCCGACGATACGTCGTATCTGTTGGCTCTGGACAAGGCAACCGGTAAGGAGCTTTGGCGAACGCCGCGTAAAGTCGTCCGCGGATGGAGTACGCCGATTCTGATCAAGACCGACAAACGCGAAGAACTGGTGATGAACGGCCACTACGGCACGGCCGCTTACGATCCGGAGACAGGAAAGGAACTGTGGTTCAACGAGGGTTCTACGGGACGCGGCAGCCCCACGGTGGTCACCGCGGGAGACTTGATCATTGCGGTGAACGGCCGTCCCGGTTCCATGTACGCGGTGCGTCCGGGCGGAAGCGGTACGGTCAATGCCTCGCATGAAGTGTGGCGCGTCGAACGCAAGGGAGGCCGCGATCTTCCATCACCGATCGTCGTTGATGATTTCCTGTTTGTCGTGAATCTCGATCCCGGTATCGGCACGATGTACCGTGCCTCGACCGGCGAAGAATTGTGGAAAGCGCGGATGGGCGGGCGTTTTTCGTCGTCGCCCATTGCGGCAGGCGGCTTGATCTACTTCGTCAGCGAGGATGGCGAAGCGATCGTTATCAAACCCGATGTCAAGCCGGTGATTGTGAGCCGCAATGCAGTCAACTGCTCGGACGAAGAGATCTTCCGCGCCTCGCTGGTCCCCCACGACAGTCAGCTACTCCTGCGTTCTGACACCGTGCTGTACTGCATTGGCAAGTAACGCCGGTCCCCCGTAGGGGATGCTCCGCACGCCGATGTGCGGCGGGCCGTGGGGCCCTTAATCCGGCAAACTCAAGACATTCCCGCAATTGAGCTAGGCGGAGAGCCGATCCCTGTCACGCGGAGCGTGACCTACAGGCCCCCATTGAATGTGGGTGGGAGGTGGAACAAAATGGGTGATTATGTCCACGACCAATCCTGTTGGGAGTGCCACGGCGCGGCGGTATGAACGCTACTTGCCGGTGGTGGAGTACGTTTCGCGAACCGCTGCGTTTGACCTGGAGATGGTGAAGCGGGCGTGTGATGGCGAGAAGCCGGCGTTTGTCACGCGCATCGTGAACGAACTGGTGAGTCAGGGTTGGTTGATTCGCGAAACGTCTGAGGGGCTCTATCGCTGGAACACCGGACGCGGTACTTTTTCGCCGCGGAAGTGGCTGGACGAAAAGCTCTTTGGCACTCAGTTGAAAGCTTCGCCGGAGCAAGAGCGTCCGCGAGAACGTTTGTTAGACCAAGGTGCGGATCAGCTTCGCAACTCTGAATTGATTGCCATCCTGGTCCGCAGCGGCCGGCCCGGTGAATCGGCGATGACCGCAGGCGAAAAAGTGGCGAAAGCGTTTGCCGGCCGGCTCGAAGACCTGGCGCACGCGGGGCGCGGCTCGGTGAAATCGATCAGCCCGGCCGTCGAAAAGACAGCCTATTGCCAGATCATGGCTGGAATCGAATTAGGCCGCCGCATCGCGGCGCTGACCGACGACAAGGTCACGACCAAGATCGGTGGCGCTGCCGATGCCAAGGCGTTCTGCCGACGGCAATTTGCGCGGCTGGCCAGTGACAACAAGCAGGAAGAGTTCCATGTCGTTACGCTCGACACGAAGAACCAGGTGATCGACACGCATCAAATCACCGTGGGTACGCTGGACGCGAGCCTGGTTCATCCGCGGGAGGTGTTTCGGCCGGCAATCAGGGACGCCGCGGCGACGGTGATCCTGGTCCACAATCATCCCTCGGGCGATTCCACCCCCAGCCGTGAAGACCTGTCCGTCACGCGCCGCCTGGAGTCGTCCGGCAAGCTGATTGGCATTGAAGTACTGGATCACATCGTCCTGGGCAAAGACTCGGAAACGAGCATCCGCGAGTACGACGCGTAGCCGGATCCGCATTAGTCGAGCGGTATCTGAGAATGAACCTGTAGGCCCGCGGCTCCGCCCGCTGGCTTCCGCGAACGGAGTCGCAGAACTACGACCATGGAAACGAGCATCCGCGAGTACGACGCGTAGCCGGATCCGCATTAGTCGAGCGGTATCTGAGAATGAACCTGTAGGCCCGCGGCTCCGCCCGCTGGCTTCCGCGAACGGAGTCGCAGAACTACGACCATGGAAACGAGCATCCGCGAGTACGACGCGTAGCCGGATCCGCATTAAACGGAATTCACCATCGAGAAGTGATGTTCCAGGAACTCGGTGGCGCGATGGCGGTCCAATGGTTTGGAAAAGTAGAATCCCTGGCCGAAGGTGCAATCCAGATCTTGCAGGGCACGCAGCTGGTCCATTGTTTCGATTCCCTCGGCGACCACTTCCATATTAAGGTTTTCGGCCAGCCCCAAAATCGCGTGCACGAAAAGGCGGGAGTTGTCGGCCACGTCGCAGAGTTTATTGACGAACGAACGATCGATTTTGAGCGTGTCGAATTGGAAGCGGTGCAATTGACTGAGTGACGAGTAGCCGACGCCGAAGTCATCGATACTCAACCGCACTCCGCGACGCCGAACTTCCTCCAAGGCTTCCGAGGCGGCAACGGGGTTTTCGATAATGCCGCTTTCGGTGATTTCCAGTTCCAGACCGTTGGCCTCGAGGTCAAATTCCAGCAGTGTCTGGTCAACTTGTGCCACGAGGTCGCTTTGCGACAGCTGTCGGCTGGAGACGTTGATCCCGATCCTCAGCGGCTGACCGGGAAATCGTCTGCGCCACGACTGAATCTGGCGGCAGCCTTCGCGAAGCACCCAGCGGCCCATGGGAACAATCAAACCTGTTTCCTCGGCCATGGCGATGAACTGGTCCGGCGGCACCACACCGTGATTGGGACGTCGCCAGCGGATCAACGCTTCAAACCCGACGACCGTTTCGCTCTTCAAGCAGATGACCGGCTGGTAATACAGTTCGAATTCGCGCTGCTCGATGGCCCGCCTGAGATCGCCTTCGAAGCCCAAACGCCGCAGGGCGTGCTGATGCATGGATTTGTCAAAAATCTGATGCCTGGCTTTCCCAAGCGCCTTGGCGCGGTACATGGCGGTATCGGCGTCGCGCAGCAGTTCGCCTGGATCTTCGTATTGTGGGCCGCTCATCACGACGCCAATGCTGCCCGAGAACGACACCTCCTGGCCATTCAAGTTGAACGGCATCGAAAGATCCCGCTGCAAGCGGTTGACGATGTTTTCGATTTCAGCCAGATTCGCCACATGATCCACAAAGATCGTGAACTCGTCCCCGCCGAATCTGGCGACCATGTCTTCCATGCGCAGCGACTGTTGGAGGCGCTGGCTGACTTCAACCAGCAACTGATCGCCCGTATCGTGTCCCAGGCTGTCGTTAACGAACTTGAAGGCGTCCAGGTCCAGGAACATGACGGCAAATTGAGTGCCATTGCGTTTGCTGCGGGCCAGCGCGCGTTTCAAGTGTCCGATGAAGACCGTGCGATTCGGCAGCCCGGTCAACGGATCGCAGTAGGCCAGTTCGCGCAGCTTTTCCTGCTGGCGATGACGTTCCATGGCGTTGCGTATCGCACGGCTGAACTCTTTCGGGTCGAGTTCCCCTTTGAGCAGGCAGTCTTGAGCGCCTGCCTGAACCGCTTTCAGCCCCAGTTCCTCGTCCTCTTCCGTGGCCCACACCAGAATGGGAAGTTCCGGCGTCTGTTCCTTCACACTCAGGAAGGTATGCAGTCCACGGCTATCGGGAAGTTTCAGGTCCAAGACGACGAACTGCATGTCGCCGTGAGCCAGCATCCGTTGTCCGTCTTCGAGCGTCCCGGCCGCATCCAGTTGCATGGGCGGACCGGTAGAGCGAATCAGCCATTTGTGCGCTCGCGCGATGGACTCCGCGTCGGAATCGATGATCAGTCCGCGAATGGCATTGTCGACAGCTTGCATGGGCGCGAGGCTACTGGAGGGATCGATCGTTTCAAAAGGTCCTCACTGCCCCTAATCAGTGCCGATGACCCGTCGCTCGGTCAGTTACGGGAAGCCCCGGACAATTCATAGCCGTGGCGCTCCGGTTCGACCGTGCAAGCGTTATCAAAGCCCGCTTAGCGAGAAATCTCAGTTCAAACGTAGGCTACGGTTGCCGCGAGGCGAAAAAACAACAATCGATTCCACGATCTGAATCCACGAGCTGCCTGCTTTTGTAAGGGTTAGAACAGATGTGCGGCGCGTGGCGCCTTCAGCCGACCCATTGCAGTTATCAGAGTCCTTGAAGGTAGCCTTACCATGATTCGAACGAGCAACAATCAGCGGACCTTCGAACTCCCTGGCATCGAGACGATGTCGGGCGAGTCACGACTTGCCGGTCGGGAGCATACGCAGGGCGAACTTCTGCGCTTCAACCGCCCAAAACACGACGGTGCTGAGAGCGATGCACAGCGTCAGTTCACTCACCGTCAGCGCGGTGGTCTTGAAGATATTTTGAAGCGGTGGCCAATAGATCACGGCCAGTTGCAATCCGAAGGTCAGGGCGACGGACCCGATGAGCGGCAGGTTCGAAAAGACACCAATCCGGAACAGGGAATCGCGAGCCGAACGGGTCGCCATGGCATTCCCCATTTGAGCGAGCGTCAAAACGGTGAAAACGACGGTGCGCCAGTGCGCCTCGGATGACGAACCGGAAGCCCAATACCAGTATCCCATGGCCAGCGAGACCACGCCCATCAACAATCCGATCCAGGCGATATCACGTCCCATGCCACGGCCAAAGATATGTTCCGATGGCGGGTAGGGCGGACGCTGCATGGTATTCCGTTCCGCCTTCTCCACCGCCAGTGCCAGGCCGGGCAGGCCATCCGTGACCAGATTGATCCACAGTATCTGAAGCGGCAGCAACGGCAGCGGCATGCCTAACAGCGGGCCGAGAACCATGACCCAGATTTCGCCGGCGTTGCTGGTCATCGTGTACTGCACGAACTTGCGAATATTGTCGTACACCATCCGCCCTTCTTTGATCGCGTTGACGATCGTGGCGAAATTGTCATCCAGCAGTACCATTTGAGAAGCTTCCTTCGAGACGTCCGTGCCGGTGATGCCCATGGCCACGCCGATGTGAGCCTGTTTCAACGCGGGTGCGTCGTTCACGCCGTCGCCGGTCATGGCCACGACGTGGCCTTGATCCTGCAGTGCCTGGACCAATTGCAGCTTGTGCTTCGGCGAAACACGAGCATACACCGAGGTCGATTCCACGGACGCATCGACATCATCCGGCTCCATCCGCTCCAACTCGGGGCCGGTGAGCACCTCATCGCTGTCGGAGATGCTCAGTTGGCGGGCAATGTGCCGGGCTGTGAGCGGGTGATCGCCGGTGATCATGAGGGGGCGAATTCCGGCCGAGCGGCAAAGCGCGACGGCGTCGGCTACTTCCGAGCGGGGCGGATCGATCAGCCCCAGCATGCCGATGAAAATCAACTGATCCTCGATCTCCTCCGTGCTGGCACTCGCCGGGGCTGCGTCGAGCGGTCGCATAGCAACGCCCAGTACCCGCATGCCGCCGGCCGCCAATTGGTCATTCGCATCCGCAACGCGGCGCTGCCAGTCTTCGTCGATCGGTTTCGGTTCATCGTCGTCCCACACGTACTGGGAAACTGCCAGAATGCTGTCGACGGCGCCTTTGGTAAAAGCAATATGGTCGCCATCCAATTCCACCAACGGCCGCAAAGCTGTTTTCACCGGGCCATCTGTTTCATCGCCGGCCGTGCCGGCGATCCGATGTACGGTTGTCATGCGCTTGCGCTCGGAGTCAAAAGGGACTTCCGCGACGCGGGGAAAGAGTCGCAACAGGCGATCCTTCCGCAGCCCCAGGCGAGCCGCCGCAATGGCCAGCGCGCCTTCCGTCGGGTCTCCGACCGCTCGGAATCCCTGGTGCTCCGAGTCGCGTTCGATTTCGGCGTCATTGCACAGACCCGCTCCGGCCAGCAGCAGAGCCAGCCCGGATTGATGTGCAACCTGTTCGCGCAGCGCGGTCTCATCGTCTCCGGACGCGGGTTGGGTGAGCGGTTTTCCGTCTTGTAAGCTTTCGGTCAAATCCAGTCGGTCGCCGGCGACGTCGAGCACGGTGACGGTCATACGGTTTTCGGTAAGCGTGCCCGTCTTGTCGGAACAGATGACCGTGACCGACCCTAGCGTTTCCACCGCGGGCAGTTTGCGAATCAGTGCCTGGCGTTTGAACATGCGCCGCGCGCCGAGCGCCAAGGTAACGGTGGCCACCGCGGGCAGGCCCTCCGGCACGACGGCGACCGCCAGGCTCAGCGCGGTCATTAACATCAGGCGTGGATCTTCACCGCGTAGCAAACCCAGTACGAATACGAGCGCCACGATGCCAACGGCGACCAGTGCCAGAGCGCGGCCGAGTTGCGCGAGCCGCTTCTGCAAAGGAGTGGACTCGGACGTCACCGACTGGAGCGATTTGGCGATATGCCCCAGTTCCGTCCGCATTCCCGTTTCGGTCACCACCGCCTGACCATGACCGTAGGTCACGACGGTTCCCATGTAGACCATGTTATTCCGATCGCCCAGCGCTAAGTCGTCGTCGGCCAGGCATTCCACCTGCTTTTCCACCGCCGCCGATTCGCCCGTCAGCGCGGCCTCCTGGACTTTCAGATTCACGCTTTCCAGCAAGCGACAATCGGCGGGGACGTAGTTGCCCACTTCCAGTAGCACGATGTCGCCCGGCACGAGCTCGCGCGCGGAGATTTCGCATGCCGTTCCCGCGCGGCGCGCGCGAACCACCGGCACGGCCAGTTTTTTCAGTGCCGCCATCGCCCGTTCCGCGCGATAGTCCTGAAAACAACCCACGGCGGCCGTGATCAACACAATGGCCACGAGCACTCCGGCAGCCGTGTATACGTGCCGACGAGCCGAGACCCCGGCCGCGCCGATGAGCATCACCACCATGGCGCTGCTGAATTGCTCCCAGACGATCTGCCAGGGACTGCGGCCCCCCGTTTCGACGAGTTCGTTGGGACCGAATTCGATTTGACGGGCCTGCACTTGCTCGTCATTCAGCCCGCTAGTCAGGTCCGACTCAAGCTGCTCAAGTACAGCGGAAGATTCCTTGCGGTGCCAAAGCATCCTGTCTATCCTTTCTGCCTCCCATTCCCACGGAACAGGCGAA